>JAWUYQ010000100.1:0-39914 GCA_034110725.1 Flavobacteriaceae bacterium
GTAGCTGGAAGTTTTGTTTTTAAATCAGAAAAGCAAATAGAAACTATTAAAAATCTAAAAGTGATTGCGAATTCTTAATATTTCTTAACATATTTATCTACCAAAGCCAGTTTTTTACTGGCTTTGGTATTTATAAACATCAATGTAACTAACCAATAAACATTTCTTGACATGAGAATTATCAAGCTATTCACCCTATTAACTTTAATAACTAGCTGTTCTAACCCTAGTAAACAGGAAAATAAGACTGCTTCGGAAATAGAAATTCTTAAAAACATTAAAGTACTTACAAATATTAAGTACAAAATCCCGATTATAACCTTTAAAAAATTTGCTGACTCTGGAGCAGACAAATCAATAAGATTATCTAAGAAAAACATAGCCTCATCATTAACCAAAGCCAAGAAATACAAATACTGTATCATAACTGTAGGGACACATACTATAGTTAAAGCTTTAAACTTAACAAACTGTAAGCAATCCCGAGCATGGGGAACGTGCATGCCTTTTGCTGAAGGTTATATAAAAAAAGGAGTGTTAGAATACAAAAAAGACTTTATTAATAATATTATTGGGTTACCAGATAATCAGGAAAGAATAATGTATTTATTTAAGTAGTAATCATACTTTCATGTTAATACCCAGCAAATCTGAAATTAAACATTTGCTGAATTTTTTTATATAAACTTGGAAACTGATTTTTAAACTCCGTTGGTGATTCAATAAAATTTTCTACCACAACAGCTAAAAACTCAAACTCATTAGTAAATGCATAATCTCTTATAAATTCAGAGTTTTTTATATCCTCCACTAGATCTTCATTACGTAATAGATTCATCAACTCGGAAAAACCATCAGAAAAAACCACAGATGCCGTGTCTGATCTTTTAATACTATTTAAATGAATTGCATGTGTAAACTCATGAATTCCTAAATTTAGATTATCATCATCTACCCTAAATCCCTCTTCAAAATCTTTCCAGGAAAGCACTAATGCTTTTAGTCTTGGATTAAATTCTCCTTTATGATATCTCTCATCAATTGTTGAATAAAACTCTTTAGGGTATACAATTATTTTATCAAGAATTGGAAGCATATACTTTCGCATTCCAAAAGTTAACATTATTGCAGTAGCTGCAATCAATATTTTTTTTTCTTCTTCTAACACAAGGTCCTGTCGCGGAATAAATGTTTTATCATTCAAAAAACACACTAACCTGTGTTCAAATCGGCTCTTATCAACACTAGATAGTCGGTTATAAAAACTTGAATTCTTACGTAATATTACTTTTTGATCTTTAGACAATTTCTTTTTATACAAATAAAAATGTACCCAAGCTGGACGTTTAAACCAACTTAAATAAACGGTATCAAGCATTTTTAAAAACAAAAAAACTATTAATAATAGCAAGCTAAATGTTATTGCTCCAACGAACAACATCCCAAAACTAAATTCTTCTTCAACCATTATAACTTATAATTATTTTCAGCAAGATAGCACAATACTCACTGCGTAAAGTGTACTTTTATGCATATTATTTATTCTTTCTAAAGAAAAAAATGAATTTTAACCTCTAAAATTAGATTGTTAATCTATTTTTTTTGTATATTTGCACCAGTATAAAAATATAATACAATTTACAATGAATAAAGGAACAGTAAAATTTTTCAACGACACTAAAGGATTTGGTTTCATTACTGAAGAAGACAACAACAAAGAACACTTTGTACACATTTCTGGTTTAATTGACGAAGTTCGCGAAGGTGATGCAGTTGAATTTGACTTAGAAGAAGGAAGAAAAGGTTTAAACGCCGTAAACGTAAAAGTGATCTAATAATCATATATTACAATTTTCTAAAAAATCTGACTCATGTGTCAGATTTTTTTTTGCTCTAAACTTAAATCTTATCAGTTTATTTAATATTTTAGAGAACTATTGCTCAAACAGCAATAACAAACTTTAATCACTACCATATCATGAAGAAAATACTTTCATTAATAACTATCCTTTTTATTACAATTAACGCAACTGCTCAAATAAAGGAAATTACAAGTGACACAGAAAAAACAACAAAAAAAACTGTGCAAATTTCTAAAATAAGTTTACTAGGAAACTTAATTGGCCAACTAAATAAAGAAGCTGATAAAGATTTTTACACCGTATCCTATAAGGACTTCAAGAACACTAACCAGAGTGATATAAAAACGTTTGCTATTGGCAACAAAGAAACCGTAAAACAGTACAGAGATATTATGTTAGCCATGATTCTCAACAAAACAAATGAGAAAATTATTGAATTAGAAGGAAATACTATTTCATTTAAAAGAAAATCAAACAGTATTGAGACACTAATCACAAATAAAAATGGTGAAACCTCTAAAATGAAATGGATAGCTAAAAAACATATTAATATATTATTCCCAGCAAATAAGTTGAACTAAAATATCAAGAAGTTAAGTTTGATTACCCCTAAAAACTCCATTATTAAAAATAAAACAGCTAAATTCAATTAAACTTCAATCGACCCACAGCCTCACAAAGCATTAAGCAGTAATTACACCTCTATAATTTATTTTGTAAAGAACCTCATTAGATTTGGATAGTAAACACAGGTCTAAAACACATCAACAAACTCAGGGTCACAATAAATTTAGAATTGTACATTTAGAAAACAAATACCCGAAGATCATCTTTTTATCTGATAAAAACTGTTGAATGATTTACTACAATATAAACAATAACACTTTTTAAATTTTAGCACATAACCCAACACCACTTAGATAAAGAAAACAGGTGCTTCATATCTTCTATTTAAGGGATATTTAAACATGTTATTAATTTTTTATCCTGAATATTTTTTTTCAAACATAATTATAAATAGAATATATTTGTTATAGTTAAAATGGGTGTTAACCCTAAATATTTAGACTATGAAAATTTGCTTTATAATGTACCCTTGGGAAAAAGTAAGCCCAAAACAAGATTCTACTCTTAGAATGATTCATGAACTAGTTATAAGAGGGCATGAAGTTGCCGTTACTCACCCGCCTAATTTAACTATTAGAGACAGTGTTACTTTAAGTTTATGCAAAACGATTATTAAACAAGAGAAAACCACATCGAATATACCTTCTTTTTATAAATCGGTTAAATTTCAAGAAGAAATGAAGCCATTAAAACATTTTGATGTGATATTTATGAGGGACAACCCTCCTATGGATCCATTGGTCTTGAATTTTTTAGATTCTATTAAAGATGATGTATTTATATTAAATGCTGTCGATGGTCTAAGAGAGACTAATAATAAAATTTATACCGCAGCATATTTCGATCCAAAACGTGAATTAATCCCTGCAACTCATGTATCCAAAAACATCGATTATTTATTAAGAATAATTGAAGAGTCTGAGAATGAGAAAATGATATTAAAACCCTTAGATGGTTATGGTGGAAGCGGTGTTATTGTAATAGAAAAATCTGCAATGCACAACATTAAATCATTACTTGATTTTTATATTCATGGGAAAGAAGGTAAGTCTAGTTATGTAATTCTTCAAGAGTACGTTGAAGGTGCAGAAGAAGGAGATGTACGTGTATTAATGTTAAATGGAGAACCTATTGGAGCTTTACGTAGAAGGCCAGCCAAAGGAGATGCTCGTTCAAATATTTCTGCTGGTGGTACTGTTGAAAAATACAAACTAACAAAGGAGGATAAGATTTTATGTAAAAAAGTTGGTGAAAAACTAGTGCGTGACGGGATCTATTATGCCGGACTTGATTTGATAGGCGGTAAATTAATTGAAGTTAATGTAATGAGCCCAGGAACTATTACAGATATCAATAAATTGAATAACACAAAAATTCAAAAGAAAATTGTTGATTACCTAGAACGAGTTGTTGAGGAAATAAGTGATCGAAAAAACAAATCAGAACTTTTAAAGTTAGTGCCAGATGAAACGGTTGGAAATTAAGGAAATCATAGCGTTAATCGAATCAGAAAAACATTTTGAAGCGATTGCTGCTGATGGCTCGTTTACCATCAAAATTAACCGATACTTACCATATTGCTGTACTGCAATTCATGATGGGAGTACACTGCGTAGTGAATTAAAAGAAAAAATTAATCATGATGAATATAGTAGGTGGTATGAAGAAGATCCTTTTACTGGAGATTTTATTTCATCAATGCCTATTACTTTAATTGGTAATGATTCTCGTTTTGAATATGATTTAAATAGAAAGCCTGAAGATTGTATTTTTGATACAGCTTGGGATAAAAAGGTGTGGAAAAAGAAATTAACACCAAAAGAAAGACAGAGAAGTATTGAAAAACATAATAACTATTATAAAGTAACTCATGCTCTAATTAAAAAATTAGAGACTCTTTTTGGTGGATGTGTCGTTTATGATATTCACTCGTACAACTATCAGCGATGGGAACGTAAAGTACCTCTATTCAATATAGGTGCTGAGCAGGTTGACATGAAGCGATTTGGAAATGTTGTAGAGCATTGGAGAGAAGAACTTGGGAAAATTAAATTACAAGACATTGAAAATAATAGTGCTATCAATGATGTATTTTATGGTAGAGGATATAACCTTGAGTACATAACACAAAACTTTAAAAACACTTTGGTACTGGCTACAGAAATCAAAAAGGTTTATTGTAATGAAATGACTGGTGATGATTATCCAGAAATAATTAACTCCCTACAGAAAAATTTTAAAAAGGCAATATTAAACAACGCCAATTTATTCAATCAAAAGCATTCTAATTGGGAGCATCAAGGAAAGTCTAAACTATTAGATAAAACCATGGACCCCTCAATACTTAAAGTTGATAAGGAATTATATGGATTATTAAAAAAGTTTGAATTATTAGCTTTTGTTAACCCAATAAATAACATATCCGAAAAGAAACGTTTTTTTAAAAATAAATGTACTGAAACACCTAAGTTTAAATACAACCCTATTCGAATAAATCCATTTGAATTAAAGCAAAAGTTAAGCAATTTACGTGTACAAGATATTTCTGATGTAACTATTCGTCATTTGTATGAATCTGTTATTAATAGCTATTTTGATAAAATAGATATGCTGTCTACTTTAGACACGCCCAAATTCTTGTATAATTCGTTGCGTTATTTTGGTCGTCCATCAAAAAAGGACATTCAGAATGCACATTATTTTTTGCACCTACCAGAAGTAGCAGGAGAACCAAAAAGATCACCAAGTTTGGGTGTTGAAGAAGCTATGGTTTCCTTCAAAGAAGGTCTTGAAATGTACGGTTTTAAAAGTAAAATAGAGAAAAGTAACCGGGTTATCTCACAAGTAATGGTTTTAAATGCAAAAAAAACTATTTTATTTAGACCAGACGCAAAGTTTTCGAGAGGTCAAATAGATGCACTTGTAGAACACGAAATAGGTGTTCATATGGTTACAACTATGAATTCTAATGCTCAAAAATTGAATTTATTCAATCTTGGACTTCCTGTTAATACCATGACCCAAGAAGGACTTGCTATATTAGCTGAATATCTTAGTGGTAATATTTCAATGAAACGACTTAAGAAGCTTGCCTACCGAGTTATCGTGGTTGATATGATGTGTAATGGGGCAGACTTTATTGAATGCTTTAATTTCCTTGTAAATGATCATGGCCTAGATAAGGATGATGCATTTAGTGTAGTTACAAGAATATTTAGAGGCGGTGGATTCACAAAGGATTATTTATATCTAAGTGGTTTTGTGAAAATCCTACGCTTCTGGCAAAATGATAATGACTTAGAACCATTATTAGTTGGTAAAACTTCTCTAGGTTTTTATCACACCATTAATGAAATGATACAAAGAGATATGATTCAGAAGCCCATTTACACCACACATAGTTTTGATAACCCAAAGCTTGGTAAAAATAATGATATTTATGAATATATTTTAGGTGGACTTATATAGTAATCTACTTTATTTTAGGTTAGAGAACTTCATTATTAAACACCATTAATACTGCTTATAAAATGATTCAATATTACCTCCAAAGTAGTATTGAATCATTTATTCCTTATTTCTAAGTCAAAGAAGCGAACAATAAAGCTAGCATTAAATTACAACTGATTTAGATAGTTTGTGACTTCTTGTTCTAAACTATCTTTTTCTGTTTTATTAACGATTTCATAAAGTGTTTTCCCAGAATACTTTCCTAGTGCAATTTTTACAAATATTTTCTGAGGAGTTAAACCCCATACTATATTAGATTTACCAACTTTATATTCCTGTTTAAATCTTAGCTTAGCCACATCAATTGTTGCTGTATTATTTTTCCCAATTGATATTACGGAATAACGATCAATTAATTCTTTTAGTAATACAGTATTAAAATATGCACTATTATTATTCTTATTACTTTTTCCTTTCTTTTTATAATTAAAACTAAACTCACTTATTGATGAAATAAGTTCTTTTTTAATTTCTATCTGTAAAGAATCTTTTTCATTTTTTGTAAGTTGTTCATCATCTTTAGTAATTTCGAAGTTACTCTCTAACAAGACATCAGACAATGAACTATTTAGTATTTTGTCTTTATTAAACAATATATTTTTAAACTTAGTTTGAGTAGTATCACTAACTAAAGTCTCTAATTTTAATGTGTCTAAACCACTATCTGATTGTGCGGATACATGAATTGAAAATACAAAAAAGAATAAGCAGTATAAAATATTAAATCTGTTCATAATTAGTTCTTGAATTTTAGCTAAATTTAAAGAATATTTAACCTAAAACAATAGTCTATTATAAAAATACGATGTATCCTTATCATAATAAAATAAAACAACGCATTAAAAACAATGAGCTTATTGGCTTTGAATTTGTTGAAAAGTATAAAAACATAAGTCCCTGCTTACTTTTATATTTTTGTACAGAACCCAAAACTAGACCCATAAGAGAGCATCGTTTTAAAGAATATGAGGATCTATTAAATTAATATCACTATACAAAACCACATTTAATATATTCCTCTCTACAAAAAGTAAAAACCTGTTAAGGATTGCAAAATATTATCATACCTATCTGAGTCATTATCCACTTCCCCTATAGTCCGGCACTAAACAGTTACAAGAGAAACACGTTACAAAAAGAAATAACGAAAAAAGAGCGCCCTTTGAGATCAATGATTTGAATTACCAAATAATTCAGAAATGAAAAATTAAAACTTAATGACTGAGTAAAAAATTTGTGGCAACAATATCAAAATAGACACTGAAATTTGGTGACAACTCAAAAGTAACTGTATATTTACTAGTAGATTACCTCACAAAACCCCAGTCAATTAACTTGTAATTGAACGACACTTTATATAAATGTTGCATGTAATTTATGAAACGATGGAAATAATTGAAAATATGAGTGAATGGATGAACCAACATCCAGTTTCTTCCAGCATAATTAAATATCTAATCTGGGCTGTATTTATATTACTGACCATTGCTTTTTTTAGGCGTCTATTAAGGAAAAAACTTCCAGATACAGGGGTCAGATATAAATCTCAAAAAGCTGTAGAGTTTTTTGGTTATACTCTGTTAATTATAGTCACAATATCATTTTTCACTGGTAGTATTAAGGACTTTGCGTTAGCCATTGGATTACTTACTGCAGGAATCACAATAACCTTACAAGAGTTAATTTTAAGTATTGCTGGTTCTTTCTATATATTTTTTGTTGGTGTATACAAACCTGGTGATAGAATAGAGATTAATAATATAAAAGGTGATGTAATTGACATCGATAGTATGTATACAACTATGATGGAAATTGGCGAATGGGTTTCCAGCGACAACTATAGCGGAAGGATTGTGAAATTAAGTAATTCTTTTGTTTTTAAAGGCCCTGTGTATAACTATTCAAGGGATTTTCCCTTTGTTTGGGATGAATTTAATTTACCTATCAGGTATGGTTCTGATGTAGAATTAGCAAAAACTATTATAGTTAAAATTGCCTCTGAAACATTATCTGAATACATGTCTCAATCTATCTTGGAATGGAATCAAGTTGTAAATAAATACTACATTGAAAATGCTCAAGTTAACCCAACTTTATCAATAACCATGACTGATAATTGGATGCAATTTAATCTTCGCTATATAGTAGATTATAAGAAAAGAAGATTCACTAAAAATTTATTGAATGAACTCATTGGAAAAGAAATTCAAAATACAGATGGAAAAGTTCAACTAGCATCGACTACTTTTGAGATTGTTCGAATACCGAATATTAATGTTAAAAAAGAATAAATGAAACAAACTTATTTTCATTTATTCTTTGTAAAAAGTAACATACTTAATTTAAGAACTAACTTCATTTTCTTGAGAGTATATATTTATACTTAAAACTATAAATACTATAACAAACAGTTTTTTTTTATAATGTCTTTTTAAATCCCTAAAATTTCTGCATCTACATTAAAAATTGCATTTGCTTTTATTTGATGATCTTGAGCAATTGTTTCGTCAGTAATTGTACTTACTCTTAAACTATAACTATCTCTTTTAACATACTCCCTTAGCTCTACTCCTGTTGTATTCATATTTAAAATAGAAAGATTATCATTTTCTATATCTTCAAGATTAGCTAATTCTACTTCTTCTAAACCATCTGCACTGATATAAATTCGCACAGATTTTAAAAAATTGAAATCTGCATCTGAAGGAGATATTATACTCAAAATTAAAGATTTAAGTTTAACACTTTCAACTAAATCAGCATTAGTGTTATTATTACTAAATTCTGAGCTTGAATTTGTAGTTACGTCTGGAGTATCAAAACTTATTGGACTGTTTATAATTGTTGTAGATGCTACAGTAAACTCAGACTCATTTTGTATCTCAAAATGAGTAAATAACCTATCTATTTTATCGCAATTTATAAATCCTGTTATTAAAACTAATAAAAGTAATTTCTTCATTTGTTTTTCTTTAAATATAATTAATATGTAAACATAATTTTTTTATTAAAAATTCAAACCTATTTCTAATTTGATTTAAAAATAAAAACTGGAATTTCTACTTCTGAAATAAGTTTTATTGTAGTACTTGGGTCTATAATCCTTTTCCAAAAGTTTCTTTTATGGGTGTTTAATGCTAAACAATCATATGTATTGATATTAGTAATAGCTTCTCTATTTATAAAGTCTTCAATACTCTCGCCTCTATAATCTAAAGTTAAGCTCTTGTTTGCTATCTCTGATTTAAGATAATTAAACCATTTATCATTTTTTAGATTTTCTGTTTTTTCTGTAAAATGTATTAAAGTTATTTGCAGTTCAGGAAAATTTTGTGATAACCACTTAGTATTTATAAAATCTGTTTCTGAAAATGTAGTAAAATAGGCTATCTTTTTTGGAGACTCATAAACTTGATTTTCAGGAACTACAAGCATGGGTAAGTCTGAAATATTCATGAAAATTGAGCTGAAAATTTCATTTTCTATAAATGTGTTATTCCTTAAAACTACTTGACGAATAATTAACAAGTCAATTTTTTCAACATTAACAAATTTATCTACACAAGCCTCAACATTTCCCTTCATTAATTTATGAGAAATCCAATCTTTATCAATAAGATCTTTTGTGTTAGATTGAACAAAATGTTCAATCTCTTTTCTTTTTATATTATCGGATTGATTTACCCATAAATTAAGTTTATTAAAATAAATTTGCGAGGAAATAAGTGCTGCACCTGAACTTTCCTCTACTCTTAAAATGTGTAGTTTTATATTTAAATCATTACAAAGCCTACTCGCATAACGAAGTAGAGAGACTGACTTACCGTCAATATTTCCTATCAATAATAAATTTTTCATAATTTAAAATTTAACCGTTAATTAGCCATGCTTACAACCACTTTTTTCTTTTAAAAACAATTAATAAAACTGTCGCTAAAAAAAGCATTAATATCATTAAGGATAAATACCCATGCTTCCAATGCAACTCTGGCATATTTTCAAAATTCATTCCGTAAATACCTGCTAAAAAAGTTAGTGGAATAAATATAGTTGAAACAATAGTAAGCAATTGCATTACTTTGTTCATTTTAAAACTCACCTCTGTAATAAACAAATCTTGTAAACCATTTAACATATCTCTGTATGATTCTACCATATCCATTATTTGAATAGTATGATCATATAAATCTCTTATAAAGGCATAATTTTTCTCTTCTATTAAAGGACTATCAGATTTAGAAAACCTTCCTATAGCTTCTCTTAAAGGAGCTATGGATTTTCTTACGAGCAACAACTCCTTTTTTAACTCATGGATTTTAGTTTTGCTATTAATATCTTGAATACCATTCATTATTTCTTCTTCTATAGACTCAATTGCTTCCTCAATATCATCTAATACAACATAATAATGGTCAACAACAACATCTATTAATGAGTATGTAAGGTAGTCAGCTCCACAAGTTTTAATTTTTCGCTTCCCATTTTGAATACGTTGTCTTACATCTAAAAATAAATCTGTTTCTCTTTCTTGAAAAGAAAAAACGAGTCCTTCTCTAAAATATAAAGTAATTTGCTCTGAACTAAGTTTTACTTTTTCTTTATCAAAATGTAGAGCTCTTAGTGCTATAAAATTCCCTTTTTCATATTCTTCAAACTTAGGACGCTGGTTAGTGTCTGCAACAGCTTCTAAAATTAACGGATGTATGCCAAAATAATCTCCAATATGCTCTATTAAATTAATATCATGCATACCTCTTATGTCGTACCAATCTACGTGTGTTTTTGAAGGTGCTTTAAAAATATTATCCGCATGATTATCAAATATATTTTCTTCTAAAATAAGTTCATTATATTTTAAATAATGAATTTGAATTTTATCAACTTTTTTATCTCCAGTAAATACAATTGAACCAGGAGCTAATCCTATTTTTCTATGCTTTTTCTTCATTGATCAGTTGATTTATTTGACTTTAACATCTTTATATACAATTGTTCTGTGAGGATATGGAATCTCAATATCTTCGTTGTCAAACCTTACTTTTATACTTTCAAGTAAATCACAATGCATTAAAAAAGCATCTGTAGAATCTTTTGCCCATGCCCATGCTTTTAAGTTTACTGAAAAATCACCCAATCCAACAACCTTAACTGGAGCAATTTCTTCATTATCCTTTATTTCTTGCTCAGTTCTAGTATCTTTATGCAACGGGTGTGCTAAAATTTCTTCTTTTATTATTTGTTTTGCTTTAACAATATCAGAATCATAACTAATACCTATTTCAATCCATTTACAGATTTCACCACTTAAAAAATCTGCATTAATTATAATTTCATCACTCATTAATGAATTTGGTATGATGATTCTTTTATTTTCAAAACTTCTAATAACAGTATGCCTCAAAGTAATATCCTCTACTGTGCCCGTTAACTCCTTTATTTTTACTAAATCATTGATTCTGAAAGGTTTAAATATAACGATAAAAACACCACTAATTATATTACTTAATACATGTTGTGATGCAAAACCTATAGCTACGGCTAAAATACCAGCACCTGCTAAAATAGAACTAGCTAACGCTTTTAAACTAGGCACACTGTATATCGCTAAACTAAAACCAACCAAATACAGAGTCGCATTTACGGCATGTCGTAAAAATTGATAATTTGTTGGGTCATTATTTAAAACTTCCGCAGACCTATATATCAAGCGTTTAAAAAAGTAGTTTACGACAAATACTGTTATAATTGTTCCCGCTAATATGGAAAAGAAAATTATTGTAGTTCCAATATTACCCAGCATGAATTCTTCCATCAATCTATTAAATATTTAATTATTATACGTTTTTTGTTTTTTTTCTATTCTCAAACTTTACTAAAAAATAAAATAACCCTATAGAAACAAGTAACCCTCCTAATACTATTGTTGAAGTAGGATCACTCTTGCTATAATCATAGATAATCAATTTTCTAGCAATAGCCAATCCGGTAATTAAACTAACATCTAACACCAATGCTTTTACTTCATGGGACTTGAATACTTTTAAGACCGAGTTCAGGAATTCTATACTAATTAAAAGTGTCATTATTTTACCAAATAATGACTGATACTCCTTAAAGTCGATTAATTGAGGTGATGATATATTTGAAAATAAAATATCAAACAGTTCAAAAAGCAATCTAAAAAGTGATAATATTATAATTAACCCTATAATAATCGATATTACAATTGTAATTATCTTTTCAAAATTTTGAAAAAACAATACTATTTTATCATCCCATTTATCTTTCATCTAATATGATTTATCTCTTGTTATAATAGTAAAAACTAAATAAGATTACACTTAGTATTAACAAACTTAATATTAAAATAATGAAAATTTTAAAAAAAATAAAGTTTATGAACCTATTATTTGTAGTGCTAGTCTTTTTACTGATTTTTATAACTTGATCAATTACATCATCTAACTTAAACATAATTAAATAGCTCATAAAAACAACAAACAAGACTAAACAAACTGTTTTTAAACCCTCTATCATAAGTATGCATTTTTAACCATTTTGAGATAGAAATAAAAAAATATATCTCTTCCACTTTAGGCTGCTCAATGAACTAATATAGGGGTTTCCGAAACCTATTGCCATATAGAAGAGATATACCAATCATCATTTACTTTAGGTAAAATATTATAGCTGTTTCCAAAAAAACTATAACCATACAAATGACTTAATTAAATTTACAACATTAATTTAATTTATTTATAAAAAGCGAGCTTAAAAATTATATATTATTTTAAACTTTATCTAAAAATAAATTACAACTTCTATGTAGAATAAAATCTTTAAAAAAACTAAAAATACACCTCAACAAAATGCATCCATAAATATTTTAAGCGTTTTAATCTTAAAACAGCATCGGAAGTGGTAATGGCTGCCGATGCAATTTATATAGTATCATTTGCTGATAGTATTATTCAATCAGTATTAATTTTGTTATAGTTCTAACTTTATATTCTTCTTCAAATTCATCTATATCTGTTACAGTTTCATAAGTAACTTTGAATTCTTTTCCTTTATAAGAATTATCTGTTAAGTCATATTCATCTAAAACTGAGCTATCAATTAAAAATTCTAAAGCATCCTCATGCTCTTTTTCGAAATAAACATACTCCTCTTCTGACTGAATAAAAACAAGCTCCTCTGTTTTTAAGTCTTGTAGATTACTAAAATTTAATGATGTAATTGTGATTAATAAAATAAATAGTGTTTTCATGTTTAATATATTTATGTGTTAAAAAATGTGACAATATATTTGTCAATACTGGAGTGTAAGGCTATTTGGTTTCTCATTACATGAGAATTATTCATTAAAGACTCCTAATTTAAATGAACTCCAAAAGACTGATTAATAACTATATACTTTACCTAGTTTAAATTTTTAAAAGATATGTTTCAATTATATTTCTTCCTTTATGACGCATATGCGAAGTTGCTTCTATAACATTCCCGCTACCCAATTCATCAAATTTGAGTTTCTCATTAAGTGAAAAACTCTACTCGTTTGAATTATTTAGAACAAAATACTTTTTAGTAATGCTCATACCTTAAACAGAGATGATCTTTGTCTATTACAGTATTTATTTCTTCTTGAATTTCACAAATTAATACTTCTTTAGCTCTCTCCTTTTTCTTTATAAAACCTCAAACTAAGAACATCTTAGTTTAGGGTTTATACGCTTTAAAACTAATAGCTCTTTATTTTTCAAAACAATGAGCCTAGATTTTGCTGTTTTGTTCATTACTCAGAAAGAAGCTCTAGTTTCTCTAATTTATATATCTGAAAATCATCACTTCCAAAATCGTCAAACACTTCAGAGAATGTGATATTAAAAACCATATTAATATGTTTATCAGATCTCAATTCAAAATCTTTAATCATACTTTTATTTATCTGCTCGAAAATCATTTTTTCTCCGCTTTCAAGTTTAAATGTATAATAATTGTTAAGGTGTTTCTTAAAAACCCCTACTACCTTTCTTAATTCTTTATAATCAATATCAAACATAGTTTTCTGTTTTTAATCATAATCCATATTTACATCAACCTCATAATCATCATCCATAAACTCTTGTAAGGCTTTATCTAACTTTTTACCTACTTTAACTAAATAAATAGTATCCTCAGTTCGAACCTCAACTACTTCAATAGTTTCATTTTTACTGTTTTTAAATATAAAAACATCCGTAGAATCAATACCTAATGGGTGTTCTTCAATTAGTAAATTGAGAATTTCAGTAGTTAATTTTTTATAATCTACAATTACTCTTTTCATGACATCACATATTTAATAGATAAGCAAATATTAGAGGAACTACAATTGTGGCATCAGATTCTATCATAAACTTAGGGGTGTCTACTCCTAATTTCCCCCAAGTGATTTTTTCATTTGGCACCGCTCCAGAGTATGAGCCATAACTTGTCGTAGAATCTGAAATTTGACAGAAATAGCTCCAAAATGGAGTTTCAGTTCTTTCCATATCTTGATATAACATTGGCACTACACAAATGGGAAAATCGCCAGCTATACCACCTCCTATTTGAAAGAAACCAATACCATTATCAGAATTTTCCGTATACCAATCTGCAAGAAAAGTCATGTACTCTATTCCTGATTTCATCGTAGAGGCCTTTAATTCTCCTTTCATAACATATGATGCAAAAATGTTACCCATTGTAGAATCTTCCCATCCTGGACATATAATTGGTAAGTTTTTTTCAGCTGCTGCATACATCCAAGAGTCTTTCAGGTCTATTTCATAATACTGCTCTAAAACACCCGATAGCAATAGTTTATACATGTACTCATGAGGTAAATAGCGTTCACCATTAGCTTCTGCATCTTTCCATATTTTTACAATATGCTCTTGAATTCTTCTAAAAGCTTCTTCTTCAGGAATGCATGTGTCAGTTACACGATTCAATCCTTTTTCTAACAACTCCCATTCATCTTCAGGTGTTAAGTCCCTGTAATTTGGCACACGTTTGTAGTGCGAATGCGCCACTAAATTCATGATATCTTCTTCTAAATTTGCTCCTGTACATGAAACGACATGTACTTTATCTTGACGGATTATTTCTGCAAAAATTTTACCTATTTCTGCTGTACTCATTGCTCCTGCTAAGGAAACTAACATTTTTGAGTCCTTAGACAATTGTGCTTCATACCCTTTAGCTGCATCTACTACTGTTGCTGCATTAAAATGTAAAAAGTATTTTTCTATAAAATCTGTAATTGGTGTATTCATATTAATATTATTGTTTTTTAAGTTTTTTAACCTCAAATATGTCTGTCCTTCTATCTTTTAAGTTACGTACACTTCCAAATTGATTCAAATCTTTTAATAAATCTAAATCTACATCAGCAATTAAAATCATTTCTGTATTTGTAGTTGCTTCTGCTTTTATTCCGTTTGCTGGAAAAGCAAAATCACAAGGTGTAAATACCATTGATTGCGCAAACTGAATATCCATATTATTTACTTTTGGCAAATTACCAACGCTACCAGCTATAGCAACATAACATTCGTTTTCTATAGCTCTTGCTTGTGCACAATGCCTTACTCTTGAGTATCCGTTTTGAGTATCGGTTAAAAATGGTATAAACAAAATATCCATTCCTTCTTCTGCTAAAATTCTACTTAATTCAGGAAACTCAGAATCATAACAAATTAAAACGCCAATTTTACCACAATCGGTATCAAAAGTTTTTAATTCATTTCCTCCTTGCATACCCCAAACTTTTGCTTCATCTGGCGTTACGTGTAATTTTTCATATCTATCTGTTGTTCCATCTCGTCTACACAAATAACCAACATTGTACAATAAACCATCTTTTAATTCTGGCATACTACCTGTTATAATATTTATGTTATATGCAATTGCTAATTCAGAAAATTTCTGAACAATCACAGCCGTATATTTAGCCAATTCTCTAATAGCTTCCGATTCTGGGAGGTGATTATTATCTGCCATTAAGGGCGCATTAAAAAACTCTGGAAATAACGCAAAATCAGATCTATAAGCAGAAACTGCATCTACAAAATATTCTGCTTGCTGCATTAATTCTTCTAAATCTTTATACAATCGCATTTGCCATTGTATTAAACCTAAACGAACTACTTTCTTTTTTATAACTGCTTTGGCACTCTCTTTTTTATAGTACACATTGTCCCATTCTAATAAAACTGCAAAATCATTAGAATCTTCATCTCCTTCTAAGTAGTTTTTCATCACTTTTGACGGATGAAAATCATTAGAGATTTGAAAGCTTAAAACAGGATCGTGAATTTCTTTACGTTTTACTTTCTCTAAATACTCTTTAGGTGAAATTAATTCTGAGTGTTTGTGATAGTTAGGAATCCTTCCTCCAAAGGCGATACCTCTTAAATTTAATTTCTCGCATAATTCTTTTCTATAATCATACAACCTACGACCTAATCTTAACCCTCTAAACTCTGGTTTAATAAAAACTTCAATTCCATATAGGACATCACCTGAACTACTGTGGGTACTAAAAGTATAGTCTCCTGTAATTTCTTTATATGTATGGTGATCGTCAAACTTATCATAATCAACTGTTAATGATAAAGCACAACCTGCAAGTTGGTCATTAATTTTCAAAACAATTTGCCCTTCTGGGAATTTTGAAATTAATGATTCTATTTGAGATTCTTCCCAATATGTACTTTGCATATTGGTGTAAATTTCAATCATTGCTTGTTTTAACTCTTGATAGTCATGAATCGTTAAATACTGTAATTCTATATTTTCTATGTTCTCTATTTTCATAACTTATTAATAATTATCATCATCATCTTTAAATTTTGATAATTTACTAAATGAATTATCTACTTTAAACTCTTCATTAACATAAGCGTCGTCATTAGATAAAAACTTATAACTTAACATTTTATAATATAGTTTAGCCGCTAAAAAATCTGATGATTTCTCATTCTCATTAGGACATAACTCAACAATATCAAAACCAACTACTGTTTTAGCTTCAAATACTTTCTTTAGAAATTCTAAAGTTTCATACCAAAATAAACCTCCAGGTTCAGGTGTCCCTGTAGAAGGCATTAATGATGGATCTATCGCGTCTAAATCAAAAGTAATAAACACATTTTCAGTAAGTTGATCAACAACATCATCCATCCAATAATCATTAGTTACCATATCATGAGCAAAGAATGTTTTATCAGAATTCATAACTGTTTTTTCAGACACATCCATACTTCTGATACCTACTTGCACCAAATTAGTTGTCTGACTAGCTTCATACACTGCACAAGCATGGTTGCTGGTTGATCCATCATATGATTTTCTTAAGTCAGCATGCGCGTCAATATGACGCACCGTTAAATTATTAAAACACTCATTAAAAGCCCTTATTGTACCAATAGAAATAGAATGTTCACCTCCAAAAAGAGTAACGAATTTATTTTTATTAATGTATTTTTTAGTTGTTTGATGTACAGCATCTACCATTGCTTCTGGAGATGAGTTTTCAGTAATTGCATCTGCTAAATAAATACCTTTTTTATAAACTTCAGTCCCTGTTTCAATATCATACAACTCCATGTTTTCAGAAGCATTCAAAAAAGCTTCTGGTCCTTTATCAGCGCCTTTTTGCCATGTACTTGTACCATCATAAGGCACGGGTATTAAGACAATTTTTGACGTTCCTAATTTTGAAAATTGATCAGGAATTCCTGCATAATTATTTTTCATAACCTAATATTTTTAAAAAATCGTTGTGTGTTTGTTTTTCTTTAAATACAGAAGTACTGATAGTACCATCCTCCTGCTTATTAATTAATATGTGTTTCGGTTGTGGGATTAAACAATGCTGCAGTCCACCATAACCACCTATACTTTCTTGATACGCTCCTGTATTGAAAAAACCGATATACAAAGGTTTCTCTTTGCGATATTTTGGTAGATATATTGCATTAATATGCTGTTCTGAATTGTAATAATCATCACTATCACAAGTCAAACCACCTAATAATACACGTTCATAATTGTCTTCCCACCTGTTAATTGGCAACATGATAAATCGCTTGTTGATTGCCCAACTGTCTGGTAATGTTGTAATGAAAGAAGAGTCAATCATATTCCAGCTTTCTCTATCATTTTGTTTTTTCTGATATAGTACTTTATATATGTTTGCACTAGTTTCTCCAACTGTAAAGCTCCCAAATTCAGTAAAAATAAGTGGCACTGAAACTTCCGCTTCACTACAAGCTTGATTGATTTGATTTATGATTTCATCTATCATATATTCATAATCATAATCAAAAGCTAATGATGTTTTTATAGGGAATCCGCCACCAATATTTAAGCTATTTAATGATGGACAAATACGTTTTAAATCAATATATACTTTCAAGCACTTATTTAATTCATTCCAATAATATGCGTTATCTTTTATGCCAGTATTAATAAAAAAGTGTAACATTTTAAGTTCGACCTTTTTATTATTCTTGATTTCATTTCTATAAAAATTTAAAATATTTTTATAACCTATCCCTAATCTAGAAGTGTAGAACTCAAACTTTGGTTCCTCCTCGGATGCTATCCTTATCCCAATTTTGAATTTCTTTTTAGCTTCTGCAGTTAATAAATCTATCTCTTCGTAATTATCTATTATTGGAATACAGTTTTTGTAACCTCTATTGATAAGTTTTGTGATATTTGAAATATATTCATCACGCTTGAAACCATTACAAATGATGAAGTTTTTTGAGTTTATCGCACCCGATTCAATAAGACTATCAATGATATTCAAATCAAAAGCTGAAGAAGTTTCTAAATGAATATCATTACGTAAAGCTTCATCTAAAACATGTTTAAAATGAGAGCTTTTTGTGCAATATGAATAATGATACTTACCTTTATAGTTATGCTTTTTCATTGCCTTATTAAACCAATGTTTTGCTAACTGAATGTTTTCAGAAACTTTAGGTAAATACGTAAGTTTTAAAGGCGTGCCATACTCTTGAATTAATTGCATTAAATCAAGGTCATGAAATTGTAGTTCCTGATTAGAATTTAAATTAAATTCTGGCTGAGGAAATTCAAAAGTTTGATGTATTAAATCAATATATTTAGTGTTCATTTTTGTTTAAATTAAATTCATCTTAATATGAGTAACCTATATAAATAGTTTACCAAACCTAACTTAAACTAAACTCAAACTCTTAACTCTAAATATACATTACGCAACCGTATAACCTGCAAAGGGTTAGACAGTACTAATGTTAATAATTGTGAAGAAAACGCAATTGTTTCGTTATGGCTATCAGCCATATTACAAATGCTTAACTTCTTCATGCACTTGTAACCGAAAAATAAAAAACGTAACATTTTATTTCTCAAACATATTTAAACGCATATACTTTATACGTTTAAAATAATAGACGCATCCAAAATAATTTTATAGATGCTATATAATCATATATTAATCTTTTTTACACTTAATTCACAGTCTTTTTATCTAATAAAAAACGATAATGATCAAAGTCAATTCCTTCATCGAATATGGCTATTGATTTTTTCACAACTAAAGCAGCTATGTCAGATGAAAAACCTAGTCCTAAAGCATATTTCAATAATGGTTTTTTTTCTGACTCATCAATTTTATGATCTGCATAAATAATTTTAAACAAATCAAATAAATGTTCAAGCCTGTCATTGTAAGAACTATAAGGTACTATTGGATATTTAGTAGGATCTTCCATTATCAAATTATACTCATTTTCTGTAATATCTAATTTACTTCTAAAACGATTTACCATAATCATTTCATCATCATTTAGCTCCCCATCAATTAATGCTATAGATACTATTGCTGCAAAATGCGCCACGTTATTTCTGTGAGTATTGGACTGGTATAAATCTAAAAATGCCATTTGTTGTATGTTTTTAATTTATAAATAATTATTCAAGAAATCTTGCTCTAGGTACTTCTGATTGAAACATTTCGTCAGGTTCTTTAAAGCTTTTAAATTCAACTTTAAAACCATTAGGGTCTTCTATAAAAAAAGATAAATGTTCTCCAATTTTACTTTCAAAATATAATACCTGAGTAGTTATTTCAAGCTCTTTTTGAAATAGCAAAGAGTATAAACTAGACCACAGGTCTAGACTAACTATTACCCCAAAATGGAAGGAAGGTATAACCTCATCCCCTAGCTTATAATCTTTAAATTTAAACTCAAATTCACCAGATTTAGTGAATGTTATTTGATTTCCATACAGATTAATATCAACCCATGTTTCGGTATTACGACCTAGTTGAGCTCCTAGTACATCAATATAAAATGCTTTGGTTTTTTCAATATCCTTACAAGGTAGGGATAGATGAAATGCGAATTTAGTCATAGTAAATTCTATTAAAATTAATTAATATTTAAGAATTATAAGTTTTTTCCTATATTTAGAAAGGTAGATTTTTAAAAAAAACTATATGGGGAAATTTGCTCTTAGCGCACAACTAAAATATTCATAAATAGTAAATTGCCTGAGAGACGTTACTATTTTGATATTTATTATTTTTAATAATACGGAAGTTAGCTTTAAATTCTGATTTCTCATCCAATGAGCAATTTTTAAGTTTGACTTCCTAAGCTTAAAAACATCAGATATATAAACATGTTTCATTATGTTCAACTAAAACCCTGTAAAAAGGGAAATACCTTATATCAAATATAATCATTTTTTTAATATCCAAAACAATACTTAAAAAAAATTATATTTTTTTTAAGTATTCAATAAAACCATATATTTTTCGATTAACAAAACAACTAACTTTCCTTTATAATTCGAACTATACTAGAACATTCTCAAACTGAGAGTCTAAACAAAATACTGCTGATATTCTCGACTCATTTACTATTTTAATCATTTCTGATGTTGCCATATCAGCATCAATACTAAAAATATTAATATCTGTATCACTATGCTTTCTAACATTCTTTATGATACTACCCTGTTCTATAATTATCGTTGTATTTATTGGAAACCTTATTATCGATTTAAGATCTTCAATGTCCTTATCCGAAAACGATGTAGGGCTTTCGTTATCTATAATAATTACTTTGATACTCCCCTTCCAATTTTTACATATTAACAGCGATAAGAGTGTTGACAAATCATTATTCTCAATATTAAATGACTCTTTCCAATTAGGTGGAATATTGGTCAACCAAAGATTAATATTTTTTTCTATTGCTAAACTTACAGTAGAAAACGGAATATATATTATCATCCCAAAATTATTCTTTTTAGCAGCTTGTAATAACTTATTATTATTTTCTTTATTGACTTCATTAGGATCAATACTAACAAAAATAACATTGGGTTTAAAAAAAGAAGCGTTTAACGATTGCATACTAACGTTTACAGTAGTATTAAATTCGGTATTATCAACCAATGCAAAAGAGACAGATATTCCACTTTCTTTAAATTTCTGAGTAGCATTTTTCAAAAATAGTTCTATGCTTTTTTGTTCTTCAGGATTTTCATTAATTAATGATAAAATTTTAATAGATCCCTTTGGGTAAACAATTGAATGAATAAGCTTATAAGAGCTTCTGATTTCTTTAGGCATCATCATTGGTATTAAAAGATCTGGACGCCATGACCTAACTTCTTTTTGTGGGCTCAAATTACTAGATTTTTTAGTAGCCCATTCAGCAAGAGCTGTAAATAAACCACTTCGGGAATCACCTGCCTTAGATTTTAAATTTAACTTAACTAGGTAATAATAAAAAGCGAAAATAAATATTAAGGAGAGTAAAGCAACAAATGCATTTATCACAAACATAATTGCGATAGAACCAAATGCTCCTAATGCAGGGACAATAATAGGGACTTTTAAAGTAGGTCTATAACTTGGTAAGCCTAACGATTGTTCAACTAAAACCACAATGTTCACCATAGCATATGTTATCATAAAAAACATGGTTAAAATAGGTGCTATAGTATTTAAATCACGCAATGATATACCGATGAAAATAATTATTGCGGTTATTCCCATAGAATAAATAGGCTCTCCTTTTTTTGATGTTTTAGCTAATAATTTACTTTTAGGCAAAATGTCTTTTTCAGCCAAAGCAAGCAATATTCTAGGAGCTCCTATAAAAGAACCAAGTGCAGAAGATAGTGTAGCTCCTAACAAACCCACTAATACTATTGGGCTATATAAAGCCTTTTCAATAAAAACATTGTAATTTGATGCCATTTCATTTGGAGTAGCAATCATTGCTGCAACAAATATCAAGCTTATATATATGATCGTTGTTAAAAAAACAGCTGCTAAAGTTCCTTTGGGGATACTCTTATGTGGACTTGTCAGATCCCCAGACATATTAGCTCCAGCCATAACTCCTGTAACTGCGGGAAAAAAAACCGCAAAGACCACCCAAAATGAAGTCCCTTTAAAATTATTTTCAATAGATCCTGGATATTTTCCAAATAACTCAAAATCATAATTAAGATCATTTGTGAATAAGGATCCATAAATTGAAACTAACGAAAGAAGTATAACACCAAGAATTACATATTGTATTTTAAAAGCAAAACTTGTACTTATAAAAGCAATAATCATTACACTAATAAAAACACTTAAATCTATTAATATTGGGTTTAAAGTAGGTAAAATAGAGTTTACCCCTTCACGAAAACCAAAAATATACATTGCAACAGCTAGGGCTTGTGCTATATAAAAAGGAATCCCGATTGCGCCTCCTATTTCCAACCCCAAAGATTTCGAGATAATACTAAATGCTCCTCCTGTACCTATTCTAACATTTGTAGTAATAGAAGATAAACTTAATGCAGTAGCTAAAATTATCCCCACAGCAAGTAACACTATAGCAAGAGCTCCAACAACACCAGCATTACCAACAACCCAAGGCTGCCTAATATACATTATTACACCAAGCATAGTTAGTGTGGTAGGTGTAAACACCCCTGAAAATGTTCCAAAAGTTTTCTTAGACATACAATTATGAATTTAAGTATGTTGCTCTATTTAGAAACACACTTGTTAAATCATCTTAGACTAAGTTCTTAATGAGGGTATAATAAATTAGATACTTAAAGTTACTAAACTTTTAAGCAATAATTAATAGTTTGTCCTTAATCCGTACTTCAAAATTCAAAATATATCATATTTACTTCGAATAATATACTTGGCATTAATGATAATTCAACATGTTAAAAACTAAGCAAGAATCAAATACTTATTTTAATTGTATAAAAACGAACAACAATATAAACAAATGCACATAATTTTCAATGATTAAAAAGTAGTTAGTAATATGTGTTTACTATTTAAATTGAATATCTCTGTATATATACAACTATTGCCATTTTTTTTATAATATGGCTTTAATAAAACAAGCCATCTAAACACTAAATTAAAAAACCATAAACCCATTAAAAACAAGGTTTATGATTTTTTAATTTGTGACCAAGAAGTGACGATACTAATCTTAAATACAATCTATTAGCACTTGAAGCCAATAGTCAAATGTATTTCAAATTTATACGCAAATATTAAAAACTACATACAACAACACCTATAAATAATACGGGTTTAAGTCTGAAATTTAGTAGGTTTGTGTATATTTACAATCATCGCCAAATCTTTTAATTTGGCTTTTTTAAAACGACAAAATTAAAAGCAAAACAAAAAGCTTATGGCTTGTGACGACACGAAAATCCGCGGATTTTCTGCCCCGCACTATTCATAGCTAAACGTTGTAAACAATTACGGAAGAACAATCAGGTTACTTCCAAATAATTCAATTTCGTTAACAATCTTCAAAGCTTTGTCACTTATTTTAGAAAGGTGATAAGTTCTAAAGGACAATTGATTAATTGATTTTCATATACTTACTTTTTAGTTTGTACTTGCGTAGATGTAATTATTTAAGTAAGTTGTATAACTTAAAACAATACCTATGTCAAAACCAAAAATAGTAGATAAAAAACCAATAAAAGTAGAATTATCAATGGGCGAAGAGCAATATTGGTGTGCTTGTGGGTTAAGTAAAAAACAACCTTATTGCGATGGTTCTCATAGAACAACCGATATTACACCTGTAAAATTTGTAGCAGAAGAAACTGGCGATGCGTATTTATGTATGTGTAAGCACACAAAAAATGCACCTTATTGCGATGGTACACACGCAACCTTAAAAGAGGAATCCTCATCAGCTGATACAGCACCTACTCCAACAAGCGGAAGTTCTACAAAAGAAGAACCAACATTAGCTTACATAAAAGCACTTGCAAAAGATGGTTTATCTAAAACTGGACATCACGGAGAAATGGGTGCAATGGGTGTTCCTCTTACTGAACTGCCACAATGGAAAGATATTCAAATTCTTGCGGCTCAAATGGCGACAAAACCTTTAATGGAAGATATTACTGTTGGGTCTGAATTAATAATTGGACCTAATGCCAAAAAACCATTAAAATTAGATATTCCTTTATTTGTGTCTGATATGAGTTTTGGAGCTTTATCTGAAGAAGCTAAAATCTCTCTATCAAAAGGAGCTGAATTAGCAGGAACTGGAATTTGTTCTGGAGAAGGCGGAATGTTAGACGAAGAACAAGAAGCAAATTCTAAATACTTTTATGAATACGCTTCAGCAAAATTTGGTTTTGATTGGGAAAAATTAAAACGAGTTCAGGCTTTTCATTTTAAAGGCGGTCAAGGAGCAAAAACAGGAACAGGTGGTCACCTTTCTGGAAACAAAGTAATTGGAAAAATCGCAAAAGTTAGAAATCTAAAAGAAGGAACACCAGCGATTTCACCACCTACTTTTGATGATTTGCATACTACAGAAGACTACAAAAAGTTTGCAGATAAAGTTCGTGAGATTTCTGGTGGAATACCGATTGGATTTAAATTATCAGCAAATCATATTGAAGACGATATTCAGTTTGCATTAGATGCTAGTGCAGACTATATAATTTTGGATGGAAGAGGTGGAGGAACTGGTGCTGCACCATTAATATTTAGAAATAATATTTCAGTGCCAACAATTTTGGCTTTAGCTAGAGCTAGACATTATTTAGATAAAGTAAATAGGAAAGATATTACACTAATAATTACAGGAGGTATTCGTATTCCTGACGATTTTATTAAAGCTATGGCTTTAGGTGCAGATGGAATCGCATTATCCAACTCTGCATTACAATCTATTGGCTGCGTAGCTGCAAGAATGTGTAATACAAATAATTGTCCAGTTGGAGTTGCAACTCAAAAACCTGAATTACGAAAATTATTAAATGTAGATAAATCTGCAAAACAATTATACAATTTCTTTACAGCATCAACCGAACTGATGCAAGTTATGGCAAGAGCCTGTGGACACAACCATTTGAATAAATTTAATCAACATGACATTACGACTTGGAAGAAAGAAATGGCAGAATGGACAGGTATAAAATTCGGGGGCCTGAAATAAAGATAACTATACACAACAACATATAAAATGCATGTTTAGGTTAGGCTATAAATTTTCAAAGTAAGTGTATCTTTACTCATGGATTTCCTGTCTACCTACTTGCTTCGCACAACGCTTTATATAAACACTTATAATTAATAAAACTAAAAATCATGATAAACAAACTAACTTATTTTTGTCCAATATTGGTGTTAATGATTTTATTTTCATCTTGTGAAACAAAAAAAATAGACATCGAAAAGGAAAGACAAAATGCTGTTGAGGAATATGTAACTAAAATGGAATCTGACAGGCAACAAAAATTAGATGTAATTAATAAATTTTATGGGGTTTTCGCAACAGGCGACATGTCTGTTTTACCAGACATTTTAGCCAAAAACTACACTCAATTCCCTTCAGACCCAGGGCAAACTCCAGACATTGATGGATTTATAAAGCATGCTCAAGATTTTGGAAGTATGTTTTCTGATTTAAAAGGAGCCCCAACCCATATTCTTGTTGATAAAGACTTAGTTCACGTACGAAGCGAATTGAAAGTTACGCATTCAGGAAACGCCTTTGGAATACCAAAAACAGGGAAAAGAATCAATGTTGTTGCTTTTGACACTCATCATTTTAACGAAGAAGGTAAAATTGATAAGACATGGCATTTAGAAGATTTTTGGGGTATATATTCACAAATAAACTCTAAGTAACTCAATTACAAAAAAAAACAGTTTACAACAACACCTATAAATAATACGAATTTCTGTGCTTAATCCAAAGGTTTGTGTACATTTACATAGTCGCCAAATCTTTTAATTTGGCTTTTTTAAAACAACAAAATTAAAAACAAAACAAAAAGCTTATGGATTGTGTCGACACGAAAATCCGCGGATTTTCTTTCATAGCTAAACGAAGGCAACAATTAAAACAGATAAACTTTCATTTTAACAATCCAACAATACTAGCCTTGTAGAACTTTCCTATAGGAATAATTTTATCAGCAATTAATATTCTGTTACCGTCTACACAGTAAATTTGCGCTTTAGCAACAACAAACGATTTATGAACTTGAAGAAACAGATCTGAAGATAATTTCCCTAACATATC
This sequence comes from Flavobacteriaceae bacterium, assembly GCA_034110725.1. Taxonomy (GTDB): domain Bacteria; phylum Bacteroidota; class Bacteroidia; order Flavobacteriales; family Flavobacteriaceae. Next base: position 26,636 of record JAWUYQ010000100.1, read on the forward strand.
TGAAATTTTCTCTCTAACCAAAATACTGTTTTCTTCTAAAACGACTTTAGAATAATTACCTGCTGCTTCTATATATAGAATATCAGCTACCTTTACTTGAATATATTTCTTATCACTATAAAGAAATATATGTTCTGTTTTGGTTTTCTCTATAGGTTGCTTTTTTTTAGGAATATTTTCTTTTGCTTGAACAGCTTTGTTGACCGCTTTTAAAAAACGCTCAAAACTAAAGGGCTTTAAAAGGTAATCAGTAATTTCTAATTCATATCCTTCTAATGCATGTTCTTTATAAGCAGTTGTAACAATAACTTTTGGTTTACTTGATAGCGTTTTTAGAAAGTCAAAACCTTTGAGTATAGGCATATTAATATCTAAAAAAATCAAATCAACAGAATTAGAATTTAAGTAATCTAGAGCCTCCAGAGCATCATAGCAATGTTCCATCAATTGCATGTTAGGTAACATGTCACAATAGCCTTTAATAATATCATGAGCTATATGTTCGTCATCTATGATAAGATATCTAATCATTGTTTTAATTGCAATTGAACGTTATAAACTGAATCAACATTTGTAAATATAAGATTATGATCTTTAGGATAGGCTAAGGCCAATCTTCGTTTTAAATTTTTAATTCCAATTCCTGATTTTTCTGGTAAAATGTTTTTATCAAAATTGTTTTCAATTTGAAATAAAACTTCTTTGTTTTTTGAAGTTATGACTATGTGAACAAAAGCATTTTCTCTTAAATTCTCAACTCCATGTTTAAAGGCATTTTCTAAAAGAATAATAAATAATAATGGCATTACTTTAATAGTATTATCTTCAATCTTGGTGTTAAATTGTATATCTATGTTTTTATGATAGCGCATTTGATGTAATTCTATATAATTTTTCAAATAGGCAATTTCTTCTTCAAGTGTCACTAAACTTTTTTCTCCTTCATAAATACTATAACGCATTAAATCAGATAATTTTAAAATAAGAGCTTTTGATTTATCAGTGTCTTTATCAATCATCCCATATAAATTGTTAAGCATATTAAAAAAGAAATGTGGATTTACTTGGCTCTGCAAATGCAACAGTTCGTTTTTCGTTCTTTCATTTTTTAAAACCATTAAAGACTTCAGTTGTATGATAACCCAAATAACTCCAGCAACTAGCAGTAAGGCGTAATAGATTATCACAGCAACAGCAACAGTAATTGGGTAGTCACCTAAAAATACTACAGATTCTTTTCCAAGTACTATAAGTTCATAAGCTGTAATTCCAATAGGAATAGCAATAGTTATTAAAACGACTGCCTTTAAAATAAGCCAGTTGTTTCTTTTTAAGATTGATGTCATACTGCGAAATTAAAATATTCAGGGCTAATAAACAGGATTATGTGATAAACGATCATTATCGAGCTTCGTAAATATCCTAAAGTGTGATGAGTTTACTTCATATACACCTTTAATCATTGTATAATCCAATACAATGTGTTCATCACATTTATTTATCTAGTCTACTTCTTAAAAATATTTTTGTTGTCTTTAAAAGCAAATATCAATTTATTAAATCAATTATAATGAAATCAAAAATTCTTCGATACTTTAAACATATTTTTGGAACCGCTTTGTTTGTAGCATTAGCTGGAGTAATAGTCGTCATATTAATGAATGGCACCTTTGACTATAATCATAATGATTTAGGCTTAAACTTAGAAAATGAAGGGCCTTATATTTTTTTTGAGTCAGACAGTATTTATAGCGTCAATCATATAAAGGGAAATAAAAATGATGGATTCTATTTAAAAACTAAAAACCATAGTACAAGTGATCGCACAACTATTAATTGTTACTTCCCATTAGATAAAAGTAGTTTTGATATTGAGTTGAATTTAACTTTTAAAATTCCAAACTCTTCTTATAATGATGGAGAAAAGATAATAGCCATCTCAGATATTGAGAGCGGGTATAAAACCTTTCGAGATTATTTAACTACTAATAAAGTTATTGATAAAAACCTAAACTGGTCTTTTGGCAAAGGTCATCTTGTTTTAGTTGGAGACTTTGTTGATAGAGGTATGTCTACAACGCAGGTGCTTTGGTTTATTTATAAGCTGGAGCAAGAAGCTAATAAACAAGGTGGTCATGTACATTTTATAATCGGTAATCATGAACTATATAATATGCAAGGGAAATATAAATCTGCCTCATTTAAATATTCTGGAGTTGCCTCTATTCTTGGTAAACAACAACATAATTTATATGATGACAATTCATTTATTGGAAGATGGATGGCATCTAAAAACTCTATTGAGTTAATTAATGGCGTATTATTTACTCATGGCGGTATCCATCCTGATATAGTAAATTATGATATAACTCTTGATGATATCAACAAAATATCAAGGGATAACTATAGAAAACCTTTTTTTCCAAAACCAGAAGACTCCGCAGAACAACTTATCTTATCAACTAGAAAAGGTGTTAGCTGGTATAGAGGTTATTTTGATGACGAATTGACTCAAGAAGAGGTTGAAAAAAGTTTAGGAAAATTTAATGCAAAGGCAATAGTAGTAGGCCATACTCCTCAGTGGACCGTTAAATCTCTTTACAATAACAAAGTCTTTGCTGTAGATGTACTACATTCTAAAGACTATAAAGAAAATTGGCCGAAGAAAAAATCCGAAGGACTTTTAATAGAGGATAGCAAATTCATTAGACTTCTAAATAATCAAAAAACATTTGAACTAAAAACAAAATAGAAATTATGAAAACTAAAATCTACAATTTTTTAACAAAACCATATATAGTTGTTCTTACGATGTTAATTGCGCCACTGTTTGGTTTTATTGATAGAAACTTCGTCTTTTTTTTCGGACTAACTATAGCCTTTCTAATTTTATGGGGAAGCAATTTTGATTGGTCAAGATTCGGAATTGGGGAAAAAATAAACAAGAAAACGGTTTTAAAGAGTTTGCTAATAACGTTAGTCCTTTTTATTAGTTTTGCCATACTAGTGGATCCCATACTAGAACTATTTCTTGATGAATATGATTTATCATCTTTAGATGATGTAAGAGGTAATCTTGGAGGTTATATAGCTTTAATGATTATAATGTGGGTGTTTGCCGCGTTTGGCGAAGAGTTTCTATTTCGTGGTTATTATATGAAAGCATTAGCCGAATTATTAGGAAACAGCAATAAATCCTGGTTATTATCAGCAATTATTACTTCAATCTATTTTGGTGTATCTCATAGTTATCAAGGACGTATTGGAGTTGTGTCTTCATTTTTATGGGCTTTCTGTATTGCTATGATATTTAATAAAAACAGGAACAACTTACTATTAGTTGTGTTAATACATGGAATATACGATACCATAGGAATAACATTTCTTTATTTAAATATGGATCATATTATTAATGAATGGATTCAACAATTATTTTAATAACTATCAGTAAATTTTCATAATCAAAGCCGATTAAAAACAGTTGCCAATAACGTGTATAAAACATAGCTAATAAGTGTTTAATTGAAAGGTCAACCCCTATTTACTAAGTTCCTCCAAATTTATAATTTGGCTTTTGAAATAAAAAAGATAAAAACAAAATAAAAAATTCGGCTCAGTGTTTAACCTGAGATGTAGTATATTTAACACGCTACGTTCCATACACAAACCGTTAGGCTTCATAAAGAATATTAATAATATAAAAAAATAAATTTTTTAGAACAAACTGACTAGATACTGATTAAAAAACAAATAAAAAAACCACAACTCCTTTATCTTTAAGTGATTGTGGTTTTTTCTTGTGACCGCGAAGGGATTCGAACCCCCCACCCTCAGAGCCGAAATCTGATATTCTATCCAGTTGAACTACGCAGCCTAATCATCACACTTCAACAAGTTCTGTGTGATTATATATATATATGTTACATTAAATTTTTCTTTACTATAGCTGATATAGTTTTCCCATCTGCTTGTCCAGCAACTTCTGTATTAACAGCAGCCATAACTTTCCCCATATCCTTCATTCCACTTGCTCCTAATTCCTCAATTGTTTGAAGTACAATTTTCTCTACCTCTCCTTCTGTAAATTGTTCAGGTAAAAATTGCTCAATCACAGCAGCTTGCTCTAATTCAGGAGCAGCTAAATCATTTCGATTTTGCTCCGTAAAAATGGCAGCACTGTCTTTACGTTGCTTTACTAATTTTTGAATCAGTTTTACTTCTTCTGCTTCAGACAATTCCTGCTTAGATCCTGAAGCAGTTTGAGCTAACAACAACTCTGCTTTTATTGCTCTCAAGGATGTTAAAGCAACTTGATCTTTAGCCTTCATTGCAACTTTTAACTTAGCCATTATATCTGTCTGTAAACTCATAATATCTGTTTTTAAAATACCTGTAAATATAAAAAATAAAAACCGAAACAGTCATTGACTGTTTCGGTTTCCCTATAATTAATTTTTATGCTTAACGCTTACTAAATTTAACTATTTACATAAGAAGATTTAATCTACATTATCATGTAAAAAAGAGTTATTCGAACGTAACTGAATATCATCATTACTATCCGTTCCAATTGAGGTACGCGATATTTCACCATGAGTTCCTGACGCCTCGTTTAAATCAATCCCCATACGTTTGTACGCAGGTTCTTTTTCTATTTCATCAACATTATTTGCATTAGCATTGTGACGAAATTTATAATTAAACTCTTTTAACTTTTTTCTTCTAGCATCAGCTCTTAATCGTAAACTTTCCTCTATTGATGTATTAAAAGGATCTAGATCAGTTGAGTCTACCGCAACCTCATCTTGAGTTGACTCTTTAATTTTTACCTCAGAAGCAACCTCAAAAGAAAATTCTTCTTCTTCAACTTTAACCACTTCACTTACCGGAACCTCAACAGAATCTGTATAATCTAAACTATATCGAGTTACGCCATTTTCATTTTGCTCTTTAACTGGAACCACTTCAATATGATCAGTAACTTCTATTTCATTTATCACTTCCGAAAGCTGAAAAACAATTTTCTCTTCAATTTGCGCAACAGGCTCAAACAATTCTTCTGAAGTAGCTATTGAAGTCTTAAATTCAACTATTTCTTCTACTTTATCAACAGCAACAACATTCGGAGTAACTTCTTCTTGATTTACATCCGTAATAACGAAATTTTCAGTAGCTAAAACAGAAGGAGTATCCACCTCCTTATACACTACATCAATATTTTTTATTACTTCCGAAGTAGGAATTAAATCATCAGATATTTTTTCCTGCTTTATTTCTTCTATAACTTCATTATCAAACAATGTATGTCTAATTACTGGCTCCTCTTTTTTTATAGGTGCAACAATTGCTTTTGGCAATTCAATATTAGAAATCACATTTTTAGTAGACAATACTTGAGTTGCTTTTTGGTTTTCTTCTAAAGCATGTATTATTTTTTTAGCTTCTGTATTGATAATATCATCCTGTTGGTCGGCCTCAAATCCTGTGGCAATAATTGTTACAGCAACATCTCCTCCTAAAGATTCGTCTTCACCAACACCCATAATAATGTTAGCGCCGTTTCCAGCTTCAGATTGAATATGCTCATTAATCTCACCTATTTCATCAATAGTAATTTCCTCAGTACCAGAAATAATCAATAGCAATACATTTTTAGCTCCTGTAATTTTATTATCATTCAACAACGGAGAATCTAAAGCTTTAAAAATTGCTTCATTAGCTCTATTAGCTCCAGAAGCAGTTGCCGACCCCATAATAGCACTACCACTATTAGACAATACCGTTTTAGCATCTCTAAGGTCAATATTTTGCATATAGTGATGCGTTATAACTTCCGCAATCCCTTTGGCAGCAGTCGCTAATACTTCATCAGCTTTTGCAAACCCAGCCTTAAATCCTAAATTACCATAAACCTCACGTAATTTATTGTTGTTAATTACGATAAGAGAATCTACCTCTTTACGCAATTTCTCAACACCAATTTGAGCTTGTTCATTTCTCATTTTCCCTTCAAACTGGAAAGGAACAGTTACAATACCAACAGTAAGGACATCTAACTCCTTTGCCATACGCGCAATTATTGGCGCAGCACCTGTTCCAGTTCCACCACCCATACCTGCAGTAATGAATACCATTTTAGTATTAGTACCTAACATCGTTTTGATTTCTTCAAAACTTTCAATAGCAGATTGTTCACCTACGTCAGGGTTTGCGCCAGCGCCCAAACCTTCTGTTAATGACATTCCCAATTGAATTTTATTAGGTACAGTGCTGTTTTCTAGCGCTTGTGAATCTGTATTACAGATCACAAAGTCTACCCCATTAATTCCCGCCTCGAACATGTGATTAATAGCATTACTACCACCACCACCTACTCCGATGACTTTAATTACATTTGACTGATTTTTTGGTAAATCAAACGATATACCTCCGAATTCTGCGTTGCTACTCATAATTCTTTTTTAAACTTTTATTCTCGTAAATAATTATTGCAAATTAACCACTCGTTATTCTGCTGTATCTAAAAAATCTCTAAATCTGTCCGACCATCTTTGAAGCGTATTTTTTCTCTCCTCTTTTGGTTTTTCAGTTATTGGCTCCTCTACTATTTCTTCCTCAGAAACACCTTCGGATACAATTGGATCAATATTTTGGGGTATGTTTTCAATAATTTCTTCTTCTATCACTACTTGCTTTGACTGAACTTCAACAGCGTTCATCACCAATCCAACAGCTGTTGCATATAACGGACTCGTTGTTTTTTCATTAGAATCACCTGCTAAATGCTCATTAGGATATCCAATTCTAGTGTCCATTCCTGTAATATATTCTGTTAATTGCTTAATATGGTTTAATTGAGAACCACCACCAGTAATTACTATACCAGCAATTAACTTCTTTTTTTGCTCCTCGTGTCCATAATTTTTAATTTCAGAAAATATTTGTTCTATAATCTCCACTACTCTGGCATGAATAATTTTAGACAAGTTCTTTAAAGAAATTTCTTTGGGCTCTCTACCCCTTAAACCAGGTATAGAAACAATTTCATTTTCTTTATTTTCTCCAGGCCAAGCAGAACCAAATTTCACTTTTAATAGTTCAGCTTGTTTTTCTATAATAGAACATCCTTCTTTAATATCTTCGGTAATTACATTACCTCCAAAAGGAATAACTGCCGTATGACGAATAATTCCGTCTTTAAATATTGCTAAATCTGTTGTTCCTCCACCAATATCAATTAATGCAACACCAGCTTCTTTTTCTTCTTTACTCAAAACTGCATTTGCAGATGACAAGGGCTCTAAAGTAATTCCTGCCAATCCTAAACCAGCATTTTTAACACATCTACCAATATTTCTTATTGATGCTATTTGACCAACAACAACATGAAAATTAGCTTCCAATCTACCACCATACATTCCAATTGGCTCTTTAATTTCAGCTTGCCCATCAACTTTGTATTCTTGTGGTAACACATGTAAAATCTCTTCCCCAGGCAACATAATTAATTTATGCACCTGATTAATTAACGCATCAATATCGTCTTCATCAATTACTTCATCAGAGTTGGCTCTTGTGATATAATCACTATGCTGAATACTCCTAATATGCTGACCCGCAATACCAACTACAACATCTTCAATTTTCAAACCTGAAGACATCTCAGCCTCTTGAACCGCTTGTTGAATAGATTGAATTGTTTGCGTAATATTATTTACTACACCTCTGTGCACACCTAAACTTTTGGTTTTTCCTAAACCAAGTATCTCTAACTTTCCGTACTCATTTTCGCGACCAATCATAGCTACAATCTTTGTTGTACCTATATCTAAACCAACCGCAATTTTACTATCCTCCATAGCTTATTTTTTGGTGCAAATTACTTGTGATGCAATTTGTAAATTAACGCTGTTATATGTTTTTATCGTTTTATCCTTTATCGCCTTTTTGTAAAAAGCTTTAAAATTATTCAACTTTAATGCTGTGTTTTCTGATGTTCCAAAATCAATCAAAAAATCAAATTCTCTTAATAGAAAAGTATACCTATTTTTTAAAACGACTATACCTACTATTTCTTTTTTGAAAAACTGGTCCGCATGAATGCTTTTCACTATTTCAAAGACATCAGGAAGGTTCTTTTTTGTCACTTCTCCCGTTACCAAAGGTACTCGTACAGAAAAATTTGGCGAAGTAGGCATCATTTTCCCTTCTTCGTCAATGTAAAAAGACTCGTTTGTTTGCACTCTTGCAAGTGGTGTCTTCTGCAAAACATTTACCCCAACCTCCCCATTTACAGAAACATACACATTTGCATCTCTGATATATGGATTCGAGTCTAATACCGATTCTATATTATTCAAATCTAAGGCATCTTTTCTTATGTTTTTCACACTGCCTTTATTTAGTATTAACAAGTTATTAACCATTTCTTCAGATATTAATGGTTGTTCATAATTTTGAAATTTCACTTGATTAGAAACTAAAAACCTAGAATCATTACGGACTGAAGATGAGATAGATAGAAACACAATTAACCCTAACAACAATATCAACTTAATATTTAGTATCAGTTTTTTAGAAAATTGTATATTTTTAATTAATCCTTTCATTTTCAATTATTAACAAATTTTTTCTTTAATTAATAAAACCTCTGCCCCGATATCTCCGGCACCAATTGTTAATATAATTTTTGCATCAGATTTTTTAATCTCTGAAACTATCTCATTTTTAGTTATTAATTTCTTGTTTTCACTTGTCATTTTCCCCAATAACCAAGCTGAAGTAACCCCATCTATCGGCAATTCTCTGGCCGGATAAATATCTAACAAACACACTTCATCAAACTGACTTAAACTTGTAGCGAAATCCGCTGCAAAATCTTGAGTTCTACTAAATAAATGTGGCTGAAATATCGCTAGCACCTTTTCATTAGGATACATTTCTGTAACCGCCTGGTATACTGCATTAATTTCCGTAGGATGATGCGCATAATCGTCTATAAACACTAAGTCATCCGTTTTAATATGATAAGTGAATCTACGTTCAACTCCTTTAAAAGAAGCCAATCCTTCAACTAATTTAGAAACCTCAAAACCATGATCGTATGCCATTGCAAATGCAACCAATGCATTATTTAAATTATGTTGGCCAGGTAAATTAAACTGAATATTTCTTAACAGTTCTTTAGGGGTTTTAATACTAAAATGATAAACACCATTAACGATTTGGATATCCTGTATACTATAATCAGCATCTTCATTCACTCCATAAGTTATACCCTCCAACGGCAACCCATTTTTAACAAACAATTTATTTTTATCAGACAGCTTATCAGAGAATTCAACAAAACTCCTTTCCAACTCATCTGCTTGACCATAAATATCTAAATGATCCGCATCCATTGATGTAACACACGCTACATCCGGAGACAACTGTAAAAACGACCTATCAAATTCATCAGCTTCAACCACCGAAATTTCAGAACCGTTAATTATTAAATTCGAATGGTAATTCTCCGTTATACCTCCTAAAAAAGCAGTCATATCAGCATTACAAACTTTCAATAAATGCCCTAAAATACCTGATGTCGTTGTTTTTCCATGAGTTCCAGCTACAGCAAAACAAAACGTGTTTTTAGTTATTAAGCCTAAAACCTCAGCTCTTTTTAGAACCAAAAAATTATTGGCCATAAAATAATGCAGCTCGCCATGTGTTGTTTGAACCGCTGGCGTATACACTATCAATGTGGTTTCTGCATCTTTAAAATCATCAGAAACTGTTTCTATTGCGTCTTCATAATGAATAGAAATTCCAATCTGTTCTAATGCTATAGTTATTTTAGTAGGAGTTTTATCATATCCCGCTACCTGCTTACCTATTTCATGGAAATAGCGAGCAAGAGCACTCATACCGATACCACCGATACCTACAAAATAAACGTTATGTATTTTATTTAAATTCACTTGTTTTTTATCAATTTTTCAACTTCATCAACAATATCTTGAGTTGCATTTTCTAACGCTAGCTTTTTAATTTCTTTAGCTAGGCTTTTTTGCAACTCTGTATTTATTAACAACTCACTACATTTTAATTCAAAATCAGAATCTAATTCCGATTCTTTTATTAATATTCCAGCGCCATTACTTGTAATCGCTTCCGCATTTTTAGTTTGATGATCTTCAGAAACATTTGGGCTTGGTATAAAAATAACTGGTTTCCCTACTACACACAACTCTGAAACTGAACTAGCTCCTGAACGCGAAATAATAACATCAGCGGCAGCATAAGCAAAATCCATTCTATTCAAAAAAGCATGTGTTTGAACATCACTTTTTTCATTATGTTTTTTATACTCTTCTATATACAATTTACCTGTTTGCCATATTAATTGAACATCTTGAGCTGAAAAAAAAGCTAATTCTTTATCTACTAGTTGATTTATTCTTCTAGCACCCAAACTCCCCCCCAAGACCAAAATTGTTTTTTTTGTAGCATCCAATTTGAAAAATTGTTGCGCCTCTTTTCTTTTAGAAGCAACCTCTAGCAGATCTTGACGAACAGGGTTTCCTGTTTTTATAATTTTATCTTTAGGAAAAAAACGTCCTAAACTATCATAAGCAACACAAATTTTGTTTACCTTTTTTGACAGTAACTTATTAGTTATCCCAGGAAAAGAGTTTTGTTCTTGAATTAAAGTAGGCACCTGTTTAACGCTTGCCATATACAATAAAGGACCACTAGCAAAACCACCAGTACCAATTGCTATATGAGGCTGAAATTGTTTCACAACTTTTTTAGCGTTCCATAAACTACTCATTAATTTAAACGGGAACAATAAATTGTTTTTTGAAAACAACTTCCGTTGTATACCCGAAATCCAAAGTCCTTTAATTTTATAACCTGCAGCTGGAACTTTTTCCATCTCCATTCTATCGCTTGCTCCAACAAACAAAAATTGAGTGTCAGGATAACGTCTTTTAATTTCATCCGCTATAGCAATAGCAGGGTAGATATGACCACCTGTTCCTCCTCCTGAAACTATAACTTTTAAGTTTTTCATTTATTATCTAAATACTTTCTTAAACTGCTTGATGCAATACATCAAACGGACTATTCGTTTTACTTGTTCTTCCTTTTCCTTTTTTATGACTTGCGCTTACACTCAAAATTATCCCAAATGCCAAGCATGTCATCCAAATAGACGTTCCTCCAGAGCTAATTAATGGCAATGTTTGTCCAGTTACTGGAAATAATTCAACTGCAACTGCCATGTTAATTAAAGCTTGAAATATAATTGGCAAACCAACCCCTACAACCAACAACTTTCCAAAAAAAGTTTCTGATTTATTTAATATTACTATTAACCTAAACAACAGTAATAAATAAAATAATAATATCACTACGCCAACAACCAAACCCCACTCTTCCACTATTATAGCATAAATAAAATCCGACGAGGATTGTGGTAAAAAATTTTTCTGAACACTTTTCCCAGGACCTAATCCGAATAATCTCCCTGAAGCAATTGCCGTCTTAGCTCTTTCTATTTGATAATCTTCCTTTGTGTCTTCACCATTAGAAAAATTTTCAATTCGTGATATCCATGTGTCTACTCTATTTGGGAACGCATCAGGAAATGCTTTTGCAGTTATAAAAAAGAACAACACAAAAATTAGACCCGATCCAATTATTACCCCTATATACTTTAACGGATACCCGCCTAAAAACACCAAGACAATTACCATAGAAAATATCAATGCTGCTGTAGAAAAATTAGCTGGAAATATCAATAATAAAACCAATATTACCGGAAGCCACAATTCTATAGCGCTTTCTTTAAATCTAACTACCTTATCTTTTATTTTTGCTAAATACCTAGCCACATAAACCATCAAAACAACCGCAGCTAGTGTAGATGTTTGAAATGAAAAATTCACAACAGGAACCCTTATCCACCTACTCGCATTTGCCCCGCCAATTGTAGTTCCTTGCATTAGAGTAATTCCCAACAACACAATTACCACTGGCAATATTATCATTGACAATCCTTTGAATCGATGATACTGTATTTTATGAACCCCATAAATTATTCCGAACCCTAATACTAAATGCACCCCATGTTTCAACAATAATGTAAAGGTACTTCTACCATACAAATTTGATAAATTACTACTCGCGCTGTATACAGGTAAAAATGAAAACAATGCCAACAATGCTATGATTGCCCACAAGGTTTTATCTCCTCCAATATTTTTTAGTATTATACTCATTATAAATTACGTATTGCAGCTTTAAATTGTCTTCCTCTATCTTCATAATTTTCAAATAAATCAAAACTTGCACAAGCTGGCGACAACAACACATTATCCCCTTTTTCAGCTAATTTGTAAGCCATTTTTACAGCTTCAGTAATTGATTCCGTTTCTACTAATATTTCAACCGTGTTACGAAAAACATTTTTGATCTTCTCATTATCTTTCCCTAGACAAATAATAGCTTTAACCTTTTCGTTAACTAACGATAATAACTCAGTATAATCATTCCCTTTATCAACACCACCAACAATCCAAACTGTAGGTGATTGCATACTGTCTAATGCATAAAAAACCGCATTAATATTAGTCGCCTTTGAATCGTTTATATATTGTACATTCTGGATTTTCAACACATGTTCTAATCGATGCTCAACACCTTGAAAGTTCGATAAACTTTCTCTGATTGTAGCTTTTCTGATTTTCAATAAATTTGCAACTGCAGCTGATGCCATTGCATTTTTTATATTGTGTTTCCCTTCTAATGCTAAGTTTTTTACTGGCATAGTAATTATCTCTTCGTTAATTGTTAGTTTAATATTGTCATTGTCTAAATAGACACCTTGTTTTAATTTTTTAGTTAAAGAAAACGGCATCAACGTTGCTTTAACTTCATGAGAATTCAGATACTTTTCTATCTCCTCATCATCTGCGTCATATATTAAATAATCTTCAACAGTTTGATTTTTAGTTATTCTAAATTTTGATGCAATATAATTTTCATATCGATATTCATATCTATCTAAATGATCTTCAGAAATATTAGTTATTACCGCTATATGTGGCCTAAAACTCCCAATTCCATCCAACTGAAACCTACTCAGCTCCAAAACATAATTATCATAATTCCCTTCTGCAACTTGCTCAGCAAAACTATCCCCTATATTCCCTGCGATACCAACGTTAATTTCATTTTTCAACAAATGATGTGTTAATAAAGCCGTAGTCGTTTTTCCATTACTTCCTGT
>JAWUYQ010000101.1:0-14683 GCA_034110725.1 Flavobacteriaceae bacterium
TTTGAAAAAGATACGGAATATGTAGTTATGGAAAACAAGGTTATGATTGTAGATGAATCTACTGGTCGTATCATGGATGGTCGTCGTTATTCTGATGGATTGCACCAAGCAATTGAAGCTAAAGAAGACGTGAAAATTGAAGCTGCTACGCAAACTTTTGCTACAGTTACACTTCAGAATTTCTTTAGAATGTACAATAAACTTTCAGGAATGACAGGTACTGCCGTTACTGAAGCTGGTGAATTATGGGAAATCTATAAATTAGATGTTATTGAAATCCCTACAAACCGTCCAATTGCAAGAGATGATAGAGAAGATTTAGTTTACAAAACTAAACGTGAAAAATACAATGCTGTTATTGATCAGGTAACTGAACTTTCTAAACAAGGAAGACCAGTACTTATTGGAACAACATCTGTAGAGATATCAGAATTATTAAGTAGAATGCTTAAAATAAGAAGTATTCCTCATAACGTACTGAATGCAAAAATGCATAAAAGAGAAGCTGATATTGTTGCGGAAGCTGGTCAAGCAGGATTTGTAACAATTGCAACAAACATGGCTGGTCGTGGTACCGATATAAAATTAACTGATGCTGTTAAAAAAGTAGGAGGATTAGCAATAGTTGGTACAGAACGTCATGATTCTAGACGTGTCGATAGACAGTTAAGAGGTCGTTCTGGTCGTCAAGGAGATCCAGGTAGCTCACAATTTTATGTTTCTTTAGAAGATAACTTAATGCGTTTATTTGGTAGTGAGAGAATTGCCAAAATGATGGATAGAATGGGATTAGAAGAAGGTGAAGTAATTCAACATTCTATGATTTCAAAATCGATTGAACGTGCTCAGAAAAAGGTAGAAGAAAACAACTTTGGTACTCGTAAGCGCTTATTAGAGTATGATGATGTAATGAATAAACAACGTAATGTAGTTTACAAGCGTCGTAAAAATGCATTATATGGTGAGCGTTTAAATATTGATATTGCCGACATGATTTATGATACTGCAGAAGTAATTACTGCAGGTAATAAAACAGGTGATAACTTCAAGAATTTTGAATTTGAATTAATCAGATACTTCTCTACAAGTTCTCCAGTTACAGAGGAAGAGTTTAAGAGTGAAAGTATTCAAGATATTTCTGGTAAAGTTTATAAAGCTGTTTTAGCGCATTATCAAAGCAAAACAAGTCGTTCTGCAGAAACTGCTTTCCCAGTAATCAAAAACGTATATGAAACTCCAGGTAATAAATTTGAACGTATTTTAGTTCCATTTACTGATGGTGTAAAAACATTAAATGTTGCTACTGATCTTGAAACAGCATACAATACTAAAGGAAAATCTTTAGTAACTGATTTTGAAAAGAACATCACTTTAGCTATTATTGATGAAGCGTGGAAAACACATTTACGTAAAATGGATGAGTTAAAGCAATCAGTTCAACTAGCAGTTCATGAGCAAAAAGATCCTTTATTAATTTATAAAGAAGAAAGTTTTAGCTTATTCATAAATATGGTAGCTGATATGAACAAGTATATTATTTCTTTCTTATTCAAAGGAGAACTTCCTACTCAAGACGAGACTAATATTAGTGAAGCAAAACAAATAGCTGAAAAAGAAGACTACACTACTAGTAAAGAAGCTGTTTTAAATAGTGACGAACGTGCAGCACAGAACCGAGCTGCTGGCGCAAATGCTGGTCAACCACAAGAAAGACAAGTTACTGAGACAATAGTTCGTGACGCTCCAAAAATTGGAAGAAATGATACCGTAACTGTAAAACACGTAATGAGTGGTAAAACAGAAACTATGAAGTTTAAAAAAGCAGAACCTTTATTACAAAGAGGTGAATATGTTTTAGTAGACTAATTCATTATACTAGCAAAATAAAAAAGTCCTATTCTATTAAGAGTGGGACTTTTTTTAGTGCTTATTTCAGTAACTTTACACTAAAACAGAGTCTCTTGAAAAAACCTAAATCTGCATTAAAAGAAAATAAAGGCATTGAACAACCTAAAATGATCAATGCAGGTGGTTATGTGCGTAAAAAAGAGATTTCTATTGCAAAATATGTTTCTGAAATTAAAAAAGGAAATCGTGTTTACTTAAGTAAAGCCATTACATTAATAGAAAGTACAAACGAGAAACACAAACTGAAAGCTAATGCAATACTCAAAAAATGCTTGACAACTAAAAACACTTCTACTAGAATTGGAATCACTGGAGTTCCTGGTGTTGGAAAAAGCACCTTCATAGAAGCTTTTGGATTGTATTTAACCTCTTTAGGCAAAAAAGTTGCAGTACTAGCTGTGGATCCAAGTAGCTCTATTACCAAAGGAAGTATTTTAGGTGATAAAACCCGAATGGAAGAATTGGTACGTGACGACAATGCATTTATACGTCCTAGTCCTTCAGGGAAATCATTAGGAGGCGTTGCTAGAAAAACTAGAGAAACAATAATGTTATGTGAGGCAGCTGGCTTTGATACCATAATTATAGAAACTGTTGGTGTAGGACAAAGTGAAACTGTAGTTCACTCCATGGTTGATTTTTTTTTATTATTAAAATTAGCTGGTGCTGGAGATCAGCTTCAAGGAATTAAACGCGGTATTATTGAAATGGCAGATTCAATAATAATCAACAAAGCAGATGGCGATAACTTAAGACGTGCTCAATTAGCAAAAACAGAATTTAAACGTGCCTTACAAATGTATCCGCATAAAGAAAACGGATGGATTCCAAAGGTTACTACTTGTAGTGCTATAAAAAAAGATAATATTAATGGTGTTTGGGAAATAATTTCGGAATACCTGGAACTCGTTAAAAGCAACGGTTCTTTTAAAAGCAGAAGACAAGAACAAAATTCATTTTGGTTATTACAAACTATAGAAGAACAACTAAAAGACAACTTCTATAAACATCCAGAAATAGCTATTCAACTAATAGAATTAACCCAAAAAGTAAAAGAAGAAACTGTCTCTCCGTTTGATGCTGCTGAGCAATTATTAGCACTTCAAGGTAAAAGATAAATTCTATTTTCCGATACATAAAGTTACTTATCAGTATTTACAACACTTAAGACACTGTAAGATACAAACATATCAAGAAATTAGCACAGAAATTAGTATTGCCTTTTTAGGGGAAATATTACAAGTATAATTTTTTTTTTTTTTTTAAAACAAAACTATTACTTAAGTAAAAACTGGGCAAAAACGAAATTGTTTATTCTTTTATCTATAATATGCATGGTAATAAAAATACTGCCTTTATCCTTTCCTTTTTTAGGTTCTTTGAAACAGTAAATAATTGCCAAAACTTGATAAATTGAATTGTAAATACTTATCTAATAAAGCAAATGCTGAAGATTTGAAAGATTATTTTAGAAAAATAAAAAACTAAGCATTAATTTTTTGCTCTTTAAACAAAACTGAAGTACTTTTATATCATAATTATTTTCTATTCCAGTAATTCAACAAAGAGGTTGAAAAATATTAAACGTATAATTATACGACTACAAACGACTATAAGCATTTACTAAGCTTTACGCCTTAGTAAATATAGGTGCTTAATGAAATTTAGGAATAAAAACACTAAATTGACGATATAATAGATATAAACGTAATTACGTTTATATAATTGTTGTACGCAATATGAACAAGACCTATGAAATTTAAAGTTGGTAATTGGAAAATAGATTCAAAAAGTCTTGTAAGAATTCATTGGGGAAAATATTACCCAAAACTTATAATTCACGAAAAATTTGAGAAACACATTAAATGGATATTACGGATTCTAACTGGAATTGGAATTATCACGAGTTTTCTTACTCTTCCTTATTGGGCAGGAATTGCAACAACTTTACTTCTTTTTGGAATTGGACAATTATTTGAACGAACTCTATTCGAATATTCAGTAATGATCTTGCAACCATTTCCAGATTTTGAAATTGAGTACGACCAATGGTTAACAAATGGTTATTTTTTGCTTAATCCTGAATTTGGGAACAATGATGGATATCTTAATTATTTTGGACCTGCATATTCAGATAAAGAATATGCTATAAAATTCTTTAATTACATTCGCTCTTGGAATCAAGACAAAGATATTGACGAACAAAATAATATTTGTATTTCCTTTATTATTGAAAGCGACGTAAGTTACTCTACATTTCTATATGCTAATCCGAAAAGAAAATGGCTCGACCAAAAGTTTGCTAACTATAAAGAAAATGTGAAATTAGATAAGTATGGCAAACAACAGCAGGAATTAGTTATGCAAATGGTATTTTGGAAAAATCTAAAAATGAAAAAAAATATGTTTTTCCATAAGTTTAGAGCACAACAAAAAGAGAACGAACCATTTTACTTTGCACCATTTTGTGCTGAAACTAAAAGACCGATTGAAGAATTGAGAGTTTGGAAAACACACTATAAAATAAAAGGACGTTCTGAACTAACACCGAATGAAATTGAATATTATTATAAATAAAATACTGCGTACAACACCGTATATAATTTATTGCTGGCTTTTTGCTCACTTGCGAAAGTCCTCGCGGACTTTCTTGGTCGGTAATTATTTACTAAATTAGTTGTTTGAAACACGCAACAAACCATATACAACACGTTAGCCACAATAAAAAAATGGATATTGGGAGATTTAAATAATATAGAAACTTATTCAAAAGTAATTGTTGCTATAATAGGAGCAATTGCAACATTCGGAAAACTTCGAGAAAATTTTGCTTCGATAAAAAGAAAGCAAGAATTAAAACTTGATTTAGAAATTTTAGAAAAACTAAAATCAGGTGATCAGTTTGATAGTTCTGAAATTGAAAAAAAAATAGACTATAAACTCAAAAGAGCTTTTGAAAACCAATCAGAAAACCTGACAAATTTCTTTGTTGGAATTGTTGCTTTTGTAGGGTTCGGATTTTGGTCTGTTGATATATTTAATAGCTCTCAAGAATTTAATCCCTGGATTATTTTAACCTTAATATCATCTTTAACTGGACTGACATTAATTTTGGGAAATGACGACAAAAAAGAAGAAAAAGGGATTTTTTATCAAATTGCTTTTTATGACAAGGCAAATTTCAGGTATGGAGTTATCATCACTCTTTTAACTGCGATTTTGACACCTATATTAATTTGGAAGCTAAATGGTTTTTCTTTTTGGCAGTTTCTATCAGGTTTATTCTTTATTATTGGTTTTGGTAGTCTAATAAAAAACACAAAAAGGATAAAAACAGTGGCTAACAAAACCTATAAATAATACGGGTTTGGTGTTTAATCCGAGAAGTAATTTTATATTTACTTAGTCGCCAAATCTTTTAATTTGGCTTTTTAAAACGACAAAACTAAAAACAAAACAAAAAGCTTATGGCTTGTGTCGACACGAAAATCCGCGGATTTTCTGCCCCGTAAAATTCATAGCTAAACGTTGTGGTTAATTAAAAAATGGAAATAAAAGAAGCTTCTAAATATTCAATTTACAACAGCCCTGAGCTAGAGAAATCTAAAATGGCTGGATGTTATCATTGTAAGTCAATTTTCGAATCATCAAATGTATCAGAAACAACTGATGACGGTAAGACTGCATTATGCCCAAACTGTAACATTGATAGTGTTCTTCCTGATTCATCTCCATTTAAAATAGATGAAAACACTTTAATAAAATTAAATAAATATTGGTTTTCAAATGAATGATTTAACTGCTCCATTTGTATGTTTTTCTTGCCGTAAACAATTTGAAAGAAATTGGGATGGAAAAGAAAACTATAAAGATTGCCCAGAATGCGGAAGTAATTCAATTAGGTACGACCATAAATTTAAAGTTCCTAAAAGATCCGATGATGCTCAATGTAAAAAAGTAGAATTTCTTCGAGACCATGGCTTCTATTTTCAAAGAGTTTATCATGTTCTAGAAAAAAATAGTTATCAGGATGCGCAGTATCCAAAGGATTTAAACGATGCGAAGGAATTTGTAATCAAACATAAACAATTTGCAATTGAGTTGTAAGTTATGGAGTGGAAAACTGAAATAAATGAAATCTCAAATAATGTCTATAAAGTGACAATGACTCATAGACTTGGTTCTGTAATTGAAAAAACTGGAATAGACATTGAGATCATAAAAAGAGAGGCTTTAAATGATGTCACCCACCTTGACAAAGAAATTGAAGACAAAATCATAAAAACTAACCACAACAAAACCTATAAATAATACGGGTTTTAGCGCTTAAACCGAAGGTTTGTGTATCTTTACTTTTTCGCCAAACCTTTCAATTTGGCATTTATAAAAATAACAAACTAAAAACAAAACCGAGAAGCTTATGGCTCGTGACGATACGAAAATCCGCGGATTTTCTGCCCCGCACTATTCATAGCTAAACGTTGGGAGTCATTACATAAATTATGAAAAAAAACATTTTTCTATACATTTTATTTATTTCCTTAATTGGTTCACTTTATATAAACTATAACCAATGGACAGAATCACAAAGGATGAATTCAGATCTATTTCATGAGTATAAATATGATGAACTTAACAACAACGTAATACAGACTTGGAATTCTAATTCTAAAATTAAATCAATATAATCTGATAGTAATAAAGACGACATTGATGATAAAATAATTCAGTATTCTATTTACGGAAAAATCTTGACCAACACTTTCGACAACAATTTCAATGGTGAATTTGAAGAACTTGAAGTATATAGTCAAGAGGAAAAATTGATTGAAAAATATCAAGACTTAAATGAAGACGGTTTTATGGATATTAGAACTGAATATCGAAAAGATTCAATATTTGAATTAAAAGACATTAACCTGGACGGATTCATTGACTTTAATGAAATAGTAAAACGAACTCCCAACAACACCTATAAATAATACGGGGTTCGGGCTGTAATTTCATTGGTTTGTGTATATTTACTTAGTCGCCAAAACTTTTAATATTTGGGTTTTAAAACGACGAAAATTAAAACAAATTTAAAGGCTTAGTCTTGTGTCGACACGAAAATCCGTGGATTTTCTGCCCCGCACTATTCATAGCTAAACGTTGTAAGTAATCCTTAATTTAAATCTGAAAAATTTCTTGTTTTATTTTGTGAAAAATAAAAATTGATCGATATGAATAAAAAAACACTTATTGCTATTACACTCATTCCATTTATGATTGGCCTCTTTGGAATTATAACAACCTACAAGAAAAAAAATGAATTTAATAATGGAAAAGATGTATTTGCAGAAGTTATAGAGGAGCCAAAAGATTGTGAAGGTTTAAATTATAAATACGCAGTAATTAAATTAAAATATAAGAATAAGTTATTCGTTAAAGATGTAAACCAAAAACATTGTCCATTTTTAGGGCAAAAACGCTTAAAAGTTAGAGTCAACAAAACTGGAGACAAACTCTTCTTTCAAGAAGGAGATGGCTTTAATGGTCAACTTTTTTCATCCTTTCTTATTCTAATAATTGGTGTATTTTGTTTCTTTAAGTTAAACAAGTCAGTTGTGTAATATTTATTTAAAATAAAAAACTTGGGAAAGAAACAGATTAATAAAATTGGAATATCAATCTCCTTGACGTTATTTCTACTCGCACTAACGCAAAAATCATATTGCACCAGTAATAATTGTGCCGATAGTCTGTTAAATTTTTTACTTGGATGGATTGGAGCTCTAATGGATGGAGGTCAAATTGTAGAATATATCCTGGAGACTATTGGCGGAAACAACCCAACTTTTAACACTAAAATTGGAGCATCAATATCTTGGATTGCAAACCCTTTGATTTTTACCTCCATGATATTCTTGAATAAAAAAACTAAACTAGCCTTGATTTTATCAACTTTATCACTTGTATTGATTCTTTCTTTTTTATTCTTTGATAGTGTACTTGCAACAGAAGCTGGTCATTACTTCAAGATTAAAAAACTAAAATTTGGATATTGGCTTTGGTTTTCTAGTTCAATAACAATAGTAATTACGGCATATCTGAACCTAAAAAGTAAAAACAACTTACAACAACACCTATAAATAATACGTGTTTTGGTGTGTAATTCGGGACGTAAGTTTATCTTTACTTTTTCGCCAAATCTTTTAATTTGGCTTTTTAAAACGACAAAATTAAAAACAAAACAAAAAGCTTATGGCTTGTGTCGACACGAAAATCCGTGGATTTTCTGCCCCGTACTATTCATAGCTAAACGTTACCACACATATGAATAAAAGCTTTCTTATAATACTAATCTTTATAGCTGGTAGCCTAAACGCTTTTGGTCAAAAAAAAACAAAAATTGACACTTTAGAGGTTTATCAAATCTCATTTACTGAAAAACCTCAGACAATTAAATTAGTGAAATATTCAAATGGTGAATACTCTGGTAATATCAAAACTAAATTAAGAAAAGGAAAATCGTATTGGAGTTCTAGTTGGTTTGGAAAGGCTTGGAAAAATATTTGGGATATAGATTCTAAAGTAATTACAGACAATTTACCAATTGATAAAATCATAGCTAAAAATCTCATAACTGAATTGAAAAATAATGGGGTAGAAACTATTATAGACTGCAATCAAGTTGAAGAATGCAAAAATTATCAATTCTTAGATGGAAACAGTATTGGGTTCGAAATAGAAACAAAAGAGATTAAACGGGATTATTACTTTTATGAAATACATCCTCTCAAAGATAATAATTTAGAGAAAATTGAATTAAGAAAACAAGCTCAAAAATTAGTTTCCATTCTATATAAACACATAGACTTAGACAAAGAGTTTTCTAATACGTTCAAAAGAATCCCTAAAGGGCCTTATCATTATTCATATGGTGCAGGGATTGTATCATTATCAAACAAAAGACATAAAAAAAAGATTAAATAAAAACGTGTGGTAACAACACCTATAAAATAATACGGGTTTCGGTGTTAAAACCTGGAGCTTGTGTATATTTACATAGTCGCCAAATCTTTTAATTTGGCTTTTATAAAACGACAAACTAAAAACAAAACAAAAAGCTATTGGCTTGTGTCGACACGAAAATCCGCGGATTTTCTGCCCCGTACTATTCATAGCTAAACGTTGGCAAGCATTGCGAAATCCATTCAAAACTAAAGAATATGAAAAACATTAATAAAACACAAATTATTGGAATTGGAATTGTTATAGTAGCACTAACCACTTCCATTTTAACTGAAAGCACTTTAATTAGCACGACATCTGGCGTATTAACTGCGATTGGTGTAGGGTTCATTTTTAAGTGGATTCCTTTTAAAAAACAGAAAGCATAAAACAAATTAAAGTATGTTGACTAATTAATATCTCAATATGATTAGCAGACCTTAAGCTTTGTGTGATATACTTCCCTGAATCAGACAAAAAAGCATTTCTCAATAATTACGCAAGTTATAAACCTGAGTACCTGAAGTTGGACTGAAAAGCAAAACGGAGTAATAAAGTGGATTTAAAAAGTTTAGCAACTTAGCGCAATCTTTATGCGATAAGCTGACTCACAATGCGGAATAATATGTGACTATCTGTATGGGAAATTAAAAACGCATGCCAACAAAACCTATAAATAATACGGGTTTTGGTGTGTAAAATCTAAAGCTTGTGTATCTTTACTTTTTCGCCAAACCTTTCAATTTGGCTTTTAGAACTGAAAAAATAAAAACAAAACCGAAAAGCTTATGGCTTGTGCCGATACGAAAATCCGCGGATTTTCTGCACCGTACTATTCATAGCTAAACGTTAGAAAGCATAACATTAAATATGATAGAAAAAGATACCGTAAAAAAAATAGACTTTTTAAAAATTTTTACAATAATATCATATTGCTTAATAATTATTCCAGGAGAACATACTGCAATACCATTTGCTATTTTCCCATTAGTTGGACTATTTACAAATTTTTTAGGTTTAATCTCATCAATAATAATTTTAATAATTTATTTGTCTTATTTTTTATCTCCAATAATTATGAATAAAAGATATGATAAATATATTTATCCTATAAATGCAATCGTTCTGCTAATACCATTAATTCATTTAATTATAAACTCTGAAAGAAAAAACTATTTGTTTAGCTTCACAATGTTTTTAATACCTGTATTAATTTTCATTGGCGCACAATCGTTATTGATATTTAAAATATTAAATAACAAAAAAAGCTAGACAAAACTAAATCATTCTAATAAAAACGCTTTCTAACAACATATAAAACGCATGCTTTAGTCTATCTAAAACCCAATAGTAAATGTATATTTACTATATGATTGTCCTTCGGACAATCAGCCGTGCCTACAGCACGACACTTTATATAAACGTTGTAGGTAATTAAAACCCAATTATTATGAACAAATTTTTAATTCTAATATTTCTCGTTTTCGGACTTCAAACTGACTGGCTGAATGAAACTAAAAAACTGGTGTCTGAAACTAACGAAGACGCTGTTTTGATAAATACTAAAGTTGTAGAAGACAATAATGGAAAATCTACAACAACTAAATATAAAGCAGGAGAAACGAATAGAATAAAAGTAGAATTCGTTCATACAAAATTAATGGATATTGAACTGAATTATTACGAGAAAAACGGTTTAATATTAGGAGAAATAATAAATGGAAAAGATGTTTTACTCTACAAAAGAAAACGCTTAGAAGACGAACCTTACGCAACGTTAATTGACTCAAAAACGTATTTCAAAAACGAAACCGAGGGAATAAATTTAATTCGCAAAATGAATGTTTATAAATCGGATAATATAAAGGATCTAAAAAAGAAACTGAATAAAATAGAATTTGAAACAAAGAATTTAAATGCAGATGATTATATACGAATGAAAGAAAAATTCGCCCGAGTCACAAAAAACGAAAAATAAAAAAATACCTACAACAAAACCTATAAATAATACGTGGTTTGGTGCATAAAATCTAATGCTTGTGTATATTTACAATTACCGCCAAATCTTTTAATTTGGCTTTTATAAAACGACAAACTAAAAACAAAACAAAAAGCTTATGGCTTGTGGCGACACGAAAATCCGCGGATTTTCTGCCCCGTACTATTCATAGCTAAACGTTGTAGCTAATTACACAAAATGAGGAAAATAATAATTTTATTACTCTTATTCTCTGTCTCATTTATCCAAAGTCAGAACCATGTTATAAAACATGGTGATCTAAGGTACATGTATCACGAAGACCTGCCATCTCATTTTAAACAAGGTTATGTATTAAATAAACGTCTAGCTGATGGTAATTGGACAGTCACATCAAATAAAGACTCAACAATCATCTACACTGAAGGAGGATATTTAAATAACAGAAAAAATGGCTTATGGAAAAATTATGATTATGATGGAGCTTTATCGAAAACAGTAGAATATAAAAATGGTAAAATAACCGGCACAACAAAAACGTATCATAAAAATGGGAACATAGCAATCAGATTAACACATCTAAAAAAGAAATCTTATATCGCTGAATCTTATTATAGTACTGGTATATTATCTAGTAAGTATCAATCTAAAAACGGAAAAAAACACGGGATTTGGAAAGAATACTTCATTAATGGAAAAATAAAGTCAATTGTAAATTTTAAAAAAGGGTTGAAAACTGGACTGCAAAAAAATTATAATAAAGATGGAGTTATGATTAATGAAGTATATATAAAAAACTAGCCACAACAAAACCTATAAATAATACGGGTTTTGGTCTGTAAAATCCAAAGTTTGGGTATATTTACAATCATCGCCAAACCTTTCAATTTGGCATTTATAAAAATAACAAACTAAAAACAAAACCGAGAAGCTTATGGCTTGTGTCGACACGAAAATCCGCGGATTTTCTGCCCAGTACTATTCATAGCTAAACGTTAGGCATAATAAAAAAATGACAATAATCTATATCTTAATTGGACTCATGGGGTGCATAATTGTTCTCGGACTAATTATCTATTTAAGATTTTTTATTCCACTAAGACCAAAAGAAACAGGATTTGAGTATGTGTCCGTTAACGAAGATGGAACTGTTAGTGAATTAGATGAAGAAGATATCGAATATTTAAAAACAGAATTTCCTTCTACAGACGGAGCAAGACCATATATCAAGAATAGATACAGTCAGCTTACACCAGATAAAAAAATATCAGGTTTTATACAACGGAATAGAGTTCCTAAAAAGATTGAAATAAAACCTTTCCAAAATTCGGAAGAAGAACGAACAATTTCATGGATTTATTTGGCAGTATCTATAGCTTCACAAACTGAACCAACTGATTTCAATGGAATCTCTATGATTGCTGATGGAATTAACCATGCAGTTCCAACACACAAAGAAATGCAAACATCTATTTCGTGGCTATTAAGAAATGGATTAGTCAGTAAAGTTGGAAAAAAATACACTTTAACATCAAAGGGGAAAGTTGATTACAAAATAGCTTCTGAGGAAACAAATACACTATTGAAAATTTGGGACAACTTAGAACATATAATAAAAACTATGCCTAACAAAACCTATAAATAATACGGGTTTTGGCGCTTAAACCGAAGGTTTGTGTATATTTACATAATCGCCAAATCTTTTAATTTGGCTTTTATAAAACGACAAAATTAAAATCAAAACAAAAAGCTTATGGCTTGTGACGACACGAAAATCCGCGGATTTTCTGCCCCGTACTATTCATAGCTAAACGTTGTAGCCAATTGTGAGTGAATTTAATATAAATCAATTTTAAACTTCTGATGGGATTAATTATTTTACCTTTTTTACTTGGCGCATTAATTATTGGAATAGTTGCTTCAGCTAAAACATTTAAACTTTGGTTAGAAAAATCTATTGGATTTAGAGAATTAGTTTTTGGTTTGATTATTACTGTAATCATTTTTGGATTGATTTCTTTAGCTTACATTATTGAAGGAAAAGCTTGGGGTTTAAGTCCTGCTTTTAGAATCCCAATCTTTATGGTATTTATTCCTTTTGCAATCCATTTTGCAACTGAAAAAAGCAAACATAAAAAAGCAGAATATTTTTCAAAATTGTTTCTAATTAGTATTGTCTATACTGTGATATTAGGAATGATTTTTAACAGTATAATCTTCAATTTAATAGATTATTTGGGAATTGAAAAACATTATTAATATAAAAACTGGCTACAACAACACCTATAAATAATACTGGTTTCAATCTGTTATTCCAGAGGTTTGTGTATATTTACTTAGTCGCCAAAACTTTCAATATTTGGGTTTAAAACGACAAAGTTAAAACAAAATTTAAAAGCTCTTGGCTTGTGTCGACACGAAAATCCGCGGATTTTCTGCCCCGTACTATTCATAGCTAAACGTTGGCATTAATTACAAAATACGAACCTGAGATTAAAATTATGAGGATTTTTGACAAGTTATTTCAGAAAAAAAGCAAGACGAATTCAACTGAAGTAATTACTGAAATACAAGAAAGTTGGAGTATTTTGACAGGAGACAATAATGGAAAACCAATGTTTATTAGAAAAAACGTTGCGTGTGACAAAATTGTTGGAAACAATAATTATCCAACGAGTTGTGGAATTGCTTTTAAACTATTATCTCCAACTAAAGACGGATTACCAGACATTGAAAATGAACCCGAATTGAATAGTTTAGAAGATGATATTTTCGACTTTTTTGAATCTGACTTAAATTCTATTATTCCGATTATGGTCACAACTTCAGGTTTCCGAGAATTTGTTCTTTAAACAAAGGACATTGATGAATTTAATATTCGATTGGAAAAACTGACACAAAAATACCCAAAGTACGAACTGACGACTTATAACAAACCTGA
This sequence comes from Flavobacteriaceae bacterium, assembly GCA_034110725.1. Taxonomy (GTDB): domain Bacteria; phylum Bacteroidota; class Bacteroidia; order Flavobacteriales; family Flavobacteriaceae. Next base: position 13,821 of record JAWUYQ010000101.1, read on the forward strand.
CAAAAAGTGGAATACTTACAAATCATTCAAATAAAAACTAATGCCAACAACACCTATAAATAATACGGATTTCGGTGTGTGAAATTGAAAGTTTGGGTATATTTACATATCCGCCAAATCTTTTAATTTGGCTTTTTTAAAACGACAAAATTAAAATCAAAACTTAAAAGCTTATGGCTTGTGTCGACACGAAAATCCGCGGGTTTTCTGCCACGTACTATTCATAGCTAAACGTTGGCAGTAATAAACAAATGACGAAAAGTAAATTTAAAATACGTTATATTTTATGGTTCTTATTAATGATAATTTGTACCATTGGAATATTACTTGTTTTTAATAGAGTTATTGAAAAAATAAAAATTGAAGGACTTAGCTTGTTTTCTTCTTCGATGATGGTTTTCTTATCAATAATTTTATTAATTACATTTATTGCCTTAAAAGATTTTAAATATCTAATTATTGACAAGGAAGAAAAGACTCTTAAGTGGTTTTCACTTATAAAACCTTTTGGGAAAACAGTTGTATTAAAAAATTACATTGGTATAATTAAATCAATTGAATATACCCAAGGTACAGAATTTAAAACTGCACATTTGGTAGACAAAAAAAACATGACCTCTATAAAAATAAACGGCCTTTTTTATTCTAATTTTAATGAATTATTTAATTCACTTAAATTGAAAGAAATAAAAAATTATGATTTTGGCTTTTGGAAATATTTGCAACTCATATTTTCAGGACGAATGAGAGTAAAGTAAAAACTACTGCCAACAAAACCTATAAATAATCCGGGTTTTGGTGTGCAATCCCGAGCGTATGTGTATCTTTACTTTTTCGCCAAACCTTTCAATTTGGCCTTTATA
>JAWUYQ010000102.1:0-9030 GCA_034110725.1 Flavobacteriaceae bacterium
TAAATTACGCTATTAAAGAAAAAATGACTCCAGGTGTACAGTTATTGATAGCTAAAGGAGGAAAAATAGTTTATAATAAAAACTATGGGTATCATACGTATGATAAAAAGAGAACAGTAAGCGATAGTACTTTGTATGATGTTGCTTCTCTTACGAAAATACTATCTACGTTGCCTCTAATGATGGAGTTAGAAGAGAATGGTGTGGTTGGTTTAAATTCAAGATTGGGAACAATGATTCCGGAATTAGAATCGTCAAATAAAAAGAATATAACAGTGAAGCAAATGCTGTCTCATTATGCGCGTTTAAAAGCATGGATACCTTTTTATAAATCTACGTTAGATAGCATCAATCAAAAACCTTTAGCGGAAATTTATAGTAAAGAGAAGTCAGTAGTTTTTCCGTATCAAGTAGCTGAAAATTTATATATCAGTAAAGCATATCAAGATTCTATTTTTAATAGAATAAAAAACACTGATTTGCGTAAAAAATGGAAGTATAAGTATAGTGATTTACCTTACTATATATTAAAAAAATATATTGAAAATCATTATAAAACTGGTTTAGATGAATTAATACAGAATAGATTTTACAAACCTTTAGGATTGAGTGCTACTTATAATCCGCTTGAAAAATATCCATTAAGCCAAATTACGCCAACAGAAGACGATTCTTATTTTAGGTACCAAAAAGTACAAGGATACGTACATGATATGGGAGCTGCTATGCAAAATGGTGTAGGAGGTCATGCTGGAGTTTTTGCAACTGCTACTGATGTTGCTAAAATTATGCAAATGTATATTCAAGGTGGAAATTATGGCGGTAAGGAATACTTAAAAACTTCGACAGTTAATAAGTTTAATACATGTTACTATTGTAATATAGACGTAAGAAGAGGAGTAGGTTTTGATAAACCACAATTGGGAGAGGTTGGTCCTACTTGTGATTGTGTGCCAATGAGTAGTTTTGGACACTCTGGATTTACAGGAACTTTTACATGGGCTGATCCTGAAAATGAATTAGTATATGTATTTATGTCTAACAGAACTTTTCCTGACGCAACAAATTTTAAATTGGTACGTCAAGATATAAGATCAGAAATACAGCGGGTAATTTATAGCGCATTAGAAATTGAAGCGCCAAAAGTTGCAGATACTACTGTTGTAGAATAATTGAAAACACTAAATCAGCTATAGCCAAAAGGCTAATAGTTTAAAGCATATAATTTAATGAAAATAGCCATTGTTTGTTACCCAACATTTGGAGGAAGTGGAGTAGTAGCTACAGAGCTTGGAATTGCGTTATCAAAAAGAGGTCATGAAATACATTTTATTACCTATAAACAACCAGTACGGTTGGATTTATTAGGTGGTACTATTCATTTTCATGAAGTATTTGTTCCCGAGTATCCTTTGTTTCATTACCAACCTTATGAATTGGCTTTGTCCAGTAAGTTGGTTGACACAGTAAAATTACACGATATTGAAGTGCTACATGTTCATTATGCAATTCCTCATGCCTATGCAGCATATATGGCTAAGCAAATGTTAGCGGTTGAAGGAATTCATATTCCTATTGTAACAACCTTACACGGTACTGATATTACATTAGTTGGAAGTCACCCATTTTATAAACCTGCAGTTACTTTTAGTATTAATGCATCGGATGTAGTAACGTCTGTTTCTCAAAGTTTAAAAGATGACACCTTGCGTTTGTTTGATATAACTAATGAAATAAATGTTATACCTAACTTTATTGATGTTCAAAAATATGAAGAAGCTAAATTAGCAGAATGCCAACGTCATTTATTAGCTAATATCTCTGAACGTATTGTAACTCATGTGAGTAATTTTAGGAAAGTAAAACGTATTGATGATGTAGTAAAAGTATTCTATAGAATTCAAAAACAAATACCTTCAAAACTTGTTATGGTTGGTGATGGACCAGAACTTGAAGCAGCTGAGCAATTAGTTAGAGATCTTGGAATAGAAGAAAAAGTTATTTTTCTTGGAAAAAGTCATGAAGTAGATAAAATATTATGTTTTTCTGATTTGTTTTTATTGCCTTCTGAAACGGAAAGCTTCGGATTGGCGGCTTTAGAGGCTATGGCTTCAGGAGTGCCAGTAATTTCGAGTAATACTGGTGGAATACCAGAGGTAAATATAGATGGTGTTTCAGGGTATTTAGCGAATGTAGGAGATGTTGATACTATGGGGGCTAAAGCAATAGAAATACTTCAAAACGATCAAGTTTTATTTCAATTCAAACAGAATGCTAAAAAAACAGCTAAGAAGTTTGACTTAGAAGCAATTGTTGGAAATTATGAGCAATTATATATTGATGCAATAAAATAATATAAAGATGAAATTAGGGATATTATTACTCACAGTATTACTTAGTTGTAATTCTTCTAAAAACATGAGTACTTCTATGGATAAGAAATGTGAATATATTCAAGTACCATTAGTAACCCTGGTTGAAGATCAAATAGGGGGTTATGTTAAAGAAGAAATACGTGTAATTAGCGATCGTAAAAGCTTATTAGAAGTGTATGGTTATGTGAATAGAATTAGAAAACCAGGTTTTTCAATACCAAAGATTGATTTTTCTAAAGAAACAGTAATTGCTATTTTTATGGGAGAAAAAACTAGTGGTGGTTATGCGATTACTGTTGAGAGTGTGAAGGAAGTAAATGAAAGAGTTGTAGTTCAAATAAAGGAAACAAAACCTGATCCAAAAGATATGGTAACGATGGTTATTACTCAGCCATTTTGTTTTGTGATGATAAATAGTGTTGGAAAGGAGTTTGTTTTTGAAAAAAAACAAACAAAAAAAGGCAAAAAAAACTAAGTTTTTTTGCCTTTTTTTTTGCCTTGAGTATTCTTTTTATTGTAATATCATATCAGTACTTTCAAATATTTTATCAGCAGAATTAGCTATAAAACCTTTGAAAAATTCACCGTTAGCCATTTGATGTCTGAATGCAAACTCATAATAGCAAGAGGTAATTTCTTTTGGGCCTTCTTCAAATTCAACTGTAAATTTATCAGCTAAAATACTAGATTGCTCTAAAAAATCTTCAGGTGTTCCTTTAATTTCTCCACCAGAAGCATTCATTTCAAAACCATTCTCTTTCAAAAAGTTATTTACTTCAATAATAGTATCAAAAGTATCTAATTTGTTGATGTCTACTGTAAAATGATTAGAACAGAATCCGTTTACATATAGCCAAGCTGCGTATTCTGATTCGTTTAATAGCGTATTGTATAATTCAAAGTTAGGAGCATTCCATAAACGACCTTTGAATACAAGCTCCTCAGGAGTAACTGCATCAAAATCTACTGTGTCTAAAGTGTTCTTTACAATTGATTGTAATTCAACTGATAATTCAGAAGTTAACAACTGGCTAATAAATACTAAAGGAGCATTCTTGTCCGTTTTATGAGCAAAATGCTTTGCGTATAATTTCTTTTTTTCAAAATGATAATCATTAACATACTCATATCCACTATTAAGGAATGTAGTAGCTAATACATCAATGTTTACTCTTGGGTCGTCAAAAGTTCTAAATGCTACATGGTCGTTAACGATATTGCTGTTCCCTTGTGCTTCTAATAAATCTTTTACTTTTTGAGCAGATGGAGTACGATCTGTGTACTCATTCCATAATTTGTCAAATAATTGTGTAGTTGTCATGATATTTGTTATTTACACTGCAAAATTAAGTCATTTTTGTTTTTTTATTTACTAACATTGGTTAATTTTGTGTTTCAGATAGCGATATTTTTAAAATAAGACTTGTTTCGTTACTTATATATGTCAATATGGTTATCTGTACTTAAAAAATAAGCTTAAATGAGTCAACTTGATTATACAGACAAACAAATACTATTAGCATTAAAGGCAGATGCCCGTAAAGCCTTCTCTAAAATTGCTGATGATTTAAAAATTTCTAACTCTTTAGTTCATCAACGAATTAAAAAAATGAAAGAGGATGGGGTTATTAAAAAAGCCGATTTAATTTTAGATGAAAAAATGATAGGTTATAGTACCAAAGCCTATGTAGGAATAAGACTTAAAGAAGCTCGTTTTGCAAATAAAGTAGTTGCAAATCTACAAGATATAGTAGAAGTGACAGAATGTAATTTTGTATCGGGGAAATATGCTATTTTTGTACTTGTTTATGCAAAGGATAATGACCATTTGAGAAGTGTTTTGTATGATCAGATACATGAAATAGAAGGAGTAGGTGGTACTGATTCTTTTATTTGCTTTAGTACTAATTTTGATAGATCTGTACCCATAACTTTAGGAGACAACTAATGAAAAATATTTTAGAACAATTAAATAGTAAACTATCAGGAACAGTACAGTTTGATGATTTACATAAAGGGATGTATGCAACAGATGCGTCTGTATATAGAAAATTACCTTTAGGAGTAGCTTACCCTAAGTCTACTCAAGATTTAAAAGAACTAATAACGTTTGCAAATACATATAAAACATCTTTAATACCTCGAACTGCAGGTACATCTTTAGCGGGACAGTGTGTTGGAGAAGGATTGGTTGTGGATGTGTCAAAACATTTTACGGAGATTATATCCTTAGATAAGGAAAAGAAACAAATTACAGTACAACCAGGTGTCGTTAGAGATGCTTTAAATGAATATTTAAAACCATTCGGATTGTTCTTCGGTCCAAATACTTCAACGTCTAATAGATGTATGATTGGTGGTATGGTAGGGAATAACTCTTCTGGTACTACTTCTATACAATATGGTGTTACTCGTGATAAGATAGTTTCGATGAAAACTATTTTATCTGATGGAAGTGATGCTGAATTTAAAGGAATTACAAAAGAAATTTTTCAAGAAAAATGTACCTTAGGTACTTTTGAAGGGAAATTATATCAGGAAATTTATAAAGAGTTATCCGAAGTTGATGCTCAAATTGAAATAGAAACAGAGTTTCCTAAACCAGAAATTCACCGTAGAAATACAGGGTATGCAGTAGATGAATTATTATGGTCTAATACCTTTGGAAAAAGAGAGCGCGACTTTAATTTCTGTGATTTACTCTCAGGAAGTGAAGGGACTTTAGCTTTTACTACAGAAATCACCTTACAATTAGACGATTTGCCGCCAACGGAAGCGGTAATGGTTGCTTCTCATTATACAAGCATAAACGATTGCTTAAGTGATGTTGCTAATACCATGAAGCATAATTTGTATACCTGTGAAATGATGGATAAAATCATTTTAGATTGTACTAAGAATAACGCTACTCAAATTAAAAATCGTTTTTTTATTGAGGGTGATCCAGCTGCTATTTTAATGTTGGAAATAAAAGCACAAACAATAGAAGAAGCAAAAGCAAAAGCTCAATTATTAATTGCTGATTTAGAGAAAACAGGATTTAGCTATGCTAATCCTATTTTAGTAGGTAAAGAAATTAATCAAGCCTTGGAGTTGCGCAAAGCAGGTTTAGGATTGTTGGGAAATATGGTAGGTGATAGAAAAGCTGTTGCTTGTATTGAGGATACCGCTGTGGCTTTGCCTGATTTAGCTAGTTTTATAGCTGATTTCTCGGTTTTAATGGATAAATATCAACAGAAAGCAGTGTATTATGCGCATGCTGGAGCAGGAGAAATTCATTTACGACCGATTTTAAATTTAAAAGAAAGTACAGATGTTGGTCTGTTTAGAAAAATAACTACGGATGTAGCACATTTGACTAAAAAATATGGTGGATCATTTAGTGGAGAACACGGAGATGGTATAGTGCGTGCTGAGTTTTTACCAATAATGATAGGGGAGAAGAACTATCAGTTGTGCAGACGTATAAAAGGGCTTTTTGATCCTAATAATATATTCAATCCAGGGAAAATTGTAGATGCCCCAAAAATGGATGAATCACTTCGCTATGAAATTGATAGGAGTGAACCGGAAATAAAAACTTTAATGGATTTTTCTGATTCTGATGGCTATTTGCGTTTAGCAGAAAAATGTAACGGCTCTGGTGATTGTAGGAAAGATGTTTTTGCTGGTGGAACAATGTGCCCGAGTTACCGAGCAACCAAAGACGAAAAAGATGTAACTCGCTCTAGAGCTAATACATTGCGTGAGTTTTTAACGAATCCTAAAAATGCCAATCGTTTTGATTCTAAGGAAATTAAAGAGTCATTGGATTTATGTTTGAGTTGTAAGGCTTGTGCTAGTGAATGCCCCAGTAATGTGGATATAGCAGTAATGAAATCAGAGTTTTTGTATCAATACCAAAAGGAAAACGGCTTCAGTTTACGTGCTAAGTTATTTGCTTATAATACTAAAATGAATAAACTGGCTTCCAAAATTCCTGCTATAAGTAATTTTGTTTTTTCAAATCCTGTTACCTCCGGACTGTTAAAGAAAATGAATGGTGTTGCACCAGAAAGAACTTTGCCATTAGTATCTAAACCTTCTTTAAGTAATTTACAAAAAAGAGCAGCTATATTAAGCGAACCTATAAAGTCAATTTATTTATTTGTAGATGAGTTTACTAATTATTTAGATGCTCAAATAGCTTTCGATGCTTATGATTTATTAACAGCATTAAACTATAAAGTTCTGTTTGTAAATCATGAAGAAAGTGGTCGTACGTTTATTTCTAAAGGTTTTTTGGAGCAAGCAAAAGAAGTAGCTACTAAAAACATAGCTAGTTTTAAAGGAAAAATTTCAAATGAAACCCCTTTAGTTGGTATTGAACCGTCGGCTATTTTAACTTTTAGAGATGAGTACAAGCGTTTGGTAGATGATAAAGAAGCAGTTAGTCAAATAGCAAAAAACACATTTTTAATTGAAGAGTTTTTAGCAAATGAAATTGTCTTAGGCAATATCTCTTCAAATCAGTTTACAAAAGAGCCTATGGCTCTGAAAATTCATAATCATTGTCATCAAAAGGCATTGAGTAATCAAAAGGTAACTTTTGATATCTTAAACTTGCCTAAAAATTACAAACCAACTATTATAGCATCTGGATGTTGTGGTATGGCAGGAAGTTTTGGTTACGAGCAAGAACATTATGAGGTGAGTATGAAAGTAGGAGAGCAGACCTTGTTTCCTTCTGTTAGAAAAGCATCAGAGGATACTATTATAGTTGCTAACGGAACAAGCTGTAGGCATCAAATAAAAGATGGAACACAACGAGTTGCGCTCCATCCAATAAGTATATTGTTGCATGCTTTAAAAGCTTAGTTAATTGTATAAGCTGTAATTTCCTGTGCAGTAATTATTGTTGCTGTGTCAGGAAATGGGAGTGTAATACCAAAAGTTGAAAGGTCTTCTAAAGTGTAAGTAAAAGTAGTATTAGAATCTACTAAACCTATATTGTTAGCATAAAAATTGTTTATGGTAAGGATATCTTGGGTGTCTAAAATAGTTACTACAATTGGCACACCAACATTTACTTCCGTAGTCACTTTTATACTTAAAACAATGTCTGATTTTATAATATCATTATAAGTTTCTGTTCCTACCGTATGAGAAGCTAAAATTTCTCTTTGTATAGTTTTGAATGTATATGTAATATCAAGATCAAAGCCACCAATAGTTTGAGCAGTAATGTCAGATTGTGAAGTTAAAACTGTTCCACTAGCTTTGGTTTCATCAATTAATTTTGCGTCATCTAGGTTAATAGTTAAATCTGTACCACCAAAGTTACTTAACGGTAATGTGAATCCACCTTGCATATAAGAAACACCATTATCAACTCTGAAAAAATTCTGATCAAATAACTGCGACATAGTACCTGTACTTCCAATACTAGAGCTCATCCCGAAATATTCATTCGAGTTAATAGTTGAGGTTTCATCTACAGTTATGTCGTCTACTGAACTTGTAGTTGGATTTGTACCATCATCAGTAGTAACATCATATATCCAATTGTTATTTAAAGCAAATGATAAGTAATTAGTTGTTGAAACAAAAATAGCAGTATCGTCAGTATCAGTATTGTCAGCAAGATATCCATCTGGTTGTGTACATGATGATATTGATACATTTGGATTCCCTAATCCGTCTAAATCTAAATCTTGATACCAAAGAGTTTCGGTGCAAGGTGAAGAACTGTCGTCATCACTAGAACAAGAAATTATTGTTGTAGCTATGAATAAAATGAGTAATGTTGTTGTTTTAATAGTAGAAAATCTCATAAAAAAGTTTTTGGTTTTATTGAATAGCATTAAGACGATTCATGTTTAATTTTGTTGCAAAATATTATGCAAACATAGTATATTTTTTTGAAAGGAAATAAATAGTAAAGCAAGATGTATTTTTTTACATTTGTTCAAAATCATTAAAAAAATGTCAGGAAACACGTTTGGAAAACTATTTAAGTTGACCACTTTCGGAGAATCTCACGGGAAAGCATTAGGGGGAATTATTGATGGTTGTCCTGCTGGAATAACCGTAGATTTCACAGCTATTCAAACTGAAATGGATAGAAGAAAACCTGGGCAATCAGCAATTGTAACCCAACGAAAAGAACCTGATACTGTTGAGTTTTATTCTGGTATTTTCGAAGGAAAAACAACAGGAGTTCCAATTGGTTTTGCTATTCATAATACCAATCAGAAATCTCACGATTATTCTCATATAAAAGATAGTTACCGTCCATCTCATGCCGATTATGTTTTTGATAAAAAATATGGACATCGTGATTATAGAGGAGGAGGAAGAACTTCTGCCCGTGAAACTGCTTGTAGAGTAGTTGGCGGAGCAATAGCAAAACAATTATTATCTGATATTAAAATAAATGCTTTTGTCTCTTCTGTGGGAGATATATTTATTGACAAACCATACCAAGATTTAGATTTTTCAAAAATAGAAAGTAACCCAGTACGTTGTCCTGATCCAGTTTTTGCAGAAAAAATGGAGGCACGTATAAAGGAGATAAGGAAGGAAGGGGATACTATAGGTGGAACAGTTACTTGTGTATTACAAAATGTTCCTGTTGGTTTTGGTGAACCTGTTTTTGATAAATTGCATGCCGATT
>JAWUYQ010000103.1:0-9121 GCA_034110725.1 Flavobacteriaceae bacterium
TGTTGTCCGTCTTTACCTTGAAACCCATTTTCAATTAACCATTGTCTTACAAATTCTTTAGACAATTGTTTTTGAGTTTCATTAGCATCTTGACGCGCTTGATATCCTTCAGCATAAAAATAACGTGAAGAATCTGGTGTATGAATTTCATCAATCAATACAATTTTTCCGTCAGCTGTTTTTCCAAATTCATATTTAGTATCTACTAAAATCAAATTTCTATTGGCAGCTATTTCAGTTCCTCTTTGAAATAAAGCTTGAGTATATTTTTCTAAAACTTCATAATCTTCTTTTGATACTATTCCGTTAGCTAAAATTGCTTCTCTAGAAATATCCTCATCATGCTCCCCATTATCTGCTTTTGTGGAAGGCGTAATAATTGGCCTCGGTAATTTATCATTTTCTTTTAACCCTTCAGGTAAAGCTACTCCACAAAGAGTACGTTTCCCTAATTTATATTCTCTAGCGGCATGACCAGCTAAATATCCACGGATAACCATTTCTACTTTAAAAGGCTCACATAAATATCCAACTGCAACGTTAGGATCTGGTGTAGCAAGAATCCAATTAGGAACTATGTCCTTAGTTTCTTCCATCATTTTAGCAGCAATCTGATTTAAGATTTGCCCTTTATAAGGAATTTGTTTTGGCATAATGACATCGAAAGCAGATAGCCTGTCAGATGCTATCATTACTAATTTTTCGTTGTCAATGTTGTAAACTTCTCTAACCTTCCCTTTATATACATTTTGCTGTTTTGGGAAATTAAAATTCGTGTCGTTAATCGTAGTACTCATTGCTATTGTTTGTAGTAGTAAATTGTTTGTTTATTCGTTTTCAATATTCTTGTATGCGGTAATAACTTTTTTAACTAATTTATGTCTAATTACATCTTTTTCATCTAGGTAAACAAAACCAATACCAGTAACTCCTTTCAATACCAATAAGGCTTCTTTTAACCCAGACACTGTTCTTCTTGGTAAATCTATTTGGCCTGGATCTCCTGTAATTATAAATCGAGCGTTTTTACCCATACGAGTTAAAAACATTTTCATTTGTGCTCGTGTTGTATTTTGAGCTTCATCTAAAATTACAAATGCATTATCTAAGGTTCTACCTCTCATAAATGCTAAAGGTGCAATTTGTATAATTCCTTTCTCTATATGTGACGATAACTTTTCAGCAGGAATCATATCACGCAATGCATCATATAATGGTTGCATGTATGGATCTAATTTCTCCTTCATATCACCAGGTAAAAAACCTAAATTTTCTCCTGCTTCAACAGCTGGTCGGGTTAAAATTATACGTTTTACTTCTTTTGCTTTCAATGCTTTTACAGCTAAAGCAACAGCGGTATATGTTTTACCAGTTCCTGCTGGACCAACAGCAAAAATCATATCATTTATAGTTGATGAAGTCACCAACTTTCGTTGATTTACTGACTGTGCTTTTATCATTTTACCACCTACTCCGTGTACTAAAGTAGCATCACTACTTTTGGTAGTTTTAATATCTTCTTCACCATTTGAGGTAAGCACTCTTTCTATTATATTTTCATCAATTTTATTATACTTGGTAAAGTTTAGCACTAACATGCGCATGCGTTTATCAAATTCCTCTAAAATATCTTCACTACCAATTGCTTTAATTTTATTTCCTCTAGCTACAATTTTAAGTTTTGGGAAATATTTTTTTAAAGAATCAATATTGGCATTTTGTTCTCCACAGAATTCTCTCGGATTAATCTCGGTAAGTTCAAATATAAGTTCTTTCAAATGCTAGAGTTTTTTTTGTTAAAAACTAACTAAAATTTCATTAGATTTACTCCACAAAATTACGCAATTTTGCTAAGGCAAACCTAACATTCAATAATATATTAATGGCGATAATTACCTTAACAACAGATTTTGGACTAAAAGACCATTATGTAGCTGCAGTTAAAGGTGTAATTTATTCAGAAATACCTGAAGTAACCATTGTTGATGTCTCTCATAAAGTTACACCTTTTAATTATAATGAGGCGAGTTATATTATAAAAAACACGTATCAAAACTTTCCTAAAGGAACAATTCACATCATAGGCGTTGATTCTGAACAAAATAGAGAAACCCAACATTTAGCAATGCTATTGGACGGCCACTATTTTATATGTGCAAACAACGGAATTTTATCCGTTTTAAACACAACTAAACATCCTGAGAAAGTTATTGAAATTACTACATATCAAAATTTACACGACAATTTTCCTGTAAAAACTGTTTTTGCTAAAGTAGCTTGTCATTTGGCTAGAGGTGGGAATTTAGATGTTATCGGCAGGCCATTTAATGAACTTAAAGAAGTTACTAATATAATGCCTGTTGTTAACCCCGATGAAACTATTATTGTTGGGCACATACAATACATTGATAATTATGGTAATATTATTACTAATCTTTCAAAAGAATTAATTACTCGTATTGCAAAAGGACGAAAATTTAAAGTAACTGTTAGAAATTTTGTTTTTGACACCATATACAATTCTTATGGAGAGTTTGTAAATTATGATACTCCTAAAGAAAAGAGAATGAATGACGGAAAAAGAATTGCGTTATTCAATTCCAATACATACTTAGAAATTGCATTATATAAAAGTAGCTTAGAAACTTCTGGAGGAGCTTCAACCCTTTTAGGGATTAGTTACCGTGATAGTATTTCTGTTACTTTTTTAGAAAAAAAATAAATATTTATGTTAGTACGCATCGTAAAATTAAGTTTGCAAGAAGATAAAATTAAGGAGTTTCTTTCCAACTTTAATAATCAAAAGCTTTCTATTAGAAACTTTCCTGGTTGTCAGTTTTTAGAATTGTATAATGACAAACATGCCAAAAATGTTTTTTTTACCTATAGTTATTGGGATAATGAAGATGCGTTAAATAACTATAGGCACTCTGAATTATTCCAAGGAATATGGGCAGTAACCAAGCCTATGTTTAATGCAAAACCTGAGGCTTGGAGTGTTGATAAATTAGAGAGTTTGGTTTAAATTCTTAATTTATTTCACCAACTTATTTATAATAGCTTTCACTGGTAAAATAGCTTTGGTATATTCAATACTTGGTCCTGCAACCCAAACAGTTTTATAGGTAGCTTTATTTGCTGCATTAGCAACAGCTTTCATACCAATTGTAAAACGGATCATTTTTACCCATTTTTTTAGACTCTTATTCTTATTCAAAACAGATTCTAACCATGAATTTTTAGTTCCTATCTTTTCAACATAAGGAGTTTTGATTACAGTACAAGGAGTTCCTGAAATACGTTCAGTCATTATAATATCTTCTTCTCCATAATCTACACATGCTTGTTTATATTCCTGAGAAACAGATGCTTCTTCACTTGCTATAAACGGACTTCCTACCGAAACTCCTATTGCTCCATAAGAAATCATTTCATCAATATCGGCTTTACATCCAACTCCACCAGCAGAAATTACGGGTAAGGAGCAATTTTTATTAATTTCCTTAATCAATTGTTCAGGTGATAAATCCCCTCTATGTCCACCAGCTTGATTATTAACAGCAATTATTGCATCGCCACCTAAGCTTTCTACCTTTTTTGACATTGCTAAGTCCACCACATCACAAAACACTTTAATTCCCACATTATGAGCAGCTTTAATAGTACTCTGTGGACTTCCGAGTGAAGTGATAATAAAATCGGCTCCCTCTTCACAAATTACTTCTAATTGTCCTTTAAATTTTGGGTTTGACTTATTTACAATTAAGTTAAATCCAAATGCTCCATTAGTAGTTTTAGCAGCTTTTAATTCTTTACAAGCTGTTCTTAAATCATCCAGAGTTCTATAATTTAAAGCAGGAATACATGTAGCAATACCTTGCTTCATCCCCTCAATAGACATTGGCACATTAGACACCAAAAACATTGGCGCCATAATAATTGGATGTTCTATTTTCAATAATTCCTGTAAAGTTGGCTTTGTCATAATTAAATTTTAAAAGGATAAAGATACATAAATTTACTATGCTAGCATAGTATTTTATTTGTGCGCTAATTTTAACTCTTGCAAAGTTTTGTTACTAGTAATAAATTCAGAAATAATACTCTTCCTTAGAGTATCAATATCCTGATCATAATACTTAGCCCAACGTTCTTCTTTTAATAAAACTCTAATGTGTTTTTGACGCTTTTGAGCTTCTTGTGCTGTATATAGGAAATTTGAATCTGAGAATTCTATTTCTTTATGTTTGAAATATACTTTCTTTAGTTCATAATCGACTTGTAGGTAGAATAATTTTTCAAAATCATTAATTGCGTAAAAATCTGACCATTTTGCAAATCCTAAATGATTTACTTGACTCATATAATTATCATTAGCAAGTAATTTCCACCTGCAATTAGCTACTCGTCCCCAATGGTCGGAATACCTATACACTCCTTCTGGAGTATAATGATACATAGAGTCAGACTTACTTTTATAATGAGCAGTATTTTCTTTAAAAATAGTTGATGACACTTCCTGAAATTCGCAGTAAGTATGTTTAAAGAAATTGTGTTTTGTGTATGCTTTCATTTTAATTCAATCCTTCTTTAGTTCTTTGAATTTTAATAAATTCAATTCCACAACTTAATTTTTTAGCAATTTTATCTTTAGGAGTCATCATTCTCCAAAATGGAGTGATTTCCTCAATTGTTTTTCCTTGATTTAATTCTTCCAAAGCAGCTTCTGAAACTGTACGTAAAAAAATACTAGAAGTAAACGGGCTAGTTTTATCTGCTTGATATTCAATAGCTAAATCATTGCGCATTGTTGGTATATCCAACTCATTACCAAGTTGAATACATTTTACGTATTCATCTACTATTTTTGGAGTTGCGATAAACATTTTACAGCCTTCAGGCATATCGGCAAATCGTTTTTCAATTACCTTAACTATATAGTCTTTATCAGTATCTCTTTTCTCTATCCAGGTTTTCTTTGCCATATTACTTTTTAAAAGCTCCTTCATAAGTTTCAATCCAATTTTGTACTGTAACTTTAGAAACCAATTTCCCTAATAACTCAAATGGAATATGCGCTTCTTTTTTAAAACGAATACAACTTTTACCCATGTTTAATTTTACTTTAATTCCAGTTTTAGCGTATTCCTCTGTAAACCATTTTAAGAGTTTATCATCAGAATATATTCCCATATGATAAAAGCCTATATGTGCTTTTTGAGAGGCTAAATTTATAAATGGGAGAGGTAATTTAGGATCACAATGATACCCAGCCGGATATAAGCTATGCGGGACCACATAACCTAACATTCCATAGTTCATTGCTTCTTCAAACCCCTCAGGTAGATTATCTAATATCACTTGACGCAATTTGGTAATAATTGGCTTTCTATCTTCTGTCAATTCTGCTAAATACTGTTCGGTTGTTGTAGCTTTAGATTGCATATTGGTTTATTTTCATTCATTTAGTAAAGTACTGATGTCTATCTTGTAAACTCTACTCAATCCGTTATTATAACTGTTAACTTCATTTAAAAACTCCGAGCTATTTAACTTCTTATCAGCCTTCAATATCGACCTTTTACTAGTAAAATACAAGGTCTTAGTTGACCAATTAACAAATGGGCAATAATCCATATATTTTGAATTAATTGTATCTCCCATATTTTTTGCTAGAGACCATTTGCCATCATCATTATAACTAATATATAAATCACCACTTCCTAAACCATCTGTTCTTTTATAGCCACCGAAAAGCATAAAACTCTCGTCTGGAGCTACGTATGCATTGTATTCATAACTTTCTGTGTTAATAGCTGAGGACATAGAAATAGCAACCTGATACTTTCCGTTTTTCCACTCTGAAATAAAAATGTCATCCTTTCCTATAGCAGAAGGACGATCGCTTGTAAAATATATATTCTTTGAGTTTACCATAGATAGGTAAAACTCATTATGTTCTGAATTTATAGGAGCCCCTAAATTTCTAGGTTCAGACCATTTATCAGTAATTGATTTGCGTTCAACAACCCATATATCAAAGTCTTTAGTTTTAGTTTCAGAAACCAATAATGGACGATTGGAAGCAAAGTATAATTGTAATCCATCCGGAGATAAAAAAGGCTCTAGATCTTTAAACTGTCCAGAAAAAGTAACCAAAGTTGCTTTTTTCCATTCTCCTTTTACTTTTATTGTTTTAAAAATACCTGACAGCTCTTCATTAGGACTTTGAACCGTAAAATATGCTTCAGTTTGATTATTACTGATTGTAAAATCACGTGTTTTATTAAAATTATTAAGTATTGGTAACGCCGCTTCTTGAGCATTTGATAATTGTAGACATAATATGCATAAAACCGAAAAGATAACTTTCATTGTTAATAATTTATTTTCCTTAAAAATACTCTAAAATGAACGGTTCTCTTTTATATTTATAAATACTTTAATACTTATTCATCTCTAAACTCCAAACTGATTTAAATGATGATCCAAATGTTTATAAAACATATTATTCCACTCTTTAGCCTTTAAATTACCAAATGAGTGGGATTCTTTACCCTCAAAATGAGTTTCCCCTAATTTCACGGTTTTATTAATATATGCAATCAGTCTTTTTTTCTCTTTTTTAAAATCTTTACTTTCTTTAATTAAAAATTGTGGTGCTGTATTTCCGTTTTTGGGATATCTCTTTTCTCCAACTACAGATGGCTTAACTAATAGTCTCAACATAAACCTTACAAATCCATTTGGACGTTTGTGTTTGTTTTCAAATACCATCTCATAAGTTACATTACAATGTGCTAGCATTTGATCTACATTCATCTTACCCCATTCTCCTTTAGTATCAGGAGTTAACTTTTCAATACGACTAATAACTTCTTGGGCGTTGGATTTTTCGAATATATTTTTCATGTATAAGTTTAATATTTTTAGTTATTACATTAGTTCGCCTAAAATAAGAATTATTAAAGTCAAAATTGTGTAGCTTTGAAAAAAAGGACAACATGGAAGAAAAGTTAATGTCAAAAAAAAAACCAGCATTTCCTATTTCAGGGTTACTAAACGATTATCTCAATAATTATAGCAGAATCAGTAAAACCCCTGTTTTCTATGATGATTTATTACGTTTTTCTGGCTCAGTAATTGTCTATGATAAAAATGATGAAGATACTTTATGGATTCGTGTATATTATACTGACTCAGAAAGAGCAGAAATTGACTTAAGTTTAAAAAAAGTATATGCTATTTTATATTCTGATGGTAATGAGGACAATATAAAATACCTTAACATTGATGCTGTAGACTATTGTACCTTTGGAAATTCTAAACCTTTTAGAATAAAAGTTAGAAATATTTTAAATGATAACTTTACCTATTTCTATATTAAAAAAAACGACGCATCTCGTGTTTATGGACTGGAACTAGAGCACATGCTTTCTCCTTATAATCTTAATTTTTTAATATACCAAGATACTTTAATAGAAGAACATATTGCAGGGATTGCAGGAGATGTTTTTATTAAAAATATGCTGCCAAAATGTACAGAATCAGAAAAAACTCAAATAGCCAAAGAATTTGTTAAGTTTAATGAGCGTGCAATGGTGCGCTACTTAGGTGATATGCGTTCTTACAATTATGTAATTATACCAATACATGACTTTGATCAAGTTGTTTATAATATACGTGCCATCGATTTTGACCAACAATGCTATGAAGGAAAATTAAATGTGTATATCCCGCAATTTTTTAAAGAAAATTACGCCATGGTAAAGTTAGTTCAAGAAAAGTTACAAGAATCTTCAGTAATCCAATATAAAATTGAAGAGCGCTCTATGATAGTAAAACGATTTTTGAGTTTTGAGGTAAGAATTAAAGAACTTATTAACTGTATGAAAAATGATACCATTTCTACAGAAAAAAACATTAATTTACTAAAAGAACAAACCTATGAACTTACTTTAGACATCAATTTTAAATACAGTAAGAACATGGGGGAACTACTAAAACATACTCTAGACTATGTAAGAAGGAACTATGAAAAACCCTTAAATCGCTCTTAATTATTCAATAAAATTTCATAAAAAAATAGACCAAGAATTAACTTGGCCTATTTACTAAAATGTCTCAACACATATTATTAACCCCTTAATCATAAGTAATTTAAGAGACATTTATCCCTAAAGTTTTTGACTAACACAACTTTAAACTTAGTTACTTCTGCTTAAATGTTTCATCTAAGTTAACTATGATAAACTCTGAACGCCTGTTTGCCTGGTGCTCTTCTTTTGAACACTTCACTCCGTTTGTACATTTGTTTAATAATTCAGATTCTCCTTTTCCTTCTCCTGATATACGAGCAGCAGAAATTCCTTTTGAAATTACATACTGTGCAGTTGATTTTGCTCTCCTGTCTGATAAAGCCATATTATATCCATCCTTACCTCTACTATCTGTATGAGATGCTGCCTTGATAATCATTTTTGGATACTTATTCATTACCGCTACTAATTTATCTAATTCAGTTGCCCCTTGTGAAGTAATATTATGCTTATCTAACTCAAAGTATATAGGATTTAAAACTACTCTATCTTCAACGATAATTGGAGTTAATGCTAATGTTTCTGTAACATCTGGCTCATCAGTTTTAGCAATTACTACACTGTTGATTGAGTACATTTCTCTATTTGCTTCAACTTTAAATGATTGATTACATTCGTATTTGAAACGCACATATCCATTTTCATCAGTAGTCTTGTCAGCTACTTTATTATTACTCTCATCATAAATAGCAACTGAGGTCAGTGCTAAAACATTTCCTGTTTTTGCATCAACTACTTGTACTGCTAACGCAACATCACAAACTGGTACGATTTGATCAAAAGCATAAATGTCATCACTTCCTGAACCGCCTGCTCTGTTTGAAGCAAAAAATCCTTTTTGTGACTCTTCATCTATTGTAAAACTAAAATCGTCATTTCCAGAATTTAATGGTGCTCCTACGTTACGTACTGATCCAAAATCATTCCCTTCCATTTGAGAAGCAAATACATCCATCATTCCTAATCCAGGATGACCATTTGAAGAAAAATATAAAATATTCTTACTACTAACGTAAGGAAAC
>JAWUYQ010000104.1:0-19303 GCA_034110725.1 Flavobacteriaceae bacterium
AAAATAATTGAGGTTCTGTAAATTGGCAAATAACGTTCGCCAGTTTCGTATTCCTTAATCAATCCGTTAGTCATGAATATTGCATAATCAACTCCTAACCCAAAAATGAATGTAGAAATAATGATGTTAAATATATTAAACGATAAACCTAATATTCCCATTAAGCCAATGGTAACCAACCAGGTTAAGGCTATTGGTGAAATCGTGATCAATACTAATTCTATTCGTTTAAAAAAGAAGAGTAACACTAATAAAACAGCTATAAATGAATACCCTAATAACGTATTGAAATTGTCTTTAAAACCATTTAAAAAGGTTTCATTCATTGCTTGCCTATCTATAACAACTACATTTTTATTACCTTCAAAAAACGATTTTATATTATCCGCATTAGTTTCATTTACTTTTAATGATGATAATACTGTAAAGAAGTTTTCAGTACCAGAAATATACTCACTCGTACTTAAAGCCCTTATTTGTTGATATTCTTCAATACTTAAGACCGTTTGTGGAACTTTAATTTTATTATAAAATTGATTAAACGTAGATGATTTAAAACCATATGATTTTCCACTTGCAATCAATTTTTTTTGAACACTTTCTTGTTTCTCTTTTGACCAGAAACTATTCCAACTATCAATTTTATTTTGCTGATTCTCGTCACTTAAAACAACAGAAGCTACTGAGCTAAAACTAATTATTTTTTGAGCTTCTTTAAATGATTTTAATGAAGTATATACATTTTTATTTTCTGATAAAGCTTCGTTTAATGTTTTACCATGAGCAACTATATACAATGATTTTGAAGCAGTGTTTAATAAACTATTTAACGATTTCTCTTCATTTAACAACTCTATTGTTTGATAGTTCATTTTTGAAATATCCTTATCAAACAAAACATCATTATAGGTAAATACAGAGACTACAAAAAGTAACAAGCAAGAAATTAGCAGTACTTTATTTTTGCTAAACTCAAAAGTTGCTATAGTATCAATAAAATTCACTTTTTTAGCTTTTACCTTTCCTGGTTTATATAAATGAGGTATCAATAATAACGCGAAAAATGCTGAG
This sequence comes from Flavobacteriaceae bacterium, assembly GCA_034110725.1. Taxonomy (GTDB): domain Bacteria; phylum Bacteroidota; class Bacteroidia; order Flavobacteriales; family Flavobacteriaceae. The sequence goes on from JAWUYQ010000104.1 coordinate 1,072, forward strand.
CCAAAAACACTTACGGCTGCAAATATCCCTAAATCTTGTAATGCTCTTGACTTAATAAATAGTAAACATAAAAATGCCAATGCAGTTGTAATACTACTCATTACAATTGGCTTAGTAACATCTTCATACAAAGCCTTTACATTAGTATTATTTCGATAATGAGTAAGTATATGTAGTGAAAAGTCTAAAGTAATCCCTAATAAAATAGACCCAATCCCTATTGAAATTGCTGAAATAGTTCCTCTAAAAATATATAGAGCCGTAACAGCCAATAAAGCTCCAAACACAGTTGGTACAAATAATATGATTGGAATACTTATTTTTTTATAAAACAATATCAATATTAAAAATAGTATAGATAAAGCAATGCTAACTGTTAGCTGAATATCAGCTTTAATCTGGCTTGCATTCGCAACTGCAACAACAGTTGCTCCATAATATCCTATTGATACTTTATTCTTAAAGCTTGAATTCAGTTTCGTTTTAATAGAATTCAATTTTGTTACAAAAGCTGTGTTTTTGTCGGTTTCGTTAGATGCTAGTTTAGGCTTTAGAAATAATAATAAATGATTATCATCTTTAGAAACTACAAAACCATTTTTGATAGTAAAGTCATCACCAACTTGTAATTCTTTAAGTTTTTGAAGCCCTAAAAAACTTATCCCAAACGGATCTTTTAATATAGTACTTCTTGCTACAAAACCTGAAGGGGATATTAATGTTTTATAATTATCTGCAGTCCTTTTTTGAATTGCATCAGTTGTAGTATTTTGTTTAATTGTATTATAATCTTCTGGTGTTAAAAACAACGGTAGATTATCATAAACAAAATCTAAAGTTTCTTCAAAATCATCATCATTAACTACTCCCTGAATATCAGTTATATAATTACTACACTCTTTTTCAATATGTTCAACTAATTGTGAAGCTACTTGCGTTAACTCATTAATATCACCTTTTTCTTCAACTTTTAAATGAACTACAATTTTATCAGCAAAATCAACTTGATCAAGTACTTTATTTAAAGTAACAGCTTTTTCATTTTCAGGAATAAGCTTAGTTATATCTTCCTCAAATTTTAATTTAAGCGAAAAATAAACTAAACTGAATAACAATGCAAAAGCAATACATAATGTAATTGCATTATTTGATTGAATCCGTAAATAAATTTGATAAAAAAAACGCCCCACTATTTTTCCTTTTTACTTAAAACTAGTAGTGTAATATACCCTATTGCACCAAAAAGCAAAGCTAAGAAAATTGCAAGAGAAAAGCTACCTACTAAATAATGAGATAAATGCGCTGCAAAATTAATGTTTTGGATGTTTATATCGGCTAAATTATTGATTACTGGCTCAGCTCCAAGCAAAAATGCTCCTACTTGAAAACTCCCATAAATAATGAAAGGAATAAATATTGGCAAGCTTACATTGGATAATGTAAATGCAATTACTTTATTCAGTTTTAGCACTACTGATAAAAAAATTACTAAGGCAGTTTGAAACCCCCAAAATGGAGATATACCTATAAATGTTCCCAAAGCAATTGATATTGCTTTCTTTTCTTTTGAATCGGAATTTTGTAGAAAATCTTCTAAAAAGAATCGTTTAACTCCTTTTTTTTTTAGCTTCCTAAAAAGATCCCTAGGTTTAATATATAATAAGGCTATTAAAACCAATACTGTATTTAAAATACTAATACGCGTAAAATCTTTTATAGGCCGGAAATGTGTTACACGTTCAGATTCGTCATACAAAACTTGAATTGGCACATTTTTAACTATAATTCCTTTCCAAGATGCTCGAACTATAACTTCTATTTCAAATTCAAACTTATTAGTAAAGTAATTAAGGTTTGCTAATCTTTCTAAGGGATATAATCTATAACCAGATTGTGTATCGGTAAGTTTCACACCTGTTTCAAAAGTATACCAGAAATTAGAAAAATTATTACCGAAACTACTCTTTTTAGGAATCCCTTCCTGGGTCATATTTCTATCACCAATTAATAAACTCTCTGGTGAATTTTCTATAGCTGAAATAAAAACGGCTATATCTTCTGGGTAATGTTGTCCATCAGAATCAATCGTTATCGCATACGCATATCCTAATTGATGCGCTTTTATAAAACCTTCGCGTAATGCAATTCCTTTCCCTTTGTTTATAGGGAAATGTATTTGCTCTAAGTTAGGATAAGATTTTAATATGTCGGGAGTACTATCTGTAGCTCCATCGTTAACAATAATGATATGCTCCGTATATTTTAACACGCCATCAACAACTCTATTAAGCGTACGTTCATTGTTATATGTTGGTATCAACACACAACATTTTAAATTGATGATTCTATCAGTAATTGTAATGGGATTCACGGTACTTGAATAATTATTAACTTAAAACAGTTTTTTTTCTTCAACTGTAAACACTTTAGATTGTAAAACATACTCTTTTATATGCTTTTTCAACGCTGAAGATTTAACTGTCTTGAAATGGGATAAAATATAATTTTTGTCTTCAGAAATATTTGCTTTATATTTTAATAGTTTCGGAGTATTTTCTTGAATACCTAAACGAATAAAACGAAGTTCAATATTCTTAGGAGCTTTTTTTAGTGCATATTCAACTAAGGTTACCCCTTCAATAAAGAATCTTTTTTTGTCCTTTATTTTTTTAGAATATCTTCCTTTTAATGCAATTCCTGCTCCTTTATATGCAACTAAAATAGGTTTATCCTTTTTAGTCACTGCAATTAATTGAGTATTAAATAAATTTACTTTAGTTTTATCTTGTGCAGCTTCTTTGTAATCATGGCGAATGGTATTCAAATCAATAGATTGAATATTTAAAAACATAACCGAAATGAATACAACAAATAGCTTCATATATAAAAACTTTAAAGCACTTTATAATTAGTTGTCAATTTTAATGCCACAGTATCATCAAATTTAGATACATTTTTCACTTTGTAACCTGCCTCTGTTTTAGAAATATCTAAAGTCAATACTAAATCTGGAGTTTTTTCCGGATTAATAATTGCCATAAATTTAATATTACTTGACGATTGCATAAACAACTTTTCAGAAACAATTTCTTCAGTTAGTTCTTTTATAATTTGCATCATACAAACTCCTGGAGTAACTGGGTTTCCAGGGAAATGCCCCTTGAAAATTTCGTGGTCTTTATTAATCGTAATTGCTACTGTTGTTATATGTTCAACAGTTTCCAATGTATTTACTTTGTAAAAATCTTTCAGTAACATTAATCTTCTTTTTTAGAGAAATCAAATTTATAGGTTAATCCAACCTGATACAAGTTATTAAATTGATTTTCTTCATAATACAATGAGTTTGATTCGAAATCATGCCAGCTTCCAGAAAACACATCTATAAAACCACGTTTATACCTAGCTTCAATACCAATTCCATTTTTAAACTCAAAACCAAAGCCTAAGCCGATTGCCATATCCAAAAATGTAATATCATTCCCTTCATTTCTATTTGCAATACCTATAAGTGTATCATCCGCATCAAAATCAAAACTTGGAGCAATTATAAAATGAAATCCTGAATTTTGAACAAAAAGCTTATTTGTCACAGATATGGATATGTAATGTATATCAACATCTTTATCTCCTACATTTTTAGCCTTACCTCCTTGATTAGAATAATTTATTTCAGGTTGCAAAGCATAAAATTCTGAAAATTTAAATTGCCCATAAACTCCCAAGTAAACATCTGATTTCGTTTCTAAATTTGCATTTGTAAGGTTTGAAATATTAACCCCAGCTCTCAATCCTAGAGCAGATTTGGATTGAGAAAAAGAAACCCCAAAAACTCCGAAAATTGTAATTACTAGTAATAGATTTTTCATATTAAATAGATTTTAAATTTATCGTTAGCTTAATATTTTTATGCAATATCTGAATATTTTTTGCAGAAGCATCACTTATTTTCGAGAATAAAAACACGACCCTTTCTTTACCCATACTCACTCTTGATATGCTATTTAACTTTTCACCTTTAAAAGCGTAAAAATATTTTTTGTTTACAATTTTAGTTTCTAATAACGTTAAATTATCATTTATTGATTTGCTAAGTACATTTTCATTTTCACGAATCAAAACTCGAAAGTCTTTTTCTAATATATTTAAAAGAATTTTTTTATCCATTTCTTCCAAAATGTAATTTACTTTAAAATCGTCATCCTGAAATAAAAAATCAAATATTTTGTTTCCCATTTCTGTAGTAAATACTACTCTATGACTATTTTTTGCTATCTTTTTAACAATAAATATTCCTCCAAAAGATTTATTATAGACATCAATTTTAGCTTTATACACATAATCTTTTGAAGCATCAGAAAAATAAGGATTATGAATTACTTCATTTACAGATTCAGCTTCTAAAAAATTATTTTTCTTAGTATATGATGCACAACTAATTAGGCAACAAAAAATACTAATGAGCAAATACCGCATCAGAAACTGTTTTATTTAAAATTCTGTTACTAAATACAATTCGAGTATAGTCATCCGAAGGTTCAATCATTTTAATTTCAACTACATCACCTTTATTATTAAACTGAATATGAAATGCCTTGATATATTTTGATATTTTCTTATTTACAGGAACAAAATGAACATCGCTATTTGTTGCTGTTTTAAAGTAAGTTATATCAAATTCTTTATCATCAAACATGTCCCCTTTTAGACTATTAACAATCAACTTGTTTAACTGTCTAAATAGTTTACTAGAGCTTAAGTTCACATCACTTTTTTGACCTTCATCATTGATATATAAATTTTCATCTTTAAAAATAACTGAATACACAAAAGGATCAACATAAGACCATTTTACCATATTCGGTGTTTTAAAATTTAAATCTCCTTTGGTTATAATATCATTCGCTAAAAAATCTAAATGTTTGTATTGTACAAAGTCACTCGTGATCGTCTCTGTTAATGCAGCTTGAGCTTTTACCTTTTCTTTTAAAATAGTAGCCTCAGCAGTAGTCATTTTCTCTTGTGAGTGAACTGTTGAAACAATTAAAAAAAGTATGTATAAAATATTACGCATATGCTTTTATATTTAATAACGAATCAATGGTAACTGACTCAAATTTGTTTTGTTTCAAAAATAACAATAATTGTTCCAAGATTTCAACTGACTTCTCACTTGTATCATGTAATAGAATTACATCTCCTTTTTTTATGTTCTTTTCTACTGATTTAACAATGGTGTTTTTAGATTTTGAAGTAGTGTCAAAAGACCTTATACTCCAACCTATAGATTGTAACCCAATAGTATTGATTCCTCTTTTAATTCTTGGATTTGTTACTCCAAAAGGCGGGCGAAATAAATTTATTTTCAGTCCAGAAACTTTTTTAATTATTTCATTTGTTGCTTCTAACTCTGTAATTACATGCTTGGTTTTAATAAAACCAAAATTATTTTCGTGATTAAATGTATGGTTTCCTACAGTATGTCCTTCAGAGATTATTCTTTTAAATAATTCAGGGTGTGATTCAATATGCTTTCCTATGCAAAAAAAAGTTCCTTTTACATTATTTTCTTTTAATAAATCTAAAACTTTAGGTGTAAATTCTGGATGTGGACCATCATCAAAAGTAATCGCTATTTCGTTTTGAGTTACATTATAATTACTATTTAAAGAGTTTAGATGATAATTCCATCTAATGTGTAATGATCCAATTCCGGTTATTAATAACCAGAGAAAAAATAAACACACATAAAACCAAATTGACACTGATACTAATTGAAAAACTACAACTAAGAACAGTACAAAAATGTTTATTGTATTAAACTTTAACATTTACGAAGTAAAGTAAAGCTATGATTTTGTCCTCTGTACTGATTGTATAATAATACATAATTAAATGAGGAATCATTTATAGTATTCAACTTTGTAACTTTAGGAAGATGTTGACTTTTCAATACTTTTGAAGCTAACCAAAATCCAAATGAAGAAGCTGTATTAAACTCTCCACATAGGTGTTTATAATACGCTTGTTGAGTATCAGCAAATAAACCTTCCGATAACTCATTATAGGTATCATCAAAGTTTATATCTCCATTATTCCCAAGAACAATCAAATCAATATCAGCAACTGCTATTTTTTGTGCTTCTAAAAATTCTTGAGCAAGATCAATAATAGAACTCCTTAAAGTATTGTACATTTTAACGCTAACAACTTCAGCATAACAAGAAGACTTCTTTTCGTTTCCTAATGTAAAGAAATTTGCACCTTCTCCGAAAATAGTACCTTCGGATTTAGATATTAATAATTCTAAAGATTTTTTAATATCTGTTTTAAGGTGATTAACAACCTTATGTAATTTAGTAGTATGAACTCCTAATTCATCTACTCCTCCAATTAATATAGAATTAGCTTCATCATTCTGAAGCATTAATTTAGCATCTAATAAAGAGGACTCGAATGAATTACTTGAATGCACATACGTAAAGTTATATCCTTTACAACCAATCCCTAATGCTATTTGCCCACCTACAGTATTATGAGTAGACTGTATAAATGATGTTGGTGTTAAATACTGCTCATCATTATCAATAATTGCACTTACAAACTTTTCAGAATCGCGTACACAACCCATTCCCGTTCCGGTAATAATTGCATCTACGTTATCTAATTCAGCTTCTTCCAAAGCCAACTTAGAAGCCACCACTCCCATTTTAATTCCTTTTGCCATTCGTCTTGCAGCAGCTGGAGGGATGTAATCTTTGTAATTAGGATTAACTACTGGTAAAACAGTTTCTTCATAAGAACAAACTTCTTCTAAAAACTGAGTGTTATCAAACGTTTTTTGGGCAGAAATTGAAGCTACACTATTTATATATACTTTTTTCATTATTGTCTTTTTGAAAAAATTACGGTTGAACAATTCCCTCCAAAACCTAATGAATTAGATAACACCGTTTCCAATTTTTTTTCTTTAAGTTCGGTCTGCGGTGTAATATCAAATTCTTTCATTTGAGTTTTAAAATTCAAATTAGGATAAATGACATTATTTTGCAATGCTAAAACTGAATATACTGCCTCAATTGCACCAGCAGCAGCTAAAGTATGTCCTGTATATGGTTTTGTTGAACTAAAGTCAGGAACATCGTTTCCAAAAACCCTTAATATAGCTCTACCTTCAGACAAATCATTATTACCAGTTGCAGTACCATGTGCATTGATATAATCAATTTCAGAAGCCTGTAAACCCGCTACTTTTAAAGCCTGTTCCATAGCTAAGGTTGCACCATCTCCATTTTCAGAAGATGCCGTTTGATGAAAAGCATCATTCGCATTCGCATATCCTTTTACATATGCCAATACTTTTTTATTTTCTGCTTTAACTACTTCATCAGATTCTAAAACTAGGTAAGCAGCAGCTTCACCTAAATTTAACCCTTTTCTATTTTCATCGAAAGGAGTATTGTAAGTGTCTGATAAAATCATTAAGGTTTTAAAACCATTAATTGTAAATTTTGACAAACAATCCTTTCCTCCTACAACTACTCTATCAAGCTCTCCAGATTTAATCAATCTAGCACCTAACATAATCGCATTTGCAGCAGATGAACAAGCAGTACTAATTGTAGTTACCAAACTTTGTTCTATCCCTAAATGCTCCGCTATGCGCTGAGTAGAATCTCCTGCATGGTGGCTATCAATATATTTACGATGCTTTTCATTTTCCAGATAATCATAATAATACTGTTCAGTCATATCCATTCCACCAACACTAGTTGACGAAATTAACCCTGTACTGTATTTTTTTATATCGGTAATTCCAGCATTTTCAATAGCTTGTTTAGCAGCTACTATTCCTAACATTGCAGTTCTAGAATAATTATTATCAGCCGACAAGCCTAATTGATCTTCAAAATCTTTATTCGTAAAGTCTATCTCACCAACCATAATAGCGTCCTTATGAATGGTATCGATTTTAGAAATTTTAGAAATTCCTTTTCTACCTTCAATAAGTGCATTATAGTTTTCTGAAACATTATTTCCTATTGCAGAAATAATACCCATTCCAGTTATAGCTACTCCTTTACTCATAATTTTAATTTAAAAGATGAACGGCGTCATCAATAATTATTTTGTTCTATTAGCTGTAATATAATTAGCCATTATGTCTATTGATTCAAATATCGCTTTTCCTTCTTTAGGATCCGTTAATTTAATACCATAGTCTTTATCTAACATTACAATTAATTCCAAAGCATCAATAGAATCTAATCCTAATCCATCTCCGAATAAAGGATCGTTATCACCTATTTCTGCAACAGAAATATCTTCTAAGTTTAATTGCTCAATTATGTTTTCTTTTAATTCTTGTTTTAATGCTTCCATCTTAATTAGTATATAATTTTATTATTTCTTCTGTATTATGTGCTATTTTTCCTTCAGGAGAAACTAAATATAAAAATGCTTCATAATTATTATCTCCATCATATTCAACCCAACCGCAAAGCACTTCTGACGCTTTATTATCTTCTAACAAACTTGTTGCGTACATTTCCAAATGAATTGCATTAAAGCTGTCAAATATAAAAAAACTATTTTCAGAATAAAGTTTATGCTTGATGCTTATTTCACCGATACAAATATTAGGCAAAGTGTACACAAAAACTGCTGGACTCGGATAATAATTGTCTTTATCCTGAATAGATTCTTGATGTTTTCTATCTGTATCCAAACTAGACGCTTTATTTGAAAACACTAAAGCTATGTTATTTTCTTCTTCAATAGATAATTGCTCTGCATTTAGTACTATATCTCCAGCTAAAAAAGCAAGCTTACTTAAACTATCCATTTTAAAAAACTTTGGATACTTAGTTTCAGTAGCTTTATAGGCTCCTTTAATAAATGACTTAAAATCAGGTTCATTATCCGTATAAATAACTTTACCGTTTAAAGAAACAGTATTGTTTTTTATATGAACATATGATTTTATGTGATTCTTCTGAGTCATTATTTTTTCTTACAAATAAAAATGGTGTGGTACTCACCAACATTAATATCTTCTTTGATTACTAAACCAGCCTTATCAACTAATTCAATCATGTCTTTAGCAGCATACATTTTACTATTACCGTTAGCCATAACTGTAAAGTATAACGACGTAGCTTCTAAAATGAATTTAGCGTTATCAAATTTTTGTCTATCGGTATAAGTTTCCATTATTAACAACTCTGCGTCATCACTCATTGAAGCAACACAAGTTGACAATATTTTAATAATTTCTTCTTTAGAGAAACAATCTAAAAACTGACTCATCCATATCAATTCTGCTCCTTCTGGAATACTTGGATTATCAGATAACCAATCAATTTCATGACCAGTAACACGGTTTTCAAAACCATTATTCTTAACATTTGCTAAAGCTTTCTTCAATTGCCCAGGTAAATCAACCATTTTAACATTAACATCATCAGCAAATCCGCAAGCAGCTACAGCAAACTTTCCTGTATTTGCTCCAACATCAAAAATCAATTTTGGTTCCCCTTTGAATACAGTTCTCAAGGCCTCTTGAAATACTCCATCAGAATAATGATGATCAAATTCAAACCAAGCTTGTTGCACTTCTGGCGTTAACTGAGATAATCCCTCATAAATAGTTTCCCATTCTCCTAACACTTTTAACCCAGATGGTTTACCTGTTTGAATAGCTTCTGGTAAATGAAATAACCCTTCATAACAAACTTCATTAGTAAAGTTTAAATTCACATTTACTGTTTCGTTATATGTTAAGAAATATCCTATTTTAGTTAACTCAAAGCCACCAACCTCATTTTTTACTACAACATCAGAACTTTCAGCTATTTCTAACAATACTCCAACCCCATACTCACTAATTGATAATTCTGAAGCTATTTCCTCTATAGAGATTCCTCCTTTTTTTCTTTTTGAAAAGATTAAATCAAAAACCCCTAGTTTTCTTAAAGAAACTACTGCTTGAAACAGAAAAGGTCCTAAAGCAATTTTTTGTGCTTCTTGAATTGCGTCTATAGCTTTCATTGGTTGAGTTGACATATTTATATATTGGTTTTTTGTATTGTTTTGAATAATATTGCTGTATTACATCCTCCAAATCCAGAGGCTGTTTTTAAAAATGTATTTAATTGTTTAGTTGTTGTTTGCTCTATTACATTTATTGGTTGAGAAACTCCCATTTTCTCAAAACCTAATGAAGCGTATAATGTATTGTTTTTTAAGGAGTGCATCCCTACAATAGTTTCTAACAATCCTGAAGCACCTAATGTATGCCCAAAATATCCTTTTAAACTATTTACTGGAGTACTTCCTAAACTATGCCGATTGAAAGATCGCCTCCATTTCGTCATTATAATTTGTCGCTGTTCCGTGTGCTGAAATATAATCGATATCAGATGAAGTAATTTCTGCTTGTTTTAATGCTGAAGAGATGCTTCTGTATAGACCTTCTCCTGTACGTGATGGTCCTGAAATATGATTTGCATCATTACAAGAGCCTTCACCTAAAACTTCAACAGCTTCTTCGTTCAATAATTTTGAATCAGAAGTTACCAAAACACTCGCTGCTACTTCACCTATATTAATTCCAGTTCTGTTTTTACAATAAGGTTTACACGGTGCATCACTCATTGCCTGAAAAGAATTAAACCCTGACAAAATAAATTCCGTAACCACATCACCACTTGCTATAAAAACATGGTCATATCTACCTTGATTTATATATCTTTTTGCTACCGCTACGGCCAAAATTCCAGAAACGCATGCATTAGAAACTACTATGGCTTCATTTTTAAAATTAAAAAACTCGCCTACAGATTTTCCTAATTCACTTAGATAAGATCTTTCTTCTGGAAAAGAACTCTCTTTATCCAAAACATCAATATTTCCTTTTGTTGTAGAAATTATTAAACCTACTCTATCAGTAATTTCTACTCCAGAAGAAGAAATACAATCGTTTAATGAAGTAATCATCATTTGTTCTAAACGAGTATATTGCTTAGCTGGTTTTAATGTATTAAATGTACTCTGAAGTTCTTTTGTATTTATCAATGATGAATAAAACGGCTGAGGAAATAACTTGTCGTCATTTATCAATGCCAACCCTGAAACTTCATTATGTATATTTTCAACTACAGACTTGCTATCAAACCCTAGTGATGAAATAATATTGTTATATGACAGATATACTTTACTCATTTATCAATCCAACTTTTTGTTTCCAGTCTATAAAAAAACTTGGAATAGTTAATGATAATTCTCCTTGATCTTCAACAAAAACTTGTATCGTTTCTCCTGTACAAACCAATATGTTTTCTTGATTATAAATTTCGTATCTGAAAATCATTTTTGCAGCAGGACAATCAACATAATAGGTTTTGATTGTAGCAATATCACCATAACGCAATGGAGCTTTATGCTCACAACTCGATTTTATAATTGGTGTAGTAAATCCTTGTTCTTTTTGATCTAAATATGATATTCCATGATGCCTTCCAAAAGCTTCTCTTCCATCTTCAAAATACTGTATATAATTTCCATGCCACACAATTCCTAAAGGATCGGTTTCTGTGAAGCGCACACGCACATCACTAACAAAAGCTATCTCGTTTGCGTTATACTGCGTTTTTCTTCTCATTATATATAATTGAAATTACTGTTGTTGCTATGAAAAATAAAAACAAAGTTGTTATTTCAGGGACTATTTCTATAAAACTTGAATTTCTTAAAAACACATCATAATATGCATTTAACCCCCAATTCATTGGAGAGAAATTTGATAATACTTGCATCATTTTGGGCATTACAAATACAGGAACCCAAACACCACCCATAGCTGCTAAAATAACTACAAAAGTAGCACCAAACGGAGCTGATTGCTCTTGGGTTTTAGCTACCGTCCCTAATAATAAACCTAGTCCTATTGCTGCTAAACCTGAAAAAATTGTAACTATAAATAGTAAACCAATTCTACCTGAAATATCTAATACAGGTAAACCTAACCAAGGAAATAAATAAACTCCGATAAGTAACATCAGTACAAACTGAATGATACACACCATAAGATAGACTAATGTTTTACCTCCTAATACTGTTGCATAGGAAACTGGGTTTGTTCGTAAGCGCACAAAGGTACCTTGGCTTTTTTCTTTTACGATATTAATTGATAATGGCACAATAATAAAGAAGATTGCAAACAATGTCCACGCAGGTACATTGTGCTGAACCGAATTAGGAATCAACTCTTTATCGCCTTCTGATTTAGGCATTATTTCTTTAAAGGAAATAAAACTATCGGTATCAAAAACAACTCCTGCCTCATCATCAGATATTTGTTCTTGAAACGCCTTATAAATAGATTGTGTTTCAATTTTAGAAATCATTTTATCAATTCCGTTTTTAACAGAACTTCTAAATGTTAACTGTGTAGCTGGATCAAAATATAAATTAACTTCTTTCTTAGCTATTTCAACTTTTTTAGGTGTTTCTGTACTTTCATCTTCTAAACCAAACTCAGCTAAAATTCCTTCTACGTTCTGAGTCACTTTTTTATTTAAATCAGACGATAAATTTTCAGGTATCACAATAGCTAATTGATAATCTCCTTTAAAAACTAATTCTTTAGCTATAACTTCTTTTTCCTTTAAGATGACCTCAAAAGAATTAGATTCTTGTAAACCATTAAAAATAGTTTCTGAAATTGCTCCTTTATCATTATCAACTAATAAAATTGGAATCTTCGATTCTACGATGGTTTTAAACGTACTGTCTTGTATTAATGTTATAGTAACAATTAACACTAAAGGCATTATAAATAATATTGCAATACCACCTATATCGCGGGTAAGTAATAAAAATTCTTTATATGTAGAAGCCCAAAGTTTATGCATGATCTCTAAGTCCTTTACCGGTTAATGCAATAAACACATCTTCTAAATTATTTGCTTTAGGCTGGTTCTCAATTAAATCTTTTGGCTTCCCTTCAATCATAATTTTACCGTGATCAATGATTGCAACATTTGTACAAAAATGCTCCGCTTCATTCAAATGATGAGAAGTGTAGACTATTGTAGTTCCTTTTTTATTTAATTCTTGTAGATGTTGAATAATCACATTTTTTGATTGTACATCAACTCCTACAGTTGGTTCATCTAAAAACAACACTTTTGGTTCATGTAAAATACTAGCAATTAAATTTACCCTACGCTTCATTCCACCGGAAAACGTATCAATTTTTTTATGAGCAAAATCTCCTAAACCTAATCTTGTTAACGCGTTAGTAATCTTTTCTTTTAATATACTTCCTTTTAACCCGTACATTGCTCCGAAATACATCAAGTTTTCATAAGCAGTTAATGAATCATACAAAGCGTATTCCTGAGGAACTATTCCAATTAGTTTTTTTAATTGATTTTTATGCTCTTTATAATTCAAATCATTAATAGAAAAATGTCCAGATGTTGGTTTTATTAAAGAACAAAGCATTGAAATTAGTGTTGTTTTACCAGCCCCATTAGGCCCCAATAAACCAAAAATTTCTCCTTCAACTATAGACAAATCAAGATTAGACACAGAAAAATTTTCTGCACCTTTATATTTCTTTGATAATTGTTGAATTTCAATCATTAATTAAACTGCTTTTTTAAGTTTCTTAAAAAAAACTTCCTCTTTATCAGCTATCACTTCTAATTGAGTAGCTATATTATTATACCCATCACTTTTTGAACTTCTGTTTTTATATATTCTAGAAGCATCCAAAGCAAAGTCTCGCCATAAATCACCAATCTCTGTCATTTCTTTTGACATACTTGCTAATTGCTCATTCTTCAAAACTGTACTTGCTTCTTGTAAAAAAGCAGCAAAAATGTAACGAAATCCTCCTCCACCAGTACCAATTTCTTCTTGCATTCTTACAATCTGACCTAAGTAATGATTAGTAACTTTAACTCCTTTTTTATTTGGCCACTTTCTAATTTGCTTTGCAACTAATCTTATTCCTTTAACACCAACAATTGGCACAGGAGCTAACATATCTTTACATGTATTCTTGATTCCCTTTACAATAGCTTTCTCTAATTGCAATTCTTTAGGGAAATCAATTGGATAATACATATGTCCTTTTGGTGCTAAAGCACCTTTTGCAAAACGAACTTTTTCTAATTCACTCTCAGTAAGTGTCGTAACCGTTTCCATAACAGGATCACTAATTAAATAATTTCCATTCACTTTTCCATACACCACTAAATTGTGTGCATTAAAATGGAAGCGATATTCATCTGGAAAATATGTTAAGTTGTATACTCCAACTTGTAATCCTACAGGATTATTTTTTTCTAAATTTTCATCCAAACGTGCTTTTGCTTGTTTAGGATTCCTAAATTTTTCTCTTTTAATTTTTACTCCTACTCGTTTAGCAAAACGATTAAAAATAAAACCAGGCATTGACCTATAGGTAAATGCTGGTGCATGATTAACTTTTATAAATGGTAAGTAACAAAACAACAGCCCTGAACCGATACCAAACACCATGGGCTCACTAACTTCAAAACCGTTAAACTTCATCAAATTAGAAACTACACCGTTTTCACAGTGAGCAGATTGATGGTGTGTAAAATTAATTTCCATGATTGATGTTTTTTAATTGTTCTATGGTAATTTCAAAAACATCAGCATATTTTTGTAATATTTTATTCGACAACTTCGCAAACCTCTTTGGATTAAAATGACGTTTAACTCGCCATTTCCAAATTCCTACATAACTAGCTAAAATTGGTAAATCCATTTTAGCCAATTCCATATAATACTCAATCGGACTGGTTTGGTTAGATTCTACTTTCAATTTTGCTATAGCTACACGCTCGCTAATATCTTCCATTGCGTTATCAAGCGCAATAGTTTTAGGCTCCCATCCTGTGCTTTTTTCAGTTGTATATTCCCCTTTTTCATTTACTGCATAGCAAAGCTCTTTAAAGCCGCTTGACTTTAAATTACTCTTATCCTGAGGAACATCTGTTTTTTTCATACTTCTATTAAACTTCCTGTATAAATAAATTCATTTCACAGGAAGCTATTTCTTTATCAGCCAAATAAATTACACACTCAAGTGTACTTATACTATATTGCTCAGAATCAAATCGAGATTTCAAACTAGCTTTCGTAATTATTGTGTCATCTACTTTAGGTATATCAATAATTGACACTTTTTTAATTGCACTTATAAAACCAATTAACTTAGTTCCTTTACCTTCAACATCATCATCATCAAAATAACTTTTCCCTACAATTGAAGAACATGTCTGTGCTGCGTTTTCAATTAATCCAACTTCATTAAAAAAATTATTTTCAACAAGAACACATGTAGACTTAATTCTAAACGATGTAACCACAAACTCCTCTGAAAGCTCCAATACCTTATCTACCATCAGGAAGGGTTCTCTATGAGGTAAGAAATTTTTAATATCTATGGCTTCCAAGTCAATCATTAACTAGCTATAACTGTTTTCATTTCTGAAGAAGCTATTTCTTCATTTTTGGCATTAAATACTTTTATACTAACCATGGTAACTCCCATAAATTCATGTAAAATAGTAGCCTTTGTAGTAATCTCCTCATTTAATATTGGCAATACTATTATTGATACTTTTTTAACTGAACCTATATACCCTACTGGCGCTTGTTCTCCTTTTCTAAAAAAATCATATCCTGTATGTAATGCTACAGTTTGAGCCATATTTTCAATAAGACCAGATTCAGTAAATACTGATCCGTTATAAAAAATATTTGATTCTTCAATTTTATATGACGATACTACTTCAGACTCATTAAATGAAACTAAAGTTCCCACCATTACAAATGGTGATTTTTGTGGTATTAAACTTCTTACATCAGTAATTGGGCTCTCAATTAAATTCATTTAGCAAACAGTTAAATGTGCATAAGAATAAGAAAAACGTCCACTTTCAGGAACCGACAATACAATTTTTTGCCCTTTTTCTAATTTACCCGAATTAAACAATTCTTCCAACATTAAATATATTGAAGCAGAACCAACGTTTCCGACCTTATCTAAATTTGTAAACCAACTTTCTTCAGGGATATACAAACCATCTTCATCTTTCACTAATAGTTTCAATTTGCCTTCAAAATAATATGAGGAAATATGTGGTAAGAATTAATCAATATCTGATGAATCTATTTTATGTTTTTCAAAAGCAATTTTAATACTTTCAACTCCTTTTACAAGTATATTTTCATCCAATATTTTAACATCTTGCTTCAACGAAAAAATAGATTCCTTTAACCAAGTATCCGTTTTATAATCACTCCAAGGCTTGATACTTCCATCCGCTAGTTTTTCACCACCAGCATACATACAAGTTTCTATCTCATGTGCATATGAATATGATTCTATCCAATCAATACGCAATGATATCTTATTTGAGTTAGGCTTATTTTCTAATAAAACTGCTCCAGCACCATCAGACAACATCCAACGTAAAAAATCTTTTTTAAATGCAATTATTGGCTGTTCATCTAAAGCTATAGCATTTTCTATTTCATTATTAAATTTATCTGCTACCATCCAGCTAGAGACCTTTTCAGAACCTGTACAAATAGCATTCTCAGAATTACCGGATAATACAGACATAAATCCAAACTTTAAAGAACTCATTCCTGCACAACAAACACCTGAAGCTGAATTTAACTCCATATTTTTATTTGCTAATTCCCCATGTACCATTACTGCATGAGAAGGTAACATTTGATCAGGGGTAGATGTCCCACATGATAATACCTCTACTTCATTTTTGGTAAACGAATCATCAAATAATCCTTCAATTGCATTTTTTGCTAATTGAGCATTAGAATGTGTTGGTTCACCATTTGTATTTAATGCGTAGTATCTATTTTTTATTCCGTTATTTCTCAAGACAATTCTTCGTGCCTTTGAGGGAATGCCACCTATTTGACCTAATACCCCTTCCATTTCTTCATTAGAAATTGGGTTATTTGGCAAATATTTTGCAATTCTGTTTATATATACTTTAGATAGACTGCCCATATTACTTTAATTCAATTGATGAATAGTATTTTTTATCCCTTTTAATTTTCTTTAAAAATGGTATGTAAGTCAACAAAAATAAGATAAAAACTATTGGTGCGACAATCCAAATAGCAAATAATAAATAAAAGTTAAAAAGCTTTAACCAAACTTGACGTTTAGGACTCTCAGCTTCTCCTTTTGAGCTAATTAATTTTGCCCATTTGCCAAACAACACATTTGCTCTTTTATCTACCAAAACAAGGAACGATTTTATCTTAACAGCGTTAATTTTTAAAAGTTTATTTTGTAAGTCAACATAGTTTTTATCTAGTAAACTTTCAGAAATAACATCTCCAAATTTACCTGACTCGTTTATATCTTTTTGTGAAACACCTGGTTTAGGGAAAATACCTAAGTATTTCTTTTTTAAACCAGTAAACATCCACTGAACGATAGTAATCACACTAATATGATTAATATGTCTATCCACCAATGCTATATTACCTACTAATTTGGCTTCACAATCCTTTAATAACCGCTTTACCTTTTCTTGAGCCATAATCCACATATTCCTACAACCTATAACCGTAACAACAGGGGTGTTTTTAAATAATATCTTTGCCTCTGGTGATTTTAATAATGAATTCATCGGTATAGACGGACTAAAATACCAGACTTGATACCCTAGTATAATTAAATCATATTTCTTATTAATTATTTCAGATGGAATGGGCTTTAATTTTCTTGGTATTTGTAAAAAAGATTCAGGAAAAGCGTCAAAAAAAGCAGGTTTATTCCATGGGAATGGAAACTCTTTTTCTAGTTCTAATTTATAATAATCTACTATTGTGTCACCTTCACTTATTGGCAAGCCAATATTATTAACTATTTCAGTTAATTGTCCAGATTGCGAGTAATGTATAATTAAAACTTTTTTCACTTCTTTTTATCAATATTCCAAAAATCAAAATAGTTAAACCATTGATATGGATATTTATCTAAAATCCATTCAACACTTTTTGTATACTGGTTTAATAAATCTTGTGCGTTTCTATTTTTAAATTCTGCTTTACGAGTATACAAGTGATAATGTGTTGCTGTCTCTTTCATAACATACACAAATACTACTGGCACTTTTAATCGAGATCCTAAAAGAAATGGACC
>JAWUYQ010000105.1:0-8626 GCA_034110725.1 Flavobacteriaceae bacterium
ATCACATTCTTCCATTACTCCATCATTTCCTAAAGTGGACACAATATCATCAGAACTTAAAGGTGTTGGAATTGCATTTACATGTAATGTTACAATTGCAATGTCATAACATAAAGTAGAGGGGTTAATTACCCTTGCAAATATTGATTGAGGATTAATCGCATTTTCATAAGCTGTTGGTGAGTCTATAAATTCAAACGAAGGAATCGTTGCAGTACCTTCTCCTGCTTCTGCAGCTACTAGTGTAGTATATAACTCTACATTTACTCCAGTTGTTCCTCCTGTTATAGCACCGATATAATCTGTTAAATTAAAAATAACTTTTCCATCAGAAGTATTATTCATTGGATCATTAACGTTATTATCATCACAAACTTCAATTGGAGTGTAGTTTGCAGTCGGCAATAAATCTACATGTAACGTAATTAGTTTTATAGTTGAACAACCGGTAGCAGGCACTGAAGTTATTCCTGTATGCTCCACACTTACATAAATAATCTGATCAGGTGTACTTGTATTTTCATAAGCATTTGGATTCCCAATTTCAGATGCAGCTACTGGGTTTCCAGAAGCATCTAATAATGTATAATACGTTGCTGTATATTCTGCTGGATCACCACCTGAAGCGATAATTTCTGTATATAAATCTGTTAACTCATATGAAGTTAAATCGAAAACTACAATTCCATCAGTAATATCTGGAGTCTCCTCACACTGTGCGTATACTAAATCAGTACTTGGTAATTCAGGACTTTTTATTACTACTAAATTAACTTCAACTAAAGTAAAACATGACAGTCCTGGAATAGATAACTGTGCAAATATAGTTTGAGTTGCAGGGTTGTTATCACCATCAGCATTAGAGTTTATATTTTCATATAAAACAGAAGTATCAATTGCTCCAACTTCTGCGTTCGCTTCTGTTTCTGTTTCGTAAAAGGCAACATTTACAGCTAAACCACCAGTTAAATCTGTAATAATGGTTGTCAAATCAAAATAACCTGTGTCATCATTATCAGTATCACAATAAGTTAATGGGTTTGTAAATGTAAAAGCTTGAGGAGCATTTAAAACATTTAGTTCTAACTCTGTAAAACTCAAACATCCCGTGACAACATTTTCTACGCGAACATATACTATTTGTGGGTTAGTTGTATTTGTAAAATTAACTGGATCGGTAATCAAGCTAGTACCTGAGCCCGAAATTGATTCTGATTCTAAAGTATAATATGACACCATCAAACCTGTGGCTCCATTGATAATTTCATCATTACTTAAGTTAAGATTAAATTCTGTTAAGCCATCTGGAATAAGATCTTCACACATGCTTCTTGGCTGAGGATCAAAAATAATCGGGTTAGGGTTTACGATTAAGTTAACCGACATTGAAGTGATATAGCAACCAGTGATATTGTTTTCTGCTCTAATGAATAATGTCGTTGAAACTGATGTATAAGGGCTTACTAATATGTTAGCTCCTGATGTTGCATCAGCTAGTGTTTCATGATAAGTAATAGTTACATTCGTAACGCCATTTAAAGCTTGAGTAGTTGAATTACTTAAATCGAAAGCAGCCGAACTTGTATCACTACATCCTAAAACATCATCTATAGTATTGTGAATAGGTAATGGATTTGTAGTTAAAGCAATGTGTTCGCCTAAACCTAAACATCCATTAAGATCTTGACTATCTACTCTTACCCAAATTATTTGAATATTAGGTGAATTAGTGTTTTGATGATTACTTATATCTGGAATAGCATTAGTTTCAGCTAAAGCATCGGCTTCGTTTTCATAGTAACTAATTAAAATATTTACTGATGCCGGAAATATTGAAGTAATTTGTGCTTCTGCTGAACTAAAATCAAAAGTTGTGACGCCATCATAGTCGTCATCACATTCCGAAAATGAATATATTGTTGTTGCTGGAATAGAACTTGTTCCAACCAATAAATTTACTTGTCCGTAGCTAACGCATCCTTTATCACTTGTTATACTAGCATAAACAGAAACCCCAGTAATACTTTGAAAAATTGTTGGATTAGTGATAGCTAAAATAGTATTACCGCTTTGAGCATCGGCTAAGGAGTTATAATATACAAACAACTCATTTGCAGCATTTGTAGACAATAAAATATTTGCTTCATTTAAATTAAAACTTACACTTCCATCTGAATCGGTATCACATTGCTCTAAAAACACAGAAGAAGTTACTACTGGAATTGGATTAACGATTAGTGTTACAGGCACTGAATTTGCACAGCCCGTATCGGTATTTAAAAGACGTATATAGATTATCTCTCCCGCAGAAGAATAAGCTGTAGCAATTGGATTATTGCCCGAAAGCGCATCTGTATTGTTTGAGTGATACGATATAACTGATACGGTTGGTAATTGACCAACCAGAGCTGCTATATTTGCATCAGATAGGGTAAAATCACTCATGCCATCAGTAGGGTCAAAACATGATTCTAGCGAGATATTAGGGTTTATTATTGGTTGCGGTAATATGGTTACGATTGCTTCTCCTAAAAACGGACAATCCCCATTATTTGGATCTACCTCTACTAAATAAGTTCCAGCTACAGAAATATCAACCAAATCAAATGTTGTGTTTGTAATTGTGTTTCCGTCAAGTGTCCAAATATATGTTGCATTTACAATATCTTCAGCTGCTAATGTGTATGTTTCATTTTCACATAAGCTTAGCGTGTTTGTAACTAATGTTGGGTCACCATCGTTATTAATAATATCTACTTTTTCTGCAAAAAGAGATTGTATGAATGGAGGTAATCCTAATCTAGACGACTCATTAGTCGCAGTAGTAGGTATATTTAAAGTTACACCTTGTTCAGTGTAATTAACTCCGGCTCCAATTGCTTCTGGATTATTTATCACTCCTAAATAAGGACCTTGACCTGATCCAAAATCAAATAAAGCTCTGTAAATTTTACCATCAGGACCTAACTGTAAAGCTCCGTGAGCATATTGATTACTAGAGTTAATCATCGATTCTGTTGAAATAATGTCTGCATCAGTTAAATCAAATTGTACTAACGACGAATTAAATGATGGGTCATTAACTGTTGTATATAATTTATCTCCGCTTCTTGAAAACTCAACTCCATAGGGATTATCTCCTTTATTTCTGGAATAGACTTCTAGTTCATTTGATACAATTCCAGAAGTGATATCGAAATCATACAAAAACACTCCTCCAGGGGCGCTACCTCCAGAATTTGTAGCAAAATTACTATGAGCAGCAGCTAATTTACTTCCATCAGGAGAGCTTTTTAAATAACCAATTGCATTTCTTCTGTAACCACTAACTGGTACTGTTGTAGGGGTATTACTTATTACCGGATTAGAGTCAACACCAGTAGTTGATATTTTAAAACTGTAGAAATTATTGGTGAAATGGGTAATCAGCCAAAAAGAAGAACAATCACTGCTACGTACTGCTGTGATTTTCTCAGAGCATTTATATTTGTTTTCTTGACTGTTCGAAGCGTCATAAGTGACTAACTGTATATTTTTCTGAGCAGCAACAACGTCGCCATCTCCACCATTTAGTGACATATCTATCACTGTATAATTTAAGCCATGATTTGTAGATGCATTTTCGTCGTGATGAGGCTCGTCAACTGTGAATACATAATAGATGTTGCTGTTTCCGGGACTAGGAACAATCAATCCGGAAGAAGTACTTGAAGGATCGCCATTTAAGCTAGTACCGTTAGGCATTACTTGATGGTTTTTATCCCAAACTCGTATTCCGTCTGTATAAAATAATAAGTTTCCTGAAGCGTCAGAAATTGAAGCACTACCTTCAGTAGTGTTTACTTTTCCATCTTGAATAGCAACTGCATTTCCTGTAGCGAAGCTTACGCCTGCATTACCTCCAAAAAACCAATTATTAGCTTCTCCTTGTCCAAAGCAAGAGCTAAAAACAATAACGAATAATATTCCGAACAAGTTATTCTTCAACATTATATATAAAATTAAGTAAGTACCATTAAAACGCTAAAATACGATTAAACCCTACCTTTGTCGAAAAAAAAATACCTTTTAACAGAAAAAAGCCTTTTCATTTAAATGAAAAGGCTTTTTAATATTGAGGAATCGTTTTTATTAAGCTTCGAAAGCTACAATAGAAACGTAAGACTTATTGTCTCTTTTCTTTGTAAATTTTACAAGACCATCAACTTTAGCATGTAAAGTATGATCTTTTCCCATGTACACGTTTTCACCTGGGTTATGTGTTGTTCCTCTTTGTCTGATTATGATGTTCCCTGCAATAGCAGCTTGTCCTCCAAAAATCTTAACACCTAAACGTTTTGATTCCGATTCTCTACCATTCTTAGAACTACCAACTCCTTTTTTATGAGCCATCTCTTTAAGGTTTTATTAGTTAATAATTATTTAGATAACGCAGCTACTAAGTCTGCTTTTTTCATAGAAGAAATTCCTTCTACTCCTTGCGCCTTAGCTATTTCTTTTAATTCAGCTACAGTTTTTGTGCTTAAATCATCAGAAGGTGCTTCAACTTTTTTTGCTTCTTTTTTTGGTGCTGCTTTTTTAGCTCCAGAAGCTGAAATGCTTTCAATTAAGATTTCAGTAAGGTATTGTCTGTGTCCATTTTTGACACGGTAACCTTTTCTTCTTTTCTTTTTGAAAACGATAACTTTGTCACCTTTAAGGTGTCTTAAAACTTTCACTTCAACAGAAGCTCCGTTTATAGCTGGGGCGCCTATAGTAACTTCTCCATCGTTGTCTAATAAAAGAACATTGTCAAAAGAAACGTTGTCTCCTTCTTCAGATGCTAAACGATGAACAAATACTTTTTGGTCTTTTGCAACTTTAAATTGCTGCCCTGCTATCTCTACAATTGCGTACATAGCGTAACGTATTTAAATTTATTGTTAAAAAATAATTGACTGCAAATGTACGCTTAATTCACTAAACAACAAATTGTAAGGTTCTTTTTTACAAGATTCATTAATTGCTCCTTTTTTAAAATAGAAGTATCTTCGCTTTTTTAACACTACATCCCGTGAGTAAACAACAACTTTTAGCTGTTTTTGATGATTCTATTCAAACAAAACAGCTTATCGAACGTTTGTCAGTCCCTAAATCAGATACAAAAATCTCTAATTTAGTGGGTTCGTCATTTTCATTTGTCATTTCTAACTTATTTAAAAGCATTGATACGCCTATTCTCTTGATATTAGAAGATAAGGAAGAAGCTGCTTTTTATTTAAACGATCTGGAATTATTTTTAAATGATAAAGATGTATTATTTTACCCTGGAAGTTATCGCCGACCATATCAATTGGAAGAAACCGATAATGCCAATGTGTTGTTACGTGCGGAAGTTTTAAACAGAATTAATTCTCGTAAAAAACCAGCACTTATAGTTACCTATCCCGAGGCGTTATTTGAGAAAGTAGTTACTAAAAAGGAGCTTGATAAAAACACGTTGAAAATTGCTGTTGATGATACCATATCTATCGATTTTATAAACGAAGTATTGTTTACTTATAAATTTAAACGAGTAGATTTTGTTGTAGAACCAGGAGAGTTTTCTGTACGCGGAGGAATTGTAGATGTATTTTCATATTCAAACGACGAACCTTATAGGATAGAATTTTTTGGAGATGATGTAGAAAGTATCAGAACTTTTGATGTAGAAACACAGTTGTCACAGGAACAGCTAAATAAAATTAGTGTCATTCCTAATGTAGAAAATAAGGAGTCACAAGAAAACAGAGAAAGCTTTTTAAAATATATATCGGCTAAAACTACTGTAGTAGTTAAAAACAAGGAATTATTTGCTGGAAAAATCGACAAGCTATTTTCAAAAGCAGTTGCTGCTTTTGCTAAACTTGATAGTGAAGTACGTCATTCAGAACCTGAGCAATTGTTTTGTAATGCGGACATATTATTAAAACAATTTAAAGACTATACTTCAATAGAATTAGC
Source organism: Flavobacteriaceae bacterium (assembly GCA_034110725.1). Lineage (GTDB taxonomy): Bacteria > Bacteroidota > Bacteroidia > Flavobacteriales > Flavobacteriaceae. The sequence continues at coordinate 5,983 of JAWUYQ010000105.1, forward strand.
AAAAAGCACTGATTCTGACATAGCATACCATATAAAACCTCAACCTTCATTTAATAAGCAATTCGATTTATTAATAGAGGATTTAAATAAAAACACAGCTAACGGATTTACTAATTACATAGCTTGCTCCAACCAACAACAGGCAAAACGTTTTAAAGATATTTTTGACGATGTTGAGCAGGAAGTGGTTTACAAAACAGTAGTCCTACCCATATACCAAGGGTTTATTGATTTAAACAGCAAAACGGTTTGCTATACCGATCATCAAATATTTGAGCGCTACCATAAATTTCATTTAAAAAACGGGTATGCTAAAAAGCAAGCCATCACCTTAAAGGAATTAACGCAATTACAAAAAGGCGATTATGTTACGCATATTGATCATGGAATAGGACGCTTTGCGGGATTGCAAAAAATTGATGTAGAAGGAAGTCAGCAAGAAGCTATAAAAATGATTTATGGAGAACGTGACATCTTATATGTAAGCATTCATTCCTTACACAAAATATCAAAGTACTCTGGGAAAGACGGGAAAACCCCGAAAATGTTTAAACTGGGTTCTGGAACTTGGAAAAAATTAAAAGATAAAACGAAGAGCAGGGTTAAGCATATTGCGTTTAACTTGATAAAATTATACGCTAAAAGGCGCGAACAAAAAGGATATCAATACGCTCCAGATTCTTACTTACAACATGAGCTAGAATCTACGTTTATGTATGAAGATACTCCCGATCAATTTACCGCTACACAAGATGTAAAATCTGATATGGAAAGCGAACGACCAATGGATAGATTAGTCTGTGGTGATGTTGGCTTTGGTAAAACAGAAGTTGCTATTCGTGCAGCTTTTAAAGCAGTTGATAATAGCAAACAAGTAGCTATTTTAGTGCCAACTACGATATTGGCATTCCAACATTTTAAAACATTTACTGAACGTTTGAAGGATATGCCAGTAAATGTTGGATATATCAACCGATTCAGAACTGCAAAGCAAAAATCAGAGACTTTAAAACAATTAGAAGAAGGGAAGCTAGATATCATTATTGGTACCCACCAACTAGCGGGAGATAAAGTAAAATTTAAAGATTTAGGATTATTAATTGTTGATGAAGAACAGAAGTTTGGTGTTTCAGTAAAAGAGAAATTAAAAACGATTAAGGAGAATGTAGATACCTTAACATTAACTGCTACGCCAATACCAAGGACTTTACAATTCTCATTAATGGCGGCGCGTGATTTAAGTACTATCAATACGCCACCACCAAACAGGTATCCTATTGAAACACATGTAATTCGTTTTGGAGAGGACATGATTCGTGATGCCATTTCCTATGAAATACAACGTGGAGGACAGGTATATTTTGTACACAACAGAATTGAAAACATTAAGGAAGTAGCCGGATTAATACAACGTTTAGTACCTGATGCTAAAGTTGCGATTGGTCACGGACAAATGGATGGTAAAAAATTAGAGCAGTTGATGTTGGCTTTTATGAATGGTGAATTTGATGTGTTGGTAGCGACCACTATTATTGAATCTGGTTTGGATGTTCCAAATGCCAATACCATATTCATCAATAACGCCAATAACTTCGGGTTGTCGGATTTACACCAAATGCGTGGTAGAGTTGGTAGAAGTAATAAAAAAGCTTTCTGTTACTTTATTACCCCTCCAGATTCTGTTATGACGGATGATGCGCGCAAACGTATTCAAGCCTTAGAGTTACACTCTGATCTAGGAAGCGGATTTAACATTGCTATGAAGGATTTAGAAATTCGTGGTGCTGGAGATATTCTTGGTGGTGAGCAAAGTGGTTTTATTAATGAAATTGGTTTTGCTACTTATCAGAAAATATTAAATGAGGCTATTGACGAATTGAAAGAAAATGAGTTTAAAGAATTGTATGATGAAGTAGATGATGCTACTGAAAAGGTGTTTGTAAAAGATACTCAAATAGATTCCGACTTTGAACTATTATACCCAGATGATTATATCAATAACATTACAGAACGTTTGACTTTATATAACAAGTTAGGAGAGTTAAAAACAGAAGCTGAATTAGTACAGTACGAAAAGGAATTGGTCGATCGTTTTGGAGAATTACCAACACAAGCAGTAGATTTATTAGATTCTGTGCGAATTAAATGGGCAGCCGCTAATATTGGACTAGAGAAAATTGTCATGAAGCAAAATCGCCTGATAGGGTATTTTATTTCTGATCAGAACTCTAGTTTTTACCAAAGCCCACAGTTTACCAAAGTATTACAGTTTGTACAAACGCATAAAACCTTTTGTAAGATGAAGGAAAAGCAGACTAAAAACGGATTACGTTTATTGCTAACTTTTGAAAATATTAAAAGCACTAGTAAAGCTTTAGAAGTATTGAGTAAGTTTTAGTTTACAGTATTAAAATAGTGTGATTTTTTAAACCCAGAAGGAGCTGCTTTACCGCAAATTCTTCTGGGTTTCATGTTCTATCTAAAGAAATTATTTTATTATTAAATCATCACTAATCCACCGTTCTCACCACTTCCGGGGCCAAGTGTAATTACTTGATTAGCGGATTCAATTAAGGTGTTATTGTGTTCAATAAAAAGGACTGTGTCTCCTCCATTTACTATCGATTGGAAAACGTTAATTAAT
>JAWUYQ010000106.1:0-9301 GCA_034110725.1 Flavobacteriaceae bacterium
TCCAAATGCCATATTAACATCAGTAAGTATTTTAACTACAGGTTTTGATGAGCCTACGGTAGATACTATTGTCTTAAATAGAGCAACAAAATCCTTGACGCTTTACTACCAAATGATTGGTAGGGGTTCACGTATTATCAAGGGGAAATCGAAATTTTCTATTATTGATTTAGGAAATAATTTACATCGTTTTGGACCTTGGGGAGCAGATTTAGATTGGCAAAAAATATTCAAGTCTCCTAATTTCTTTTTAGAGAACTTATTAAATGATGAGGATTTAGAAAATAATTTCAAATATGAAATGCCAGAAGATATTCGTAAAGAATTTGCGAACTCTAAAAAAGTGGCTTTTGATGTTAAAAAAACATATACTATTTCTGTAAAGAAAGGAGAGTCTTCAAAAGTTGTTTTAGAACGTTCGATAGAGCAGCATGCTAAAATTTGTATTGAAAATAGTGAAGATGTATATGACGCATTAGCTTTAATGAAATTATTAGGAGAAGATATTGATTATAGAATTGACCGTTATACGAAATGTATTAGTAGAAGTACGTACAATTTCGTTGATTGGTTAAAAGATGATTATCGTAAAAAATTACGTGCCTTCTTAAGAGATAACTTTGACAAAATGTTTGAAGAAATACATGGAAGACCAGCTGAGTAAAATTACTTAGATAAAAATATTCAAAATAAAAAGCTTCACTTTGTGAGGCTTTTTTTTATGGATAATAAAGTTTCTTCTTCTAGAGAAGAAATTTGATAAGACTTTATTAAAATTTTGGTAGTCGAATCTAAATTATGCGCTCATCAGCTTTATAAGCTCCACGTCGGTGTAATATCCACTGGGCTTCATCTAACGGGTTTACTCCTTTATATTCTCTAATTGTACCTTCGTCTTTAGGACAAGTATCATACCCGTGGAATTGTAAACGTAATCTTACTTTTCCTCCCGTAATTGAATTTAGTTTAATACCTAAATCTAATGAAGTAGCAACAGGGATGGTTCCTTTTAAACTAAATGTATCATCAAGAAACTGTGGTGTGTCAAAAGTGGCTCTTCTTGTACTTAGCTCAGAAGCTATTTTTCCTAACAAGCTTTCGTTTGCTTTTATTTCAAAACTTAATATGGGTTCTAATAAATGCGTCCCACCAATTTTTAGTCCTTGCATAATTCCCATTGGAGTTGCTAGATTAAAATCTCCAGGTCTGGAATGTACATTATGGTCTTCTCCCTTTATTAAAGTGATTTTTACATCGGTAACTTCCCAGCCTAAAAGACCTTGTGCTAAAGCTTTTGGAATTGTTCGCTCAATTTCATTTTGGTATTTAATATGGACATCGTTTTGTGAAACTATGGAACTATAGTTAACTCCTGAATTTAACGGAGCTGGTTCTATTAAAAAAGTCATGATAGCCCAACATGGTTTTGGCATCCAATACCTGATGTATCCTTCTGCTTTTGTACTTATCGTTTCTTTATAAACTACCTGAGGATCTGTGAAATTTGCTTTTATTGAAAAACGTTCTTGTAAAACATGTTCTAATATTTCAATTTGCATTTGCCCCATTAACAATAATTGCAACTCTTTTTCTGTTTTAAACCATTTGAAATTAAGAGAAGGGTCTTCTTTATCTAATTGTTGAAGTGCTTCTGCTAAAGCATTGTAATCAGTATTGTTGTCTGGGATTACTTGAACAGTAAGAACCGGAATATGAAGTTGAGGTAGTTTAGGGATACCCTCAGAATCACCTAATATATCACCAGATTTTGTTCCCAAAACACCTGTGATTACTCCAATGTCTCCAGATTTTAAAAGAACATTATCAATGTATTTAGTGTTCAGTAATTGTTTGGTCTGATTTATTTTTGTTTCTAATTGTTGGGTACGATTGTAAATAGTAGATTTAGAAGATAATTCTCCTGAAAAAACCTTTACATGAGCCATCGTACCAAAAACTTTATGATGTTCTAACTTAAAAACATATGCTGATAAATCTTCTGAAGTATTTGTTTTAGAGGTTGGACAATAGTCAATTATTCCATCTAATAATTCGGTTACTCCAATATTGTTTTTTGCAATTCCTGTATAAATAGGAGTAACCTTGTTGTTAATAGTTAGTTTGCGAATACTTTTTAAATATTCATTATCAGTTATGGCTTCAGAGTTTAAGAAGCGTTCCAATAAATGCTCCTCACAATCTAAAATATGCTCAATTGTTTTTTCTTTAATTGTAGAATCAGTTGAGGTGTTAAAAACAGGAGTGATTGCAGCATTTGTTAATCCGTCATTTTCCGAAGTATAAATAGCAACAGGTTTTGACTTTAAATCTTGTTCTAGCTGCGCTATTGTAATTTCTGTATCAGCACCTTGGCGGTCAATTTTATTGATAAAAATGATGGTCGGAATCTCTAATTCTTGTAAAGAATCCCAAATATTCAAGGTGTGAGCTTGAACCCCTTCAACAGCAGATACGACAAGTATAACAGCATCAACTACACACAAAGCACGTTCTACTTCGCTAGAGAAATCAACGTGACCAGGAGTATCAATTAAATTAATTTTAGTGCCTTTCCATTCAAAAGAAGTTGTGGCTGCTTTGATAGAAATTCCACGTTCTTTTTCAAGAGCTAAACTATCCGTACTAGTAGAGCCTTTGTCAACACTTCCGATAGTTCTAATAGCCCCAGAATTGTATAGAAAGTGTTCTGTAAGCGTAGTTTTACCAGCATCGACATGTGCTAAAATCCCAATATTGATAGTTGGTTTACTCATTTGTGAATTAATTTTTAGCTAAAATAATAGTATTTTAATGAAAATATATGTCAAACGGAGCTTGTCGAAGTTTTTTTTGTTAATCAACGTTTTTATGATTTCGACAAGCTCAATCTGACAATAAGTTAAATTCTATTATAATAGTACAAATGAAATTAAATTTTAAACTCATTAGCAGGTGACCTAGAATTTCCAAGCAACAAACCTACTTTGCTTATTTCCTTGGGTCATTGTAATAGTTTTGTGAGTAGTGTTTAGTTTTTTTAATTGCTTGTTAATTTTGGATAAATTTTCTTTTTTAGAAACTAAACAGGTAAACCAAGTTACTTGATCTTTGAATTCTTCACTCTGCTTTATCATTCTTTTAATAAACAAAGCTTCACCACCATTACACCACAATTCATTGGCTTGTCCTCCAAAATTTAATTTAGAATTAATTTCTAGTCCTAAATTTTGTAATTTTCGTTTTGTTCCTTTATTAGCTTCTTTTTCAGATGCATGAAAAGGAGGATTGCACATACTAAATTGATAATTTTCTCCTTTTTTAATGATCCCTTTAAATATATTGGAGTTATCGGTTTGATGTCTAACTTCAATGTGTTCTTTTAAATCAGGAGTTGCGTTTATATTTTTAGTTGCAGATGTTATTGCAACTTCATTTATATCAGCACCAACCATTTTCCAATTATAAATTCTATTTCCTAATATAGGATATATACAATTTGCACCAACACCAATATCCAATCCTTTTACTTTTGATTTGACACTATGCTCTTTTAAAAAATCAGCAATGTGGTGTATATAGTCTGCTCTTCCGGGTATTGGAGGACATAAATACCCATTAGGGATACTCCAATCAGACAATCCATATTGGTTTATTAATATTGCTCTGTTTAATTGCAAAACAGCCTCATTGTCTGCAAAATCTATAGTCATTACTTTCTGAGGACTTATAATTACAAAAGGAATTAATTTAGGATTTGAAGCTGCTAATTCTTTAAAATTATAGGGAGTGTTATGGATGTTTTTATGATGCATTATAGTTGTTTTATTAATTAATAAATATTCCGTTGATAACTACTTTATCAATGTTATTTGAGCCAAAAGAATATGGTAATACGTTATATGAATTTATTGGTTTTGTAATAATTATATTAGCTTTTTTACCTTTAGCAATGCTTCCATGTGTATCAGAAATACCCATAGCATAAGCACCATTTAATGTGGCTGCATTTATAGCCTCTTCAGGAGTCATTTTCATTTTTATACACGCAGTACTTACCACAAAGTTCATGTTTCCAGAAGGAGTAGAGCCTGGATTGTAATCAGTAGCTAAAGCTAATGCTAATCCATTATCGATTAATTTTCTTGCTGGAGTGTATGGAATTGATAAAAAGTATGAGCATGATGGTAATGCAACTGGCATTGTATCAGAATTTTTCAAAGCTTCTAAATCTTCATCACTTACCAATTCTAAATGATCTACAGTAAGTGCATTGTACTCAATACTTTTTTGTATTCCTCCAATTGATGTAAATTGATTTACATGTGTTTTTGGAGTTAATCCGTACTGTTTTCCTGCTGCTAAAATTTGTTCGGTATCTTCAACTGAGAAGTATCCTGTTTCACAGAAAATATCAATATACTCCGCTAAGTTTTCTTTTGAAATTAGCGGTAGCATTTCATTGATAATTAAATCTAAATAACCTTGTTTGTTCCCTTTGTATTCTGCAGGAACAGCATGTGCACCAAGGAATGTAGCTTTGATTGGAATGTTGTAATTTTCTTTTAGTTTCTTTATAGTACGCAACATTTTTAGTTCTGCGTTTACAGTTAATCCGTATCCCGATTTAATTTCGAGACCTCCAGTTCCTAATTTAATTACTTCGTCTAATCGTTCAGCAGATTGCTGGTACAATTCTTCCTCAGAAATTTCTTGTAATTTTTTAGCGGAGTTTAATATTCCACCACCATTATTAGCAATTTCTTCGTAAGTAAGTCCGTTTATTCTATCAACAAATTCTTGTTCACGATTTCCTGCATATACTATATGTGTATGGCTATCATACCAAGTTGGCAATATGATTTTCCCAGTACAATCAATGGTTTCAATTGTTGATTCGCTTTGGAAGTTTGACATTTTACCAAAATCAACTATTTCATCATTTTCAATAATTAAGTATGCATTATTAATTATTGGAAGCGTTTTCATTTCATCACCAGAAACTTTAAGTTTCAATGTATTGGTTTCTACTTGAAGTAATTGCTTGATATTGATAAACGCTTTGCGAGCCATTATTGATGTATTGAAGTTAATGAATGCAAATATCTTTAAATTTTCTTAACTATCGTGTTAAATACAATGATAGAAATTTTTATTTGTGAGTTAATTGCTAATCATAAGGACTCTTCAATTAACATTTCAAAATTAGTTTGAGTCAGGTAACCAAAGTCTACTAGTTGCTTTTGGTTTATTATTTCTTTTAAAGCACCATCTTTTAGAAACATAATTCTGTCAGCTAAACTAATTACATTTTCGTAATCATGATCAGTAATGATGTATCCTTTAGATGATTTCATTTTTTTGATATAGCTGATGATGTAAGTTCTTATTATTGGACTAACACCATTAAATGGTTCATCAAGAAGGATAAATTCTGCGTTTGAGTGAATGATTAATAAAATTTCTACAATTCTTTTTTCTCCACCAGATAATTCTTGATTCTTTTTTTGAAGTAGTGGTCCAATGTAATCGTTATTTAATAATTCGCGAATGTTTTCTTTAGTTAGGAATAAGTTTATTAATGATTTTATTTTAATATTATCGGGTAAAAAGTTTTCCTGAGGCAGGTAATTAATTAATGTTCTACCACTTGCAATGTTGTTTATTACTTTACCATCGATTTGAACAAATTTATTTTCACATTTTTCAATTCCAAAAACTATTTTTAATAGCGTAGATTTTCCAGATCCATTTCGTCCAATTAAACCAATAATTTCTCCTTTCTTACAAGTAAGGCATATATCACTTAATATTTTTTTATTGTCATAACTTTTGTTAACACTATCTATGTGAAGAATGCTCATATAAATGATAGTAGAATAAAATTAATAAATCCAATTGTTAAAGTAGATAGCCAAAGCTTGGTATTGCTAAAACCTAAGTTGTAGTAAAAGTAATACTCATGCTTATTTTTTATTTCATAAACTAAATAATGCATAAGTGGAGTAATAAACAAAAAAGCTAAACCTATAGATTTAATATTTCCACCAAAAATTAATCCAATTAGAATTGAAAGAAAGTATGAAGTAAAAAACAACTTTTTTTGAAAGAGTAAGATGTTTTTTAGAAGTCTCAAAGATTTAAGTTTTAATGTAATGACTTGAGTTTGTTATCAAAATGTGGATCAAAAATATTTAAATCAGCACTTAAAATTTTCGCGTTTTTATCCAATACATAAACTTTATTGGTGTTCTGTATTAATAACTTCTCTCTAGTTTCCTTTGGATTTTCTAATGAAAAACCGTTTTTTATATTGAATTTTTCAGCATATAATCGCCAATCTTTTTTATTATTATCTAAAGATATACCAACAAAATTATAGTCGCTATTAGTCGCGTGTTTATTAACTCTATTATGTACACTTTTTATATGCCTTGGGTTACTACTTGACCAAAAATAAATTACCGTTGGTTTGTTTTTTAGGGTGTTTTTAAAGGCAATAGTTTGATTATTCGTATCAACAACATTAAATTCAGGTAATAGATTACCATAACTCAAACGCTTAATTGCGTTTACAAGTCCTGTTATTTTCTCTTTATTTTTGGTGTCACTATTATATTTATCAAATCGTGTTAAAATGGATGTAGCTTGATTTCCACATTTTACATTCTTTAAATAGTGTAGCGTAGTGTTCTTTAATAGTTGATTTTTTAAGTTTTTATTCTGAACTAATGAGTCAATTACTTCTGTTTTAGAGTTGTAATTTGCAATATGATCTTCTGCTAGACTTGTATTCTTTAGTCTTTTAACACTTAAATTATCAATCAGTGTATATAAGTATTCATAATAAGGATAAAATGATCCTAAGTTTTCGGTATTAAAATCAATGCTTTTTCTAAACTCATAAAATGAGCTTACATCAATAGAGTCGGCTTGTTTTTTGTTATATATTGGGTAACGCTCTTTTAAAGCATAAAAATGATATGCAATATGTGCATTTGCAATATCCATAAAACCATCAGAAAATTCATAGCGATCCTTGTATTGCTCTAACATATCAACTCGTTGGCTTAATTCACTTGAAATTAATGTAGAGAATTTTTTTGGAGGAAGCTTATACAATCTGCCAGATTTAGCACTATGATTTTCATTAGCTAAAAAAGTATTAATTATAAAATTATTTTTATGAGCACCTTTTCCAGAAAAGGTTAATGATTCATCAAAATCAATTGTGTTTAATCTAAAAAGTATACTGTCCTTTGGCTCAATATATACATACTGATATTCTTCATGATTAAAGTGATATAATCCAGGTATGAAATCCTTAAATTGATATAGGAATCTGTTTTTTTTATCTAAAGGGATAGAATCAACAAGTACTTCATCTTTATACAAAAGCACAAAATTATTCTTGGGGTTTATAATCTCCCCTCCAAAATATGTGGCATCTTCTGTTTCTGTATTTTCGGTACAGCTAATAAAAGCTATGAAAAATAATAGATAAGATAAAGGTAAAAGTTTAATCATATTAGTAGGGTAATCTATTTTATAATAACAAATTTAATTTTTATGATGACATATTGCTGTTAATGCACTGTTAAATAACATTTTTATTATGATTCTAAACAGCTGATAAATACAATTGATTTTACTATTTTTGCCGAAAATTAAAACACATTACATGTTATCAGTTTCAAACTTATCTGTACAATTTGGTAAAAGAATATTATTTGACGATGTTAATACAGCTTTTACTCAAGGAAATTGCTACGGTATTATTGGTGCCAATGGTGCAGGAAAATCTACATTTTTAAAAATTCTAGCAGGAATTCAGGAGCCTACATCAGGTCATGTATCTCTTGCTCCAGGAAAAAGAATGTCAGTTTTATCTCAAGACCATTATGCTTATGATGAGTTTACAGTTTTAGAAACAGTTTTAATGGGGAATACGGAATTGTATGCTATTAAAAAGGAATTAGATAAACTGTATGAAGATTATACAGATGAAAATGCTGATAGGATAGGGGAGTTACAAGTTACTTTTGAGGAAATGGATGGGTGGAATGCTGATGCTAACGCAGCGGCAATGTTATCTAACTTAGGTATTAAGGAAGGGATGCATTTCACATCAATGTCTGATTTGGATGGTAAACAAAAAGTACGTGTTTTATTAGCTAAAGCTTTATTCGGAAATCCTGATGTTTTAATAATGGATGAGCCTACCAATGATTTAGATTTTGAAACTATCTCTTGGTTAGAAACATTTTTAGCAAACTTTGAAAATACTGTAATAGTTGTATCGCATGACCGTCACTTCTTAGATTTAGTGTGTACACATATCTCTGATATTGATTTTAATAAGATTACTCATTTCTCAGGAAATTACACATTCTGGTATGAGTCAAGTCAATTAGCTGCAAGACAACGTTCTCAGCAAAATAAAAAATCGGAAGAAAAAGCTAAAGAACTACAAGATTTTATTGCTCGTTTTAGTGCAAATGCATCAAAAGCAAAGCAAACTACATCTCGTAAAAAGATGTTAGAGAAGTTAAAGGTTGAAGATATTAGACCTTCAAGTAGACGTTATCCTGCAATCATTTTTGATAGAGATAGAGAAGCTGGAGATCAAATATTAAGTGTAGAAAACTTAAGTGCATCTAATGAAGAAGGAGAGTTGTTTAATAAAGTAAATTTAAACCTTAATAAAGGAGATAAGGTTGCTATTATTTCTAAAAACTCGAAAGCAACTACTGCTTTTTATCAAATATTAACTGAAAATATAAAAGCAGACGGTGGAGAATTTAAATGGGGAGTAACAACTACTCAATCTTATTTACCATCAGACAATTCTAAGTTTTTCAAGAATGAATTAACTTTAGTTGACTGGATGCGTCAATGGGCACAAACTGAAGAAGAAAAAGAAGAAGTTAATTTACGTGGTTTCCTAGGTAAAATGATTTTTAGTGGGGAAGAAGCTTTAAAAACATCTAAAGTACTTTCTGGAGGAGAAAAGGTAAGGTGTATGTTGAGTAGAATGATGATGACAAGAGCAAATGTGTTATTAATAGATGAACCAACAAATCACTTAGATTTAGAGAGTATTACTGCGTTTAATAATTCATTAAAAAACTTTAAAGGAACAATAGTGTTTACAACTCATGATCATGAGTTTTGTCAAACTGTTGCAAACAGAATTATTGAAATTACACCAAAAGGAGTTATTGATAAGTATGCTACTTTTGATGAATATATGAGTGATCCTAAAGTTAAAGAATTACGTGATAAAATGTATTCTTAATTTCTA
>JAWUYQ010000107.1:0-13155 GCA_034110725.1 Flavobacteriaceae bacterium
CGGTGGTGGAGGAAGATATGATGACTTAACAGGTATATTCGGATTAAAGAATGTAAGTGGAGTAGGAATATCATTTGGGCTAGATAGAATTTACTTGGTTTTAGAAGAATTAAATTTATTTCCAGAAACTGTTCAGGCAACAGAGAACATTCTGTTTATCAATTTTGGAGATAAAGAAGCGTTGTATTGTATGAATGCGATAAAACAATTGCGTGCAAAAGGAATAGCTTCGGAAATGTATCCTTCATCTGTAAATAATAATAAACAAATGAAGAAGCAAATGAACTATGCGAATAAACGTAAATTTCCGTTTGTAGTTTTGGTTGGTTCTGATGAAATGGAAAATAATGAGTTTACGGTTAAAAACATGACTGACGGAGCACAGCAAAAAATGAATTTAGAAGAGTTGCATAAGTTGTTTTAGGCTTAATTGAATATAATAAAAAAGGATTTCAGAAATACTGAAAGCCTTTTTTATTGAAATATTTTAGATAATTTACTTTTCAATAACCTCAAATTTATAACCTGCTCCGTGAATGTTTGTAATACTAATATTTGAATCGGTTTTGAAGTGTTTTCGCAGCTTAGAGATAAAAACATCTAGACTTCTGCCAATAAAATAACTGTCATCCTCCCAAACTGATTTTAGTATAAATTCTCTTTTCAGTAACGTATTTTTATTAGATGCAAATAATGCTAAAATATCAGCTTCTTTTCGTGTCAATTGAATTTGTTTCTTTCCTATATTTAAAATTAAATTATCAAGATCTAAAGCGTATTTCGAAAATGAAATTAGTTGGTTAGTTACTTGAGAAATCTTACCTCTTTTTAATACAGCTTTAATTCGGAGTGTTAATTCTTCAATACTAAATGGTTTTGTTACATAATCATCTGCTCCAAGTTTAAAGCCTTTTATGCGGTCTTCTTTCATGGCTTTTGCAGTTAAAAATATAATTGGAGTATCCAGGTCATTTTTCCTTATTTCAGAAGCTAGGGTAAAACCGTCCATATTAGGCATCATAACATCAAGTAAACATAAGTCGAAAGTGCGATTGTGGAATTCATTTAAAGCGAGTTTTCCATCAGAATAATGAGTTACTCTATAGTTGTAGTTTTCTAAACTGTCCTTTAGTAAAAAGCCCATGCTCTCATCGTCCTCAACAAGTAATATGTGTTTTTTAGCTTTCATTATTTAAGTGGTAAGTATATGTTAAAAGTACTACCTTTTTTTAATTTACTTTTAAAGGTAAGTTTTCCGTTGTGTTTTTCTATAATAAGTTTTACATAACTGAGCCCTATTCCATGCCCCTTAGTATTGTGTAAGTTACCAGTTTCTGCTCGGAAAAACTTTTCAAATACATGTTGTTGGTCTTCTTTTTTTATTCCAATTCCTTTATCACTAATAGTGATGTTAATACCATTAGAGGCATTGTTGGTGTTAATGGTTATTTCAGGATTCGTGTTAGAATATTTTATAGCATTTTCTACTAAGTTGTATATAACATTTGATAGATGAGTTTTATCAGCATAAAGGATAAAATTATTTGCTTTTAAATTGGAGTTTATGTGCCCTCCTTTTTGTTGTAATAATGGCTCAAAGTTAACTAACACATTTTTAATGATTTTATGAACATCTATTTCTTCATAAGTAAGTGACTCGTCATCTTTTTCAATTGCAGAAACTTGTAAAACTTTGTCTACTAAGTTATGGAGTCTTACATTTTCATTATAAATGATATCAGCGTATTTTTTTAACTTGTCTTTGTCCATCTGAATACTTTCATTTCTAATAGCATTTGAGGCAACAGAGATGTTAGTAATAGGAGTTTTTAATTCATGAGTCATGTTGTTTACGAAGTCTTTTTTTAATTCAGACAATCTTTTTCCTTTAATGATAGAAATCATTATAAAAGTAAATACAGCAAGTATAAACAATAAGCTTAGTGAAGAGTACATCCATATTCCCATAGAATTTATAAGGTGTACAGTTTTGTTATTGATACGGATTTTAAAATCTAAATTTTCGTTATCATCAATTCTGGTTTTACACGCAATCTCTATTGTAATTGATTGATTGGGGGTATGTGAGTCTGATACCGTATTTCCTAACAGAATATCAAAATCATCGCTTTTTAAAATAGTATAATCGTAGTTGATGTTAATATTTCTTTTTAAAAACTCTTGCTTAATTATGTTATCTAAATTTTTGAGTTTGAAGTAGCAATTAGTATTTACATAAAATTCATTTGAAGAAATTTTAGAAATAGGAGGTATTCTTGAGCTTGTATCTTTGTTTGAAATTAACAGTTGGTGTGCTACACTTCTGAGAGCAATGTTTATTTTCTCGTCAAATTGTCTTTGGTGTAGTGTGAAAGATTTTTTAAACCAATATACTTGGGTTATGAATAGTCCGCTAATAGTTATTAGCATGAGTATTAATATAAATCGAATGGTTTTTGGAGACATGCAAACAAAGTTAGGTTAAATACTATTCGGTTTTGAAGAATTTACATTTCATTAACAATTTTTTACATTTCATTTTCAAGAACCATTGATATTAACCCTAATTTTGTGAGTATAACATTATAAACAAGCAAATTATGAGAAGTAAAATAGTTATTTTCAGTGTTTTAATAGTTGCCATTGCAGTCGTTTCTTTTGGGTTTTCGCATAAAAAAAGTGTTGCTAAAGCTGATGAGCTAATAACTAAGATAGATTCATCTAAGGTTAGTAAAAAAGCTCAAAAAACTGACTTGTTCTATGCTGTAGGAGGAACGTATTCAAGATCTATTAGAAAATCTGAACTACAAAATTCTAAAATGCTTAATGATTTTATTGAGGGATACCCTGTTAATTGGATATCGGCTTATATTTCAGTTGAGGTTAGTGCCAATAATAATGGGCTTAAAACAAGTTTGTGGAGTAAGAATGATGTATTAAGTGACGAACAAAAAAAAATGCTTGCTGGTTTAGAGATAGATGCTGAGGTTGTTGTAAGGGTTAAATACAATACTAAAAACGTAATAACCGATGCGCTTGAAGAAAATGAAATGAATGTTTCTTTGACTGTGATTCCTGAAATTGAGGCTGTATATATTGGAGGATATGAAAATATGATATCCTATTTAAAGGAGAATAGTAGAGATAAAATTACTATGATAGGTGATAAAGGGGTTAAGCCATCAGTATTAAGGTTTTCAATTGATAAAACGGGGAAAGCTGATAATATTAAAATAATACAAAAATCGGAGAATATAGAAATTGATAATTTATTGATTGAGTTGATTGAAAACATGCCAAAATGGAATGCAGCGAAAAACTTAAAAGGTGAAAGTGTGTCCCAACAATTTGATTTCAAGGTTGGTAAGATGGATGGTTGTTGATTTATATTTTTGGAATTAACACTAAAAAACCTTAAACACATCTAAGTCAAGTTATTGCACTAAAGAGTTAAGTTAGTTGGTTATTGATTTTATAGAAAGGTCCTCTTTGAAGGAATCAGATTTCCCGTGTCCAGTCAAATCAATTAAGTATACTTCATATTCTTTATCAAAGTTTTCGGCGTAAGGCAACCATAATTTGGAAGAAAGAATATATTCATATAAAAGGAGTAAAGGTTCACTTTTTCCATAAATCTCAGAATAGATGTTTTTACCATTTACCGAAACAATCTCAGGTTTTTTTAGTAAAAAAAGAAAATATTAGTTGATATTCAAACAGAATTATTAAAATAGCATTTTGTTTTATTGATAATATGTTGTAGAATTTAGTATTACCGCCAACGTTAAGTTATGAGTATTATGTTGTGAAAAAAACAGAGAAATTTAATATTGACACAGGCTATAAGTTTTTTAATTTTGTCGATTAAAAAAGCCAAATCAAAAAGATTTGGCGATATTATAAAAACAGACAAGAGCTTGATTTTAAACACCAAATCCCGCTTTGTATATAGGTGTTATTGTGAGTGTTTTTATCTAAATACAAGTAATTTTATTTAGATTTCTTTAACCTTTTTTCTTCTTTTTTTTCTTTAGGAGTTTTAGCAGGGTCTTTTTTAACATTCTTCTTTGAGTCTTTACTTTTTGCCATGATATTTTATTTTAAATTTTTGTAAGTTTAAATATAAGCATAAATTAGATATGATATTGCAGTAGTTTTTTATTTTAAATAATCACTGTAATATACTTGAGCCACTTATTGCACGAATCGATGATTTATTAAAAGTTAATTCCATCCTTGCCCTTCTGTTAATTTACCAATATGAATTCATTTTGAAGAGAGTTTATTGTAAAAACCTTTTTTTAGATGGCATTAAGCCAAGCTTCACTTTGGAAAAGCCCAATTATCAACTATGATATAATTTTTTCCTTGTTAGCAAGAGTTTGATCTAGTAATTAGTTAATGGTACCCAAATTAGTTAGGCTTATAATAAGTGTGTTTTTTCCATTCATATTTAAAAAACCCTTAACTTGTAGATAAAACTTAAAAATTTGAGTAATGAACAGAAAAACATAGGGCTAAAGAAACAACTCAGTACAGTTCAAATTCTATTGTACGGAGTTGGAACTATGTTAGGGGCTGGTATCTATGTACTTGTAGGTAAAGTAGCAGGTTATGCCGGGACACTAGCTCCACTTTCCTTTATTATTGCCGGAGTTTTGGCAGGATTAACAGCTTATTCTTATTCTCTTCTTTCACCACGGTTTCCGAAAAGTGGTGGCGAAATTGTCTATGTAGCTAGTGCATTTAGCTCAAAACAATTATCATCTTTGGTTGGGTGGGGTGTAATTTTTACTGGGTTTATTTCAGCTGCGGCCATCATCAAAGGATTTGTTGGATATCTCGACGTGTTTATAGAGCTTCCCGATACATTGGTTATCATAGTTAGTATGACATTGCTAAGTATGCTTGCTATTCGAGGTATTAGTGAATCGTTGAATGTTATTGGAATTATAACGCTAATTGAGGTTGGTGGGCTCATATTCGTCATCCTTGTAGCAGGCATAGATCTAGAACAGTTTACTTCTCAGTTTTCCCAAATGTTTATTGTTGCACCTGGCTATGATATATTCGCGGTGTTTCAAGGCGCTTTCTTGGCATTCTATGCTTTTGTCGGGTTTGAGGATCTTGCTAATGTAGCTGAGGAGGCTAAAGATCCCAAAAAAAGTATGCCTATTGCCATTATGGGTAGTTTGTTTATTGCGTTGTTCCTATACATAGCTGTGGCTATTGTTGCCGTACTTTCCTTACCCTTGAATGAGCTTTCTTCTACCAATGCTCCATTGGCGGATATTCTTTCCCAAAAGGGGCAGCACTATGCTTATATTATAAGTCTTATTAGTTTGGTTGCTGTATTAAATGGAGTGTTAGCACAAGTCATAATGGGTTCAAGAGTTCTTTACGGTTTAGCTGGTCAAAATAGCGCCCCGAAAATGTTTCATCAGGTACATAAGAGTTTCCGTACTCCAGTGTTGGCCACTATCGTCATTGCTATTGGGGTTATTGTTTTAGCTATTTTTGTTCCGATTGTTCAACTGGCTAACACAACCAGCTACGTAATCATCAGCATTTTCGTCGTGGTCAACCTCTCACAGGCTAAGTTGGCTTTTAGGGATTATGGTAAGAAGAAATGCTGGCAGAACCGAAAGTTTGTCCTACCATTGATTGCCGCTCTGTTATGCATTGTATTTCTTGTTTATAAGACGCTAGTTGTTTTTTAGATACAAAAATAAACTATTGACCAAGCGCTAAATTATAGTCCAATTATGAAGTGACATAGAAAGCTTGCAAGCTGTAGTTTTTTCATTGCACGCAAAGTATTTGTATGATGCGTTTCTATAAAATGAATTATTTATATATTGTGTTTCGTTTTTTTATAAACACCTGTACTTACTAATACCTAAAGCTATGTAAAGCTTAGTAGTCACTTGTAGTCATCTAATTAGATGTATTAAATTATTAATAGTCTTAATCTACTTGTTTAGCTAAAAAGATGAATTAATGTTTTTTAACGGCTTTATTCACAAACGTTTTATGATTAGTTTGTGTAAGGTTTTTTACGTAAAAAAATTCTCTAATCCATATTATTACGAAATTCTACAAGAATGGAATCAACTACAGGAATACTAAAATATTGATTATGTGATTATTATATTTTTTTTATCTCATTAATGATTATTAGCGGTAAAAAGTTGTGACTAGAAGTATAAAGAGTAAAAACAAAAAAAAACACCTAAACACTTCTTTTAAAAGTGTTTAAGTGTCTTTTAGTAGCGTGATGCAGATTCGAACTGCAGACCTCCTGAGTATGAATCAGGCGCTCTAACCAACTGAGCTACCACGCCGTTTTACTTACGGTGTGCAAATATAAAAACAATATTAGATACTACAAGAAATAAGTGCAAAATATATGGAAAAAAATATTTGTTGATTCTTTTTTTAAATCTGTAATAAATATTTATATTGTAAAAAATATTGATAATTAATTATGAGAGAGAAATTTGAATTAGAATTCCCCATTCACGCATCACCTAAATTGTTGCACCAATACTTGTCAACGCCATCTGGTTTGTCTGAGTGGTATGCTGATAATGTAAATTCTAGAGGAGAATTATATACCTTTATTTGGGATGATAGTGAGGAGCAAGCGAAATTGCTATCAAAAAAAGCTGTCGATAAAGTACGTTTTCAGTGGTTAGAAGATGAAGGTGAAGATTATTATTTTGAAATTAGAATTCAAGTAGATGACATTACAAAAGATGTTTCTTTAATGGTGACAGATTTTTCTGACGAAGATGATATGGAAGAAAATAAAATGCTTTGGGATAACCAAATATCTGAACTTAAAAAGGTTCTTGGTTCTGTATAAGAAGTTTTATTATTACTGTATATTTGCCCTAATGTAAATTAGGGCTTTTTTTATGATTAATTTTAACGGTAATATAGAATCTCAAGAACATTTATTTTCTAGTAATAGGGCGTTTAAATATGGTGATGCTATTTTTGAGACAATTAAGGTAGTTAATGGTACTATTTTGTTCTGGGAAGATCATTATTTTAGATTGATGGCTTCAATGCGAATTGTGCGAATGGAAATACCTATGGAGTTTACCATGGAATTTTTGGAGTCGCAAATAGTTACCCTTGTAGAAGTAAATAATTTACTAAACGCATCTGCAAGAGTTAGAATGACTGTTTTTCGTGATTCACCTGGATTATATACACCGGAGCACAATGATGTTAGTTATTTTATTGAGGTAAACCCACTTGAGGAAACTACATATAAATTAAGTGATAATTTGTGTGTAGTTGATTTGTTTAAGGATCACTACATTACACCTCAGTTGTTATCAACATTAAAAACAACAAATAGAGTTTTAAATGTTATTGCTGGTGTTTTTGCTAAAGAAAATGAATTGGATAATTGTTTGTTATTGAATAGTAATAAACAAGTTATTGAAGCTATAAATGGAAACGTATTTTTGGTAAACGGAAATGTAATAAAAACACCTCCTTTAGAAGATGGTTGTATAAAAGGAATTATGCGAAAGCAGTTAATTGAAATTATTGGTAAATTGGAGAATTACACAATTGAAGAAGCTTCAATATCCCCTTTTGAATTGCAAAAATCAGATGAATTATTTATAACAAATGTTATTCAAGGAGTGACATCAATTACAAAGTATCGAAAGAAAAGTTTTGAGACTACAGTAGCGTCATTGTTAGTCGCAGAAATTAATAAGTTGAGTGCAGGAATGCAACTTATGAATAAAGGGTAAAAATATTATTAAAGAGAGATATATAAAAAGCTAGTTTTAATTAAAACGAGCTTTTTAGTTTAGAGCAGGGTTTTCAGGGGCGTTAGACCAAATTACATAGTTACCACCTAATTCAACCATTTTCTCTTTCCAAAGACTTGAGTTGTACTTTTTCTCAATAATAGTACTTTGGTACTTGTTTTTTACTACAACCCATAAATTATGGCTTAATTCGTCAAATAACTGATTAGTGTCCCAGCCCGAATATCCTAAAAAGAAACGAATGTCTTTTTCTGATATTTCCCCTTGATTAATTAATTCACATACGGTATCAAAATTTCCAGCCCAATATATACCTTCTGATATTTCAACGCTATTGGGTATTAAATGAGGTACTTTATGGATAAAATATAAATTATCCTGTTCAACAGGACCGCCATTGTAAACGATAAAGTCTTGAGTTAACTCTGGTAATAAATCTTTCAGTGAAAAATCGAGTGGTTTATTAAGTATAAAACCAATAGATCCTGAATTAGTATGTTCAGCCAATAAAATAACCGATCTATTAAAAGAGATATCTCCTGTTATAGAAGGCTCTGCAATTAAAAGATGTCCTTTTTTTAATCCTAAACTTGTCATATTCCCCATAATTTGTTATTTAAAGCTATGAAAAAAAAAGCAAACAACATAACTTGTTGTTAACAAATGCTTATTAATATTAAAAAAGCCCTTCAATTAAGAAAGGCTTTTTTATAAAGTATAACTAATTTAAAATTAGTTTACAGCGTTTCCTAAATCAGAACCAGCTTTAAATTTCACTACATTTTTAGCAGCAATTTTGATAGTTTTCCCAGTTTGTGGGTTTCTACCATCTCTTGCAGCTCTGTTTGAAACAGACCAAGATCCAAATCCTACTAAAGAAACTCTGTCTCCAGACTTTAATGTCCCTTCAACATTTCCTAAGAAAGATTCTAATGCTTTCTTTGCAGATGCTTTAGTGATTCCTGAATCAGCTGCCATTGCGTCGATTAATTGTGTTTTGTTCATAAGAATTGATTTTAAATATTTTAAATTATTAATGTTGGTAAACCCAGTTCTTACCTGAATTCCTCTACAATATTAAAATCATTTTGCTCTCACGCAAGTAAATACAGGGGAAAAACATCGTTTTGTTAATAACTTTAATGGTTTGTTAACAAATGCGAGTTAAAAACATTGTTTTTGAGCAATCCCAATGACAATAAGGGTTTAGCGCATTTTTGAGTTTTCAGTAAATGAAAACCCATTTAAAAGAGATTTTACATCCATTTTTTTCTTACCAGGGAGTTGTAAAACATGTATTTCTATGTAACCTCCTTTAGCAGCAACCTTTACGGAATTTTTATCAGAAATGACAGATCCAGTTTCAAGGTTATGTGCTTCAGTAATTTTAGAAGCTTCATATATTTTTACGGTTAAAACATTTTTGTCAATGCATAATTCTGACCAAGCTGCGGGATATGGGCTTAGGCCTCTAATTTTATTATGTATAACATCAAGCGGTTGGTTCCAGTCAATCTTGCATGTGTGTTTATGTATTTTGTATGCTGTCCTTATATTTTCAACTTCTGGTTGAATGTATGTACTAATAGAATCTTCTTCAATAGCATTAACTGTTTTTAAAACAAGTTTACTACCTTCAATCATTAAACGATCATGTAAGTTACCAGCACTTTCATTCGGAGCAATGTCAAGCTCTTCTTGCATGATGATTTCACCTGTATCAATTTTTTCATCAATAAAAAATGTAGTGATACCTGTTTTTGTTTCGCCATTTATTAAAGCCCAGTTTATCGGGGCCGCCCCACGATAATGAGGCAGGAGTGAGGCATGTAAGTTAAAAGTGCCATATTCTGGCATTTGCCATACTTGTTTTGGTAACATTCTAAATGCCACTATTATTTGAAGGTTAGCTTTTAGTGACTTTAATTCATTTAAAAAAGCTGCGTCTTTTAAGTTAGTAGGTTGAAGTATTTTTAAGTTTTGTTCAACAGCGTATTTTTTTACAGCTGATTGGTTTAATTTTTGTCCCCTTCCTGCTGGTTTATCTGGAGCTGTAATAACTCCAACTATATTATAATTGTTGTCAACCAAAGTTTTTAATGTGGCTACAGCAAAATCAGGTGTACCCATAAATACGATGTTTACTTTTTTCATTTTATCCTGGAGTATTATGTGTAAATATTATTTAAGCTAAAAAAACATTTCAAATTAAAGTTAATTTGAAATGTTTTTAAAATATTTTATTAAGAATAATTTATGCAAACAAAGCTTTTACTTGTTGTAGCTTTTGTTTCCACGTTTCCATGTTTTGCTTTTGTTGTTCAATATTTTTGTAAACTTCTTTAACCATTGGGTTGTCTGGTTTTGCATTTGCAAAGAACCCTAAATTGTTTTCTAGCTGATTAATTTCTGATTTGATTTCGTCAACTTTACGTTTTACAAATAACAATTCGTTTTCTAAAGCTCTTTGGTCGCCTTCCAGAGCAGAAATTTTATTTGCATACTTAATTAGGTCAGCTTCGTTTTTGTCAAGATCTAATTGATTGAATAGGTTGTCAATAATTTTATTGAATGAATCGTTTATTTTCTTTTTATTACGAGGAACAAAACCTAAAGATTTCCAATGAGCAATATGTCCTTTAATTGCATTTATTTTTTCAGAGTGATCTCCCTCTAAAGTAAGATCAGTTAATGTAGCAAGGTAGGCTTCTTTTGCAGTATATGCTTCCAGTTCTACAGCGTTAGCTTCGTCCCTTTTAGCGTGCAATCTATCAAAATAATGATTACAAGCATCTTTAAATTGTTTCCAAACTTTATCACTGTCCTTTCTAGGTACATGGCCAATATCTCTCCAGTCCGCTTGAATTTTTTTCATTAGCGGTGTTGTTGCTGAGAAATCATCACTTTTACTATTTGATTCCGCTAATGCAACTAACTTTAGTTTTTTATTCAAGTTCTCTACTTGATCCTTCTTAATGTTTTTGTAGAAAGAATTTTTGTTTTTATTGAAGTCTCTAACAGCCTGTTTAAAATTACTCCATGTTTTTTCGGTAAATTTACTAGGTACTTTTCCTGCTTTGAAAAATAGTTCTCTTAAAACTTCAACTTCTTTTATTTTACTTTGCCACTCTTTATTGTTTGTAACATTTGTAGTGTCAATTGCAATAATTTGTGCAATGATTTCATTTTTCACAAGTA
Source organism: Flavobacteriaceae bacterium (assembly GCA_034110725.1). Lineage (GTDB taxonomy): Bacteria > Bacteroidota > Bacteroidia > Flavobacteriales > Flavobacteriaceae. The sequence goes on from JAWUYQ010000107.1 coordinate 10,998, forward strand.
AGTTCTGTTCATAAACCTTGTCAATATCTACATAATATGCTTGACGTTTATTATGAATTATTTTAGTTGCTGCACTAAATTTATTCCAAATATCTTCTCTATGTTCTTTTCCAACAGGACCAATATCTTCCTTCCAAACTTTATGTAAAATTTGTAGCTCTCTAAAAGCATGCATCACATCGCTATGTTGAGATAATTCTTCAGCTCTAGTTGCAATTTTTTGTTTTTCTTCTAAATTATGTTTGAAATCTAAGTCACGTAAATCTCTATTTAAATGTAAAAAATCATAAAAACGTTCTACGTGATGGTGATAGGTGTTCCAAACTGTGTTGTATTTATCACGTGGTATAGAGCCTGCATTACGCCATGATTGTTGAAGTTCTTTAAAGTGTTTGTATGTTGTATTGATGTCTTCTTCAATACTCAATAGCCCTTTAATTTCTTCAATAATCTCATTTCTCTTAGTAAGGTTGTCTTTAAAGCCTTGTTCTAAGTTATTATAATATGCGTTACGTAAAGTTTTGTACTCACCGTAAACTTTATTGAATTTATTTTTAGTGTTAGAAGAATAATTGAAATCGATAATATTACCTCCTTCTGCTAAAAATTCTTCTTTTTTAGTATCTACTAATTCAGAATACTTAGCGTTAAATTCTTCTTTTAATTGATTAAACTGTTTGCTTATTGCTTGAACCGGATGGTTTTTTACTAAAGAATCAAATTCTTCAACTAAAGTATCCATATCCATTGCATGGTAATCTTTAGATTCTATTTCATGTCTTTTCGAATTGTCCTGATCTTCTGCGTCTTCTGCATTTTCATTCTCAATTGCTTGTAAAGCTTCATCCTGCTGTGGTTGTGTTTCAACTGTAGGATTTGTAGTTTCTTGTGTTCCTTCTGCTTCTTGCAGGTTATCCGTTTCTGACATAATAAACAATGTTTATGTATTGTGGTTCTTAATTAGTTTCCAACTTTTAATGGTAACTAAAACAATTTCAAGGCGAAAGATACTAAACACAAGGGTTAATTGCAAAAACATCTTTACAATAGCTTACTTGTTCCATATACTCCAAGCTTTTTCAGCCTGTAGTTCTAGCATTTTTAATCCATTAATAGTAATCGCTCCTTTGGTTTTTCCTTTACTTAGGAAAGTAGTTTCTTCAGGGTTGTATATTAAATCATACAGTAAGTGTTTATTGGTAATCGCTTCGTATGGAATATTCGGACAATCATCAATGTTAGGAAATGTTCCTAAAGGAGTACAATTAATAATTAAATGATGCTCAGCGATAACTTCGGGGGTTAAAGAGTCGTAATTAAAACTACCATTTGCACTTCTGGATACAAATTGATATTGAATATGTAGCTTTTTTAAAGCAAAAGCTATTGCTTTTGACGCTCCTCCGGTTCCTAAAATCAATGCTTTTTTATGATGCTTTTTTAAAAATGGTGATAGTGATTTTCTAAAACCATATTCGTCTGTGTTATAACCCTTCAATTTACCTTTTTTAGTAACTCTAATTGTATTTACAGCACCAATACGTTTTGCTTTACTGCTAAGTTTATCAAGGTATGGAAAGATGACTTCCTTGTACGGAATAGTAACGTTTAGTCCTTTTATATTGTGGTTTCCTTTGAGTATATCAGGGAAGCCTTCAATTGATTTAAGGTCAAAATTTTTGTATGAGCAATTGATTAGATCTTCTTTATTAAATTTATCAGAAAAATATTTTTGTGAAAAAGAATAAGAGATATTTTTCCCTATTAAGCCGAACTGTTTATTTGTATTCTGTTTTTTTGTTTTTTTGTCCATACCATTCTAATAATACAATTACACTTATACCTAAGCAAATATAACCAATGGCAATTAAGGTTTCTTGGTTGAATTCAGGAATAAATCGTTTGTACGTTTCTATTATTTTGTTATTACTTGAGTTTAATATAAAAGTGCCAGTCGAGTCTGTTTTGAAAATGGTATTTTTCCATGGCCAAACTACTCCTAATGATCCGATAATAAATCCTTTGATAACAGCAATGGTTTGAATTTTATATTTGTTTAATAGGTGATTCATTGCGTGAGAAAAAGTAACCATACCGGTTATAGACCCAATTGTAAACACGGCTAAAACTAAAAGTGTTCTCATTCTTATGGGATCAT
>JAWUYQ010000108.1:0-9926 GCA_034110725.1 Flavobacteriaceae bacterium
TACCCCGTTATGTAGACACCTTCGAAGAAGAAGAACCTGTAGACCTGGCAACCGTTTCTAACGCCCTCAAAGCCATAGATACAGACATGGCCACTACCGATGCTACCATAGCCGATTACTGTAAGCAATTAGACATAGACACGCCTTTTTAATGGATAAACTAGATTACATATTAGGGCACGCCCCAGAGGGTCAGGCTATCACTACTCGCTATTTTGCAAAAAAGCAAAATGAGCTCACACATACCGTTCTATCCTTCGTGCAACTATGAGTATCGCAACAACACATATCAAAACCAACAAAAAACTCGTTCCCGCATTAAGATTCAAGGAATTTGCTGGGGATTGGAATAATAAACAACTAAAGGAAATATGCTCTTTCTTTTCAGGAGGTACACCTACAAGTTCTAATAAAGAGTATTATAATGGAGATATTCCTTTCATTGGTTCAGGAAATATTTTCGATTCAAATGTTACGAATTATATAACTGAAGAAGCCTTAAATAGTTCTTCTGCTAAAATCGTTGAAGTTGGAGACTTGTTATATGCTCTTTATGGTGCAAATAGTGGCGAAGTTGGAATATCCAAAATGTCTGGTGCAATAAATCAAGCAATATTATGCATTAGAACAGAATCAGAAAAAATTGAATTTATACATTGTTTATTAGTTTTAAATAAGGATAAAATTGTTGGAAAGTATTTACAAGGAGGTCAAGGCAACTTGTCTGCGCATATTGTAAAGAAATTAAATTATCATTTTCCAAACCTCCCCGAACAACAAAAAATAGCATCCTTTTTAAGTACGGTAGATGAAAAAACACAGCAACTCACCAAAAAGACGGCTTTGTTGGAGCAATACAAAAAAGGGGTAATGCAACAACTCTTCTCTGGCCAGCTCCGCTTCAAAGACGAAAACGGAAATGCCTACCCAGATTGGGAGGATGCAGTTATGCAGGATGTATTTGAAAGAGTAAAAGAAAAAAACAAGGAAAATAACCTGAACGTAATGTCAATCTCAGCTCAACAAGGTTTGGTTAATCAATTAGAATATTTTAACCGATATGTTTCTGCAGCTGATGTAACAGGTTATTACTTGCTGAAAAAAGGTGATTTCGCTTATAACAAAAGTTACTCAAAGGGTTATCCAATGGGAGCCATTAAAAGATTAGATTTTTATGATAAAGGTGTTGTTTCAACTTTATATATCTGTTTCAGAATTAAGGAAAATGATGATTCTACTTTCTATAAAGAATTTTTAGATCACGGAGGCATTAACCGAGAACTTCACAAAATAGCACAAGAAGGAGCAAGAAATCACGGTTTATTGAACATGAGTGTAATTGAATTCTTTAGAGATATTAAAATACCACGACCTTCCGTTGAAGAGCAAAAAATCATTGGCAAATTCTTAGAGGATTTATCAGTTAAAATAGAATCAGCAAAAGAACAGTTAACCCAAACTCAAACTTTTAAAAAAGGGCTGTTGCAGCAAATGTTTGTTTAAAAATTAAATTATGAGTCATCAATCAGAAGCCAACTTAGAAAATAATTTAATCAAGCAATTGATTGATTTGGGCTATGCATCTGCCAAAGTAATGGATGGTGATGCATTGGTTTCTAACCTCAAAATGCAATTAGAAGCATTTAATAAAACAAGCTATACCGTTAAAGAGTTTGATGGAATATTGAATCATTTAGCTAAGGGAAATGTATTCCAAAAAGCAAAAACATTAAGAGATCGTTTTAGTTTTGAAAACGAAAGCGGAGAGATAACTTATGTTCGTTTTTTCGATTCTGATAATTGGAACAACAATTTATTTCAAGTAACCAATCAAGTAACTCAAGAAGGTTCTTTTAAAAACCGTTATGATGTTACGCTTTTAGTCAATGGATTACCACTGGTTCAAATTGAATTAAAACGAAGAGGATTAGAAATTAAAGAAGCGTTTAATCAAATAAACCGTTACCAAAAACATTCGTTTTGGTCTAACCATGGTTTGTTTCAATACGTTCAGTTGTTTGTAATTAGCAATGGCGGCAACACCAAGTATTTAGCAAATAATGCCTTACAATCGGTTAAGCAATCATTCTTCTGGGCTGATGCTAAAAACAAAAATATTACTGAGTTAGATGAATTTGCAGCAGCATTTTTAAACCCAGACCATTTGGGTAAAATGTTAGCAAATTACATTGTAATTAACGAAACGCATAAAATATTAATGGCGCTGCGTCCATACCAATATTACGCTACAGAAGCATTAATAAAACAAGTAAAAAGCAACACAGACAATGCCTACATTTGGCATACTACTGGTTCTGGTAAAACATTAACTTCTTTCAAAACCAGTCAAATCTTAATGGATTTACCCGAGGTTTACAAAGTTGTGTTTGTGGTAGATCGTAAAGATTTGGATTACCAAACTATGAAGGAATTTAATGCCTTTAAGGATGGAAGTGTAGATTCTACGGATAATACAACAAGTTTAGTTAATCAGTTTTTAGGGAAGTTTAAAGACAAAAAAGGAGTTGTAAAAGATTCGGACTTAATCATTACTACCATACAGAAACTAAATAATGCTATTTCTGGTAATTACCGAAAACAATTAGAGCATCTTAAAAACGAACGATTTGTATTTATTTTTGATGAATGTCACCGTTCACAATTTGGAGAAACACACGAAAGAATAACAAACTTCTTTTCTAAAAGTCAGTTGTTTGGGTTTACAGGAACACCAATATTTGCAGAAAATGCGTCTAAAAACGATTTAGGAAAACGTACCACCAAAGATTTGTTTGGTACTTGTTTACACAAGTATGTAATTACAGATGCCATACGTGATGAAAACGTATTAAAATTCGGTATTGAATACTATAGTGTGTTCAAACATAAAAACAAGCCGCAGTTTGACGAGATGGTTGAGGACATCAATAAAGAAGAAGTCTTTAATGATCCTAAGTACCTTGAAGGCGTTGCGAATTACATTATAGCAAACCATAATCGAAAAACATTTAACAAGGATTACTCTGCTTTATTTGCAGTAAGCAGTATAGATGCAGCTATTGCATATTATGAATTGTTCCAACAAAAGAAATTAGCAGGCGAGCACGATTTACGTATTGCAACCATATTTACTTATGGCGCTAATGAAGATGGAAAAGAAGCTCAAGATTATTTACCAGAAGATGATTTTCAAATGGCTGCAGAACCTGAAGCTGTTTATCGATCTAGTCATACACGTGATAAGCTTGAAGCTTTTATGGGTGACTATAACCAAATGTATAACACCAGTTATACCACAAAGGATAGTAAGTTGTTTGAGGGCTATTTTAAAGACATTAGTAAACGTTTAAAAGAAAGAGAGAAACAGAACTTCAATGATGAAAAGGATCGTTTAGATATTGTTATTGTAGTCAACATGATGTTAACTGGTTTTGATGCAAAGAAGGTGAACACTTTGTATGTAGATAAGAACTTAAAACAACATGGCTTAATACAAGCCTTCTCGCGTACCAATCGTATTTTAGGAGAACAGAAGTCGCAAGGAAACATATTGTGCTTTCGTAACCTTAAAAAGGCTACAGATGATGCCATTACTTTGTTTTCGAACAAAGATGCCATAGAAGTAGTTGTTATGCCAGATTACGAAGACATTGCAAAGAAATTTGATGAAGCTTTTAAAAACTTAAAGGAAATAACGCCTACTTACCAAAGTGTTAATGACTTAGTGAGTGAAGAAGATGAAGCTGCTTTTGTTCAAGCTTTTAGAAAACTAATACGTAATCTTAATGTATTACAATCTTATACAGACTTTGATTGGGAAGATTTACCTCTTGATGAACAGGAATTTGAAGACTACAAAGGCAAGTACCTTGATATTTACGAAAAGGTAAAACGAGAAGCTGTAAAAGAAAAAATTTCTATTCTAGATGATATTGATTTTGAATTAGAGTTAATTCATAGAGATAGAATTAATGTAGCTTATATTATTAAGCTTCTTGCACAAATGAAAGATGACAAAACATCTGGAGCTACAGCAAAGAAAAAAGCTATTATTGATTTATTGGGTGGAGATGTAATGCTGCGAAGCAAACGAGAATTAATAGAGAAATTTATTGAAGACAACTTACCATTTATTGTTGATGCTGATAAAATTGAAGAGGAATTTGATAATTATTGGCAAGAGCAAAAAGTATTGGCTTTAGGTAAGTTATGCGAAGAAGAAAATTTGGACAAAGCACAATTTAAATCGTTGATAGATGCTTATATCTATAGTGGTCAAGAACCAATACGGGATGATGTTTTTAAATGTCTAGATAATAGACCAAGTATCTTAAAAGCAAGAAGTATTGGCGAACGTATTTTAGATAAAATGAAAGAATTTGTTGAGGTGTTTGTAAGTGGAATGCAGGCTTAATAATACTTGAAACTTAGTATATCTCTACAAAGAGTTTAAAAAGAGTAAATCTATATGAGTATAAGACAATTTGAAACTGCACAAGTAAAAGCACCATATTTAGGTAAACCACACTACCCAATATCAGGCCTAGATCAACTAGGATTAAACCTTACAAGTGAGCGTATTTTTGATTTACTATTGCCTGGGCTTAACAACGTAACTGGTCGCATACGCTATTATTCTTTTTATTGTTGGTTTTTTGATTGGTATGCTTCTCAGGTTAGAACTACATCCAGAAGCAAACAAAACAGCTATCTAAGAAGAGCAGAGTTTCTACTATCACTAGTAGCAGCTCATAAAGAATTAAGTGGTGTTCCTGGTATTACAAAAGCGTTATCAATTTATGCAGAAAGTGACGAAAACATTGACCTGACAAAAGGAACACTTGAAGGATCTAAAAGCGAAGGATCTTATTGGAAAAATCCACGAGGAGTACTGGGTCAGTATTACATAAGTTCTATAAAACAAATGGGGATACTTGGCGATCAAGGCGATAAGGAAGGCTTGTACGTACGTACCGATTTTCAGCACGAAACTAAAGTTTCTGGCAAGCAATTAGCTGATGCTTTTGGATTAAATACTTCTAATACTTCTCACGTTTTCGCGCAAGCAATAGAAAACAATTTTGTTACTAAGACGGATCTGGAATTGTTGAGTAATGAATTTAATATGCTTAACATACCTAATGATAGTGAAGAGCAACAGCTATTGTGGCAACTTTTTTCTGGTGTTGATCGTCCTAAAGAAAGTGAAGAGACTTATTTCAGAAAAGATACTATTAAGCTTCTGTTGTCTAATGTAGATGTAATTGATAGCGACACAAAATACGAACAATTAAGCGTTCCTTTCTCGATTTATAATGATGGATGGAAGGAAGATTACTCTACTTCACAAAAACTTTGGTATTTCTTCATTGTTGAACAATTTTGGAGTGTTTCATGTACAGGTTGTTTAGATGCCTTTCTTAAAATTTTAGATGAACAGTCCAAAAATAATTGGATAGACGAGATTGAATTAGTTGACCACATTACTTCCAAAGTGCTTGATTTATTTAAAACAGAAGGTGTCAATGTAGAGTCTGATCTCTTTTTTGGGGTTCCTTTTATGGCATACTCTATAGAAGAGCTAGTATATCTCTCGAAAACAGAAACAGATGCATATATCAAAATATCATTTTCTCTTTGTGCAATCCAAAAACTAGTTCTGGAAAATAACGCAAGCAACGTTGGCCTATTAGAAATATCTAATAAGTTTAAAATACATACAGCCAGTAGTTTTCTTGTTTCTTATACTGACTTTAAATCAAAACAAGATTTGACAATAAAAGAGTTTGTAAGATACTTTCTTACACGTAATGTCATAAACAGACATTACTTTGTTGCACTAAGAAAATTAAATGCTACACAAAACAGCGCAAAGTTTTATAGAGAGGAAGGTATGATACGCTTAGTAGATCATTTTATTTATGATTACTCTTCTCCACGAATCCATACACTAGTTGACTTTATGCGCGATTTAGGTATTATAGATGCAGATAGTACAGCATTAACACTAAAAGGTCAAGAACATTTAAAAATGCTTGCCAAATGAAAATAGAAAGGTCTAACATTTTAGAGCTAATAGGTACAGGAAAGAACAAGTACCATAGTTGCGTGATTACAAGTTACAGTATTGATCTTGCTTTTTTTGAACAACTTATATTACCAAGATTAAGGGGAGCAGGAATTACTAATATTAATTTATTTGTTGATGCTTCAATGCTAGAAAAATATCTAGCATCACACTTAGGAGATAGTCTTAAAAAGTTCAATGCAAATTATAGTATTACACCTGTTAGTATTTCAGGAGCATTTCATCCTAAAATGCTTTTTCTTGCAGGAAAGGATAAGGGATATCTTTCGATAGGTAGTGGTAACATTACTTCGAGTGGCCTACTCTATAATGATGAGATATGGTCATCGTTTTATACGTCAAAAGAACGATTGGGAGCACAGCCTATTTTTAAATCTGCTTGGCAATATATACAGTCACTATCGTTTCATAGTTTGGGAATCAATGTTACCAAAATTAATTGGATAGCACAACATTCACAATGGATATCAGATTTAGAAAATAATCAAGGAAGTATTGCTGTTATTAAGGATGTTGAGTATAGTATGTTTTATACTCAAAGTGCAAAGTCTCTGTATAGCGAGGTTATAAGTACGCTTTCGCGAAAGCCAAAAAGCATCAAAATTATAGCTCCTTATTACAACAGGTCTGGAGCCTTTTTGCAAAAACTTATTGGTGACTTAGCACCTGAAGAAATGCACTGTGTTGTTGATACTAGCAATGGCATATTACCTGTGGATTTCACATCAAGTATGTGTCAGTTTTCTGACTGGAAAGATGTTATTAATACTGAAAATTCTAAAAGCATACAGCGACTTCACGCAAAGATTATTCAGATTGAGTATAATGAGGAGACTGTATTTATTTTAGGAAGCGCCAACGCTACATTAGAGGCTTATGGAATAAGTAATAGAGCTTTTAAAAACGACGAAGCTGTTGTTATATTACGTACTAAAAAACCTAAAGACTTTATAAAAGAGTTGGGTGTTCAAATTCCTAAAAATGGATCGCTTGATATTAAAAACACTATAAATGCAGAGTTAGAAAATCAAATAATTACCGAAGGTCTATTAAAAATCAAACACGCAGAGTTGAGTGATGGCATCGTTGAAGTTTCATTAGGTAAAGAGTTTAAAAGCAAATGTGCGCTGAAAACGTTTGACAGTAATAATGTTCTGCTTGAAAATATAGATGTTACAATTAACTCTAAAACAATCCAGACACCACTTAAAGTAACCGAAAGCATTTTTAAGCTGGCTCTATATGGTGCAAGTTCACAAGAACGTATTTCAACCTTTGGACTGATTCAAAATGTCAATGCTCTCAAAAAATCTAATCCAGATGAACGTCTCGCTAGGTTACAAAGTTTTGAACATTTAGATATATTTAGTTCTTTAAACTATGAGCTGGTATTAGATTTCTTAGACCAAGAGCAAGTTTTTAAGGATAGCTCGACATCTCAAGCTCCTTTATTGGTAAGTAACGAAGCTGTAGAAGGTGAAGGAGAAGTTATTTCTGAAAATGAATACAATAAAAATGCAAGCCTTAGTCTTGATGAACGAGTAACAAGTGATAACATAACCTCAATGGTCGAGGAGTTTTTGGACGTTCTTAAAATACGAGAGAATCCAGAAGAACTTTCAGACAATGCAGAAGAGTTGGCTACTAAAGCTGGCGATGATGGTATGGACGAGGAAACAAGCTTAAACCATAAACAATCGTTTATCAATGCAACTGAAGGTGAACGAATAGCTCGTAAAATTGAAAAAACAATTAAAGCGGTCACTACTCTAATTGATAATCGAAGTATTAATAAAATATCACAGGACACAAAAAGTCTTAATGCGCTCTTTGTGGGATTTCATATTTTGTTGCATTTCTGGAACGAAATCTATGTTGAAGAACTCTCTCAAGTTAAAGTTCATTATAGAAAGCTAGATGAATTGTCCAAATTAGAAAGCAAATTTGGATTGAAACGATTGAAATCTCAAATTAACTCATCAAATTATGAAGTAAGCTATTACATCGATTACGCCCTATTAAACACATTTATCTTATTCATTGAAAATAGTAATCAAGCCTTTAGGTTAGTTGATACTCCATCTGAGCCTATTAATATTGAGCATTCCATTATATCAATGAAATACATTCAAGATCATACCACTAAGAACTGGTTATTCGATTTCATTAATTTGGGCTTATGCCAAATTATAATTTCATTAAAATCATCTGAATTTTCTATTGATGATTCTCAAAAATTAAAACTTACGATCCTTGGTAACCAATTAATAAATAAACTGTTATGGAATAGTAAGTTTAGTTACTGGAAAGAATTAATACTACTTAATATTTACGATACTATTAATCTTTCAAAAGTGCTAATAAAAAACGAAGACCTTTCTACTAACTTATTAGATTGGAGTTTTTGCAATGATTATTTGGAATTTAAAGAAGGCTTAATTGAATCTTCTATAAAAAGCACTGAGGTAAATTCTAAATTGGTCAATAATATAATTTATAGTAAAGTTATGGGTTTTGGGTGTATTCGAAAAGTACTAAAAGATTCAAAACTAGAGTTTTATTCTCCAATTATATGCGGGAATTTAAAGAGAGATAATTTAGGAAAATACAAAATAGTATATATCTCTAAGAATGTTAAATTATTTTAAAATTATATTCCCAACCTCTTTAGAGCTTTCAACTCCACACCAAGCTCATTAAACATCCCAATAATACTGCTTAGTTTTAATTCTTGCTCGCTGTATTCTTGGGTGTTTATACTACAAACAAATTCCCAAAGTTCAATAACTTCATTTATAGGTACATTGTAAGGTTTATAGTTTCTATTATCAGAAATTAACTGAAGAGTATTACTTGCTTCAATATTATTCTGAACACGTTTATACACCATACCATCATTAAGTGTTATTAAGACATAAGTTTTACCTGAGGTGATTTCAGAACGATCTTCTATAAACTTCCCAATAACAAAAGAGCCATCCTTCATAGGTAGCATAGAATCTCCTTTTATAGGAAATGCACGATGTTTGCCAGTTGGTAAGAAAGGTAATTTTATTTTCTGAAGTTGTTCAATATATTCAGGATCGTCATAACCATTTAAATAACCTGCCGATGCTTTTACGGGTACAATTTCAATTAGGTTTTCCCCATCTTCATCAATGCTAATTGGAAACAAGACGCGTTTATCTCCAATTTCTATAAATGAGGAATCTTTCGATTTCGTTAAATCGTTTCTAAGTAAAATATCTATGGGTAATTTAAAATAGTCAGATAAGCTTATTAAAAACTCAAGAGTAGGAGAAGAACGATTCTCTTCATAAGAACCTATTCTTGATCTTGAAACCTTTAATTCTTCGGCTAAACCTTCCTGAGACAATTTCTTTTAACCTCTAAGGTGTTTGATGTTTTTTGCAATTATTTTCATAATACTACAAATATAAGCAATAATTGCTTTTATATGTAGCTAATTTTGTAATGTGAATAAAAATATTTTACATCTTGATTTAGATACGTTTTTTGTGTCTTGTGAACGACTGATTGATAGTAGGTTAAAAAATAAGCCTTTATTGGTTGGTGGAACAGGAGATAGAGGTGTAGTAGCGGCTTGCAGTTATGAAACACGAACCTTTGGTGTGCATTCTGGTATGTCTATGAAAGTGGCCAAACGTTTATGTCCTGAAGCTATTGTAATTAAAGGTAATTCAGGAATTTATACGAAGTATTCACAATTAGTTACGGAGATTGTAAAGGAAAAAGTTCCCGTTTTTGAAAAAGCAAGTGTCGATGAATTTTATGCTGACTTAACAGGAATGGATAAGTTTTATGGCACTTATAAATA
>JAWUYQ010000109.1:0-9959 GCA_034110725.1 Flavobacteriaceae bacterium
TCTAAATCATCTTGAGTATCATCTGCACTATTGCTATCCGTAATACTCCAAGTGCCCTGATATTCTTTTGTTCCATTACCAGTATCCAACACCTTGCTACTATTAAAAATGAATTTATACCCCGCAAAATTCTTGGTATCATCAACCCCTGAATCTATAAATAAGGTAATCCGCCAAGTTTCTGATTGTAAATTGGTTTCAATCTGTGTTTGAGTAATATTTTGTACCACAGGAATAACCTCAGTATCGTCGTCCGAACACGATAGGATTCCCATAAAAACACTTAAAAATACTAGTACACCTGCTTTAATGATTCTTAAATTCATGATAAAATAATTTAGTGGTGACGGGGTAGCAGTAAGCCGTACCAAGATACAAAATTATTGCAATAAACTAATTATCAATTAATTACATTTTGTATGTTTTATTAAAAAACACAGAAAATAAAATAATCACAATAAGTGAAATTATTTGAACTATAATAGAAGGTAAATTGATATTAAGAAATACTAGAACTGACAACAAAAAAAAAGAGGCTATTTTTCAGACAGCCTCTTTTAAAACATCAATACTAGTTTTTTTATTTTACTTCTTTTAACGCATTATTAATCAACGTTGTTAAGTGCGATTTGTGTGCTCTGGTAATAATGTTTCCACTACCATTAGCTGCCATCTTTTTAACATTCTTGATATTATACAACACCATAGAACGTGATACGTTTCCGTAACGTCCTTTTGAACTACCAGTAAGGATTTTTATCAGCATGTTTACATATTCTACTTGTAAGTTCTGACGGAAAGTATTTACATTACCGTAAATATCAACTTTAAAAATACCGTTGTTTAAATCGGTCATGTATTCACCAATACTGTATTTGTTTCCGTATAACTCAGAATCTACTATACGTTGTAATGTGTTGAAATGTAATAAGTGCTGTAATACTTTACGCTGACTTTTTAACACGTTTCTGTGTAATTTAGGATCTTCTGGTCCTGAAAAGAAATTAAACCCTCTACGTTGACGCGCTAAGTAATTGTATAATTCCTTAGGTGTACTATCAGCATTTGGCGCAAAAAGATAGTCGTTTAAAGCTTTCATTGCCTTCTTTTGCTTTGCATATTCTACCGGAGTATATGGTTGTGTTGCATTTGCTTGTCCTTGCATTGCACGCTCCACATAAACCCCACCAATGAATCTTGAAATTACTCCTGCTGCAGTTGCAGTTTGCTTTTGTAAAATACCGTATGCTATTACTAACTCCTGGTATGATTTTCCTTCAGTTGTATACTGAGGCTTTAATTTTTTCAATAATTCTTTTACCAATTTAATACGGTTGATTGAATAGGTAATTTGATCGTTAGATAAATCTCCAACCATAACTCTAGGGTCAATTGCTTTCCCCGGACTACGCATGTCATCAGCATCATTACCGAAAATTAATTCAGGTTCCGTAGAGCGCTTTAAAATCGTTTCTAAATCAGAATTATTCTTTACTTTTTTATATCCAAACTCAATTGCCCATAAATCATATGGCCCTAAAGTTGTAGTAAAATAATGTCCTTGTTGTGTACGGTCGTTAGTAATGTTGATTGCTTCATAATCCATTACTGAACCTGTTAACGATTTTCCTGTAATGAATTCCTTATCAGCTAATTGTGCAGGACTATATAACTGACTCGATTTCATGTTGTGGTTTAATCCTAAAGTATGTCCTACTTCGTGCATTAATAAATGCGTCATCGCTTCCATTTTCATTCCTTTCATTTCTTCAGTAGAAAGGTTTAAAGTATTTAAAGCTGTTTGACCAAACAATACGTTTTCATGTACCAAATGCCCTAATGAACAGTATGCTAATGATTCGTTCGTAGTTTCTTCTGCTAACTCAGCAGTGTCTACATTATGTAATTCGAATAGCTTATCGAATTTTACTCTGTTGGTATGGTGTACATATTCCAACATAATATCTGCTCCCATAATTTCCCCAGTTCTTGGGTTTACAAATGATGGTCCGTATCCTCCAAAAGGTGGATTAGGAGAAGATGTCCAACGCAATACATTATATCTGATATCTCCAGCATCCCAATCAGCATCATCTGGTTGTACTTTTACTTGAACTGCATTTTTAAATCCTGCTTTCTCAAAAGCAATATTCCATTTTAAAACTGCATTGGTAATTGTTTCTCTAAAAGCAATAGGTGTAGTATTTTCAATCCACCATACAATAGGATTTACTGGTTCAGAAACAGCTGCTTCTGGGTTTTTCTTTACTAAATTCCAACGGTGAATCATATCACGGTACGGAGTTGGACTAGAAGTAGTCATGTCCGTTACCTGAGTTGCAAAATAACCAACTCTAGGATCGTCCATTCGTGCCTCAAAATTATTGTCAGGCATTTCAATTAAACTATGGTATACTTTTACACTAACGTTTCTACCATCAGTTACAGCATTAGAACCACCGTTTAAAACAGATGATTTTGAATACACATACTCAATTGCTAAATCCGTATTTAATGGGTAATTACGGATGGCGTTTATCTTTGTTTTATTCTTATCTAAGCTTCCTAAAGTAAATGATGTTGGAGATTGTCCTGGAAATTTAGGTGGCTTTACTTGAGATAATGTTTCTTTTAAAAATAAATCATTCGCCTTAATTAAATACAAACCTTTTTCATCATCGGTTGCTTCAATTTTAAGGCTAGCCATAATTCCTTCACTAACATTTGCATTAGCCGATTTCGAAATTGGGTTATTAGGATCGAAATAGTAAGCATTGTTTTTAGCTACAAACTCTATTTTATCGAAATACTTATTTAATTCAAATACTTTTGAACCTCTATATGCTCCTCTGAATGCGCCAGCATCAGAAACACCATCAGCAATTTGACTAAAGTAGATAAATTCTTTTTTTAACTGATCCTTAGAAACTAACATTTGAATTGATCCGTTAATAGTATCTTGATAAATGGTAAACAATCCTTCTATCTTTTTACTTGTTTTAACTAGGTCAGCTATTGTTTTTTTCTTGTCTTCCTTTTTTTCAGGAGCTGCTTGTTCAGTTTTATTTTTTTTGTTTTTTCTTTTCTTTTTCTGAAAAGCAAAGGTGCTTGTTGTTCCTAAAACAAGAAACACAATTAGTATACGGTGTAAGTTTTTCATCTAGTAAATGTAGGTCTAATTTATTTTTAGCTAAAAAAATTAACAATTCCTTAAGAGATACCTTATTTATAACTATCTGCTAAACTTGCTAATGCCTGTATTGCCTTATTGGCATCTTTTACGTCTACAAAAATATGATCGTGATAATAACCTGCAATTACATTACAGCTAATTTCATGTTTCGCTAACTCAGTAGAAAATAAAGCTGTTAAACCAACTGCCTCTAAAGAAGAATGAATTTGTAGCGTAATCCATGACGATACATATTCATACTTTAATTTTAGTGCATCTGCTTTATTACGTTCTAGTACTATGGTTACTCCTTCAGCTTCTTTAAACTCGCAAACAGTATCCGATCTATTAATACTATTTACATCCGTCACAGTACAAAACACATATTCACCTGAGTTTAATTTTGGTGTCATCCCTTGTATTAATGCTGCTATGTTTTTTTCTCCTGACATGTTATTTTATTTGTTTTTCTATATTAATTAATTTTAACTATTTATGTTATAAATACAATGATTAAAATGTCATTTACTTTCTTATTTTAATTTTTTTCTTGATAAAAAAACGATACAAGAAAATCAAGACAGACAAAAGGAAATTGCTAAAGCATCATTCACTCTCAAATCTACATGCTTTAATCTTCGATTAGCAATTTCGATTTTCCACTCATTATTTCTTAGTCTGACGTTTAAGCCTGAATATATAGTATTCCTTTTAATTCATTTATATTATTTCCTTTTCCATTACTGGTAAAAACCTTCCTTCTATTGAACTTTCTAGCTTTTCGGTTACATTAAAACCAGCACTTTTATAGAACGCTTCCGCATTTGGATCAGCTACTAATGTTACCGTTTTATATTGCAGTTTTTTTATTCGTTCTAGAAAATCATTCATCAATATTTTACCAAAACCCTTTCCTATAAATTCAGGGGCTACAAACAGGAAGTTCAACGCTACCTTTGTATTCGTTTCTGGAAGAAAGGCATAAAAACCCACTAGCTTATCATCTGCAACTAATTTAAATACCTGATTGTTGCTTACATAGTCCGAACTAATAGTTAAATCATCCTTCCAACTTTCAATTTGATCATCAGTATATCCCCAATATGCTTTTGATTTTAAGGTTAATACTGTTAATGCATTTCCGTCTGTAATATTAGCTTTTATAATTTTCATTAGAATTGTTTAACACTCAAATTTAGTATTATTTTTTCAGCTTATATAAAACAAAAAAGCGGCTACTTAAATTTAAGTAGCCGCTTTTAAAATATTATTTATGTTTTAGATTGCTAAAGCACCTGCTTCTGCTACAGTATGATCATTTTCTACTGAACTTCCACTTACTCCAATAGCACCAATAACATTCCCATTAGCATCTTTTACTGGAACTCCACCAGGAAAAGTAATTAATCCGTTATTAGAATGCTCAATATTAAATAATGGTCCACCTGGTTGAGATAAAGAACCTATTATTCCTGTATCCATATCAAAATAACGAGCTGTTTTTGCTTTTTTGATTGAAATATCTAACGAACCTAACCATGCACCATCCATACGTGCAAATGCAACTAGATTTGCCCCAGCATCAACAATTGCGATGTTCATTTTTGTATCGATTGCTGTAGCCTTTTCTTTTGCTACTGCTATCATTTTTTCTGCTTGCGCTAATGTAATATTCATATCTATGTGCTTTTAAATTTATTGTTTTTACACTGCAAAGATACCACTAGAATAGTTACTTTAAGTTACTAAAAAAGGTCAATTACTTATGAAAAAAGGTCTATTTAATTTATTACTAATCTTGGTGAAGAACCAAAACTTATCCTTTTTGTGAAAATGTCATTTCGAAACAGAGCGAAGCAGAATTAGAAATCGCATTATGCTATAGTTCGTTGTCAAAAATAGTGTAGTTGAGTTTCTTGTGTGATTTCTCCTAAAGTCGAAATGACAAAAAATGGAATTCCCGCATGGGTAGCCATCAAGATGTCTTCTACGAAATAAGTACTAGCTAATCTATTGTGTCTTTTACATCATTCTTATAATATCTATATGCTTTTTGGACTCACCCCAAATTTATTCTTAAAAGCGGCACTGAAATTAGATAGGTTATTATAACCCAACTCTAAGTATATATCAGACGATTTTAAGGTTCCTTCTTCTAATAATTCCTTTGCTTTTTCCAAACGTTTATCACGCAACCATTTCCCAGGAGAAACATTATACTCATTTATAAAATGACGTTTGAATGTAGATAAACTCATATTACATAAAAAAGAAATTTCTTCTAGCGTAAGACTCGTATAGGTATTCTTCTCTATTGTTTTTTGAAGTTCAGAAGTGTTTTTAGAAATTAGTGAGTATAAATAAGATTCAAAAACAACTCCATATTTACTGATTAAATATAACAACAACTCTTCAAATTTAACCGAAAGCAAACTTTCCATAAAAACAGAAGGAGCAGAACTTATAGTTGTTAATGAATTTAAATAAGAACTAATAAATGAGTCATTCTGTATCGCAAAGTACGGCACGTCATTATTAGGTTTTACTTCTGTAGTATGTTTTTCAAGAAACTCTTTAAGTCTTTTATCTGAAAAGAATAATAGTTTACAAAAATAAACTGACTCCTTATCCAACAACTCAGTCCATAAACAGTTCCCCTTCTTTAGTAATAATGATTGCTCATTATTAACTGCTACAGCAACGTCTGAAAAGTGGACCTCTTTTTTCCCTTCTTGAAGAAAACTGAACATGTGCATATTTAAATTAACCTTAGTTTTAATAACATCTTCGGTCATTTTAAAATCATAGATAAACAAATCAGTGTTGTCTATTGATTTTTCTAAATATAGCTCTGGTATGTTTTGTACTGGCATTTTGTTATTTCTACTTGTTACTCAAATTTAACATTAATCTTTGAGTTTATTGGAATGTGAGGGAAAACAAAAAGGCCCAACATTACTGTTAGACCTTTTTCTGTTTGTTTTGAATAGTATTATTTATTCGGAAATAACACGTTTATTATTTCATCGTAAGTATTTAATACTGCTGGATGTACATTCATTTGTAATTTCACATTACCTGTAGTTGCCTCTAGATTTTGAAAATTTTCAGTTGAAAAATACGCTAGCCTACCTTTTTTAGTTATTCCCCAAAGTAAGTTTTCCTTATTGGGATTAAATTTTATTTCATTTGTATACCTGAATAAAGCATTCCTACCTTTTTCAATTAATACTACGTTTTTTAACTCAATTTCTTTGCCACTAGCATCAACATAAGTAACGACTATTTTTCCTCCTTTTGGGATATTAATAGGCCTGTCACAATTCACAAAACCAAAGTTATTAACTTGTTGGGTACGAAGTATTTTTTGAGCTCCTTTTAAGTTTTTAATATCATTACGAGCTCTAAACACTTTATATTCTTGCAATTTAACATCATACACATCCCATTCTTTTTCAATTGCCTCTCTTGCAGCCTCTATTCTTGAAATCTGTTTTGCATATTTTTTTTGATAATCTTTTATCGCTATAGAATACTCACTATCATCTTTGAAAGATAAATAACATACACATTTAGTTTTTGTACCTTCTACTTTAATCCATGGTATGAAGGTTACTTCAAAAGTTCCGTTTTTTAAATCTCTTAATTTGATATCCTTACTATCAAAACCACAGGATTGTCCATCAACAGGAGTAAACCAAACATTTTCATATTTACTTATTTCAGAGTTTTCATAAAGCATGTCTTCTATCTGAAAAGCATATCTTCCAGCTTTTTTGGGAGGAGTTGGTCGTTTTGGAATCTTGCTTAATTCTTCTTCTTTTGATTTAACTTGTACTTCATCTTTTCCGGTTTCAACCCAAACACCTGTTTCCTCTTCTAAATCATAAGTATTGAAATTAGTATCGTTTTCAAAACTTTCCAGAGTAACTTTTATTTTACTTTCTTTATTTACATATAGCTTTTTCCCATTTTTATCTGCTTTAATTTCAAACATTCCGGCTGATTCATAAACCATTTTTTCTCCATTAATTTCGGCAGTCATAGGTATTCCAGCTAAATATATTTCTAATGAATTACTGAAGGATCTGAACTTTAAATTAACACTTTCTATTATAACATCTCCATTAGCATTTAAAAACGCATTTTTAGGGATTTCTATTACAGCACCAGATTTGTGTTTAATAATAGTATCCTTAAGTGGGTTTATTTCAAATTCATTGTATTTAATAAGCACATTTGAAATTGGAGGTTTCATAGCAAATGAAGTAGCTTCATTTTCAATTAATTCTTTAGGTTTTAATTCTTTTTTACAAGAAATAATTGCGCTAAATAAAATAAGGCTCGCGAAAATAATTTTTAGTCCTTCGGTATTCATAAAGTAGGTAGGTTAGTTATATTGATTAGTTAGTTATTCTTATTCCATATTCTATGCACAACAATACTTAATTCCAAATACTTACTAGGAATTGTAATTATTAACCCCTTCTAAATATTGAAATTTTTGACAACAATATTCTTAACCGTATTGTTTAGAGCTGCTATCCCCTCATAACTGGTGTGTTCTAAAACAATAACCACCATATCATCCTCTAAGTATTGCGTAAGTCCTGTTCTAAAGCCATTCCATTTACCATGATGATAAATTTTATTTTGGGCATCAGTCTTAATTCTAAATCCAAATCCGTAAGGTATTTTTTTACCATGAACTGTTTCCCCTTTAGTATACATTTGCGCTAAAGATTCTTTAGAAAACAGTTTTTCATTATTTAGACAAAGCGTCCATTTAAATAAATCTTCTGTGGTAGAATACACATTTTTATCACCTACAATAGCGTCATTTATGGTTTTGTTAATTTTAAGATGTCTCCATTTTCTATAAATCCTAAATCCATCTAATTGATTTGGTTTAATAGCGTCATTTTCAAAACTGTACACAAACGAATCATTCATATCCAAGGGTTCGAAAATGTTCTTTTTTACAAAAGCACTAAAAGACAATCCAGAAACTTTTTCAACAATAGAAGCCAATACTAAGTATCCCGTATTAGAATAATCAAAATTACGCCCTGGTTTATAGAACCTTTGAACCTTGCTTTTTTCCAACAAGTCCATCATTTCAGTATTAGTAGGCGCTTTTTTCTGTTTCCATTTATGTTCAGCTACCCAAAAATATTTTGGCAATCCTCCTGTATGATTTAATAGATTTTTAATAGTTACATCTTCATAAGGGAAACAAGGAAAATACGTATTTATAGTATCCGTGAGTTTAATTTGGTTCCTTTCATGCAGGATCATGATAGCTGCAGCGGTGAATTGTTTACTTACCGAAGCTAATTGAAATACCGATTTATCGTTTATTAATTCTTTCTTTCTAAAATCTTTATATCCAACCTGATTACTGTATAGTATTTTTCCGTTTTTTGCTACTAATAACGAGCCGTGAAAATCATGATTTTTATTAATACGATTCAATAACGCGTCTAATTTTTGACTTACTTTTTTAGTTTTCTTCTCAGAAAATCGCTCAATCGAAATGGGTTTGTCCTTTTTGACTTGTTTTACAGATATTTTAGTACTGAGTTGTTCATCTATATTTAATGAAGCTAAGGCATCACTTAGTATATAACTACTAAAAGCTATTATTACAATTACCGCTATATAAACACTATATTTTTTCAATGGAAATTTCGCAAATTATTGGGATGAAGTGCACAAATTAACGATAAACTGCGTATTCTCAAAATAATCCTGTCGTTTTTTGTGAAAATAATAAAAAAATAGTTAAAAGTGCACTAGCACGTCAAAAGATGAAAAAATTTGGATAACTGAGGTATTACTAACTTGTGATGGGGCTTAAATATTATATAAAACAAAAAAGTCTAACATCGCTGTTAGACTTAATTTTGCTCCCCACAATATTATTTTGTCGAACAATTTTAATCAAGAAATTAAACGACTAGCTCTGTTATATGACATCTTAACTAAGTGAAATAAGTCTTGTTTAGTAGTGGGTTCATCTGAAATATCAAACTAATATGCCCAAGATTTTTTAGCAGTTGCAGAATTCTATGAGAATCTAATCCAATAAAATAACAAAAGCCTCCCTACAATACGCAAGGAGGCTTTTGTTATTTTATATATGGTTGTTATTTTACCACCAACTTAATAGTAGCTTCTTTAACGCCAGATTGTACTTTTATAAAATAAATACCAGAAGTAAATTGCTGAGTATTTAACTCAACAACGTTGGTATTGTTATGTGTTTGTGTAGCAACTTGCTTACCTAAAACATTAAATATACTTATAGAAACTTTATTATAAGTCTCACCTAATTGTATTCTTGAATCTCCAAAACTTGGATTTGGATATACATTAAACTCTGAACCAAAAGTATTATTTTCAACACTTAGTGCCATACATTCTGTTTCATTATTCACAAAGGTAGAAGCGGCGTCTATATTTGCCCAATTTGTAGTACTCCATGAAGCGTCATCAACCAGAATACAAGTTAAATTAGGATTAGTCGTTGAGTTAAAATAACTAAAATTTAGATTATTACCATTTCTTACATCTAAATCCACTAATTGATTATTTGCGCTCCATAAATAAGTTAAAACACTATTAGTACTAACATCTAGAGTGGATAGTTGATTATTACCACAAGACAATTGAGTCAAAGCAGTATTAGTGCTCACATCTAAACTTGTTAATTGATTAGAAGAACAATACAACTCAGTCAAAGCAGTAAAATCCTCGATACCTGTTAAATTTGCAATGTTTTTAC
>JAWUYQ010000110.1:0-11566 GCA_034110725.1 Flavobacteriaceae bacterium
TAAGTGTTGAAGGAGGAACACCCGGATATAGTTATTCATGGAGTCCTGGAGGAGCAACAACTGCTCAAGCAACAGGGTTATCAGCAGGTAGTTATACGGTAACAGTAATTGATAGTTCAGGATGTGAAACAACCTGTGAAATTACCATAACTGAGCCAGGTCCAGTTGAACCAAGTACATCCTGTAGTTATACTCAAGGATTCTATGGTAATCCAGGAGGATTGGCGTGTATCCCAGATAACCAAAAGGTTAATGCTAAATATATAATGTTAGGAGCAGTTACAACCTCAGGAGGTCATTTTGATTTTGGAGATAAAAACAATGGTAAATATTTCAGATTGAATCTAAGTGATGTTCAAGACGATAAAATATTTAAAATGTTACCTGGAGGTGGTCCTTCAAATAAACTATTAGGTTACGCAACGTATGATCTAATAGCAACTTGGGATAATGTTCCGTTAGTTGATAAAGGGCCGAGAAGAGGTAAAATTAAAAATAACTTATTGAGTCAAACGATGACATTGTATTTTAATTTACACATTGGAGGAGCATTAAGGAATTATGAATTAGAAGAAACATTCTATACAGCGGCTACAGTAGAATGTGGTTCTGAAGAGTATATTGAAAACTCTGTTCAAATGTTTAAGATTCCTGGGGATGTTATTTCATTTCTAGAGTCCAATAGCACCAATACAGTTCAAGGCTTATTTGAACTAGCTAATGATGCATTAGGAGGACATGATATAGGGAATTTATCTTATTCTAATATTACTGAAGCAGTAGACGCAATTAATAACGGATTTGATGAATGTAGAGTATTATTGTCAGGAACTGATTATGATAAGGTTGTAGCTGGATTGACGGATGATAAACCAATATTTACAATTTATCCAGTGCCATTTATAGATAATGTGAAAATTAAATATGAAATTGATAATGGATTAACAGCTAAAATTCAAGTATTTGATATTAGAGGAAGGCTAGTTAAAACAGTTGTAGATAAGGACATTTATTATCATAAAGTAACTACGTTAGATTTAAATCATAAAACTTTTTCCAATCAAGTGTATTTTGTAAGAATTACTTCTGGAAATAAGAGTACTATGAAGAAAATTATATCTGTTCGTTAGTTCGTAAAGTATTAATTAATTTAATTAAAAAGCTGTCAATTTTTTTGGCAGCTTTTTTGCTATACTAAATAATAGTAAATTGCGTTATTAAAAAACAAAAAACACCACTATGCAAAAAACACTTCTACTTATAACTCTATTTTTTATATCTAATATCTTCGGGCAAAACTTAAATTCATATGATGAAAATGGAGAACGTCATGGGAAATGGATAAAATATTACGATGACACTGAGAATCCTAGATATAAAGGACAGTTTAACCATGGTAAAGAAATTGGAGTCTTTGAGTTTTTTCATAAAGAACCAAAAGGGAAGCATCCTTCATGTATAAAAGTGTTTACCCCTGATTCGGATATTATTTTAGTAAGGTATTATACTTCTAAAGGAATATTTTTATCAGAAGGTAAAATGAACGGAAAGAAACGTATAGGGATTTGGTCTTCATACGAAAGAAACACGGGGGTACTGATTGAAAAAGAAGAATATAAAGATGGAATGTTAAACGGTACAAAAACATCTTTTTATGAGGACGGGAAGGTTTTGCAAACTCAAGAGTTTAAAAATGACCTAGAGCATGGAAAAAAATTAATGTTTGCTCCAAATGGAAAATTGACTAGTGATTATAATTTTGTAAAGGGAAAAACGAATGGGGTGTTTACTGAGTATGATAAATCAGGAAAAAAATCGTTAACTGGAAAATATAATATGGATAAGCCTCAAGGAGTTTGGAGGTATTATGAAAATGAAAAGTTGGTTAAGAAAAAAGACTATACACTTTCTAATAATCCATCAAAAAAGAAGAAGAAATAATAAATTTAGTAATGTATTTATCAAATTTAAAAGGTCTTCGGACCTTTTTTTTATTTGTAACTTTGTGCTTTTAAAATTAGAAATTGTGAAAAGAGTAATAGTAGGTTTGTCGGGAGGAGTAGATTCAAGTGTCACAGCATATTTGTTAAAAGAACAAGGATATGAAGTGATAGGGTTGTTTATGAAAAATTGGCATGATGATACCGTAACAATCTCTAAAGAATGTCCTTGGTTAGAAGATAGTAATGACGCAATGTTAGTCGCAGAAAAGTTAGGAATACCCTTTCAAACTGTTGATCTTTCTGTAGAATATAAAGATCGTATTGTAGACTACATGTTTAAAGAATATGAAATGGGTCGTACGCCAAACCCTGATATATTGTGTAACAGAGAAATAAAGTTTGATGTGTTTTTAAAAATAGCACTGGATTTAGGAGCTGATTATGTTGCGACAGGTCATTATTGTAGAAAAGGAATTATTGAAGAAAACGGAGAGGAAATATTTCAGTTGAAAGCTGGTGTTGATGGAAACAAGGATCAATCATATTTCTTATGTCAATTGTCACAAGAACAATTGTCAAAGGCAATGTTTCCTATTGGAGAGTTGACGAAACCAGAAGTAAGAAAAATAGCAGCTGAACAAGAATTAATTACAGCAGATAAAAAAGATTCTCAAGGATTGTGTTTCATAGGAAAGGTGCGTTTACCGGAGTTTTTACAACAAAAATTAGCTCCAAAAGAAGGAGTAATAGTTGAAATTCCTGCAAATAGCCCTATTTATAATATAGAAAAGTCAATTTTCTCAAATAAAGAAGAAGAGTTGTCTTTTCTGGCTAAGAAACATGAGTATAATATTACTGATGGTAAAATTGTAGGAAAGCATCAAGGAGCACATTATTTTACAAAAGGGCAACGCAAAGGTTTGGCCGTTGGAGGAACTCCAGAACCTTTATTTGTAATAGATACTGATGTTAATGAAAATGTTATTTACACTGGTCAAGGAAGCTATCATCCAGGATTATTTAGAAAGGCATTATTTATTAGTAACGAGGAATTACATTGGGTAAGAGAAGATATGCAATTAGAAATTGGATCTGAGTTGTCATTAAAAGCCAGAATAAGATATCGTCAGCCTTTACAAAATGCATTGTTATATAAGTCAGAAAACGGATTGTATGTTCATTTTGAAGAAGCACAAAGTGCAATTACTGAGGGGCAGTTTGCGGCTTTTTATATTGGTGACGAATTAATTGGATCGGGAGTTATTTCGTAACTTGCTGTCCTCAAATAATAATCGTAATGAAAATAGTACTATTATTTTTACTTGCTTTAGGTATCAACTTTTCTTTCTCACAAGAGCATGCGTGGGTTTACCTAGGAAGTAAATCAAATGTAGCTACTTATCTAGCTAATCCTCTTACAATGCTTACTCAAAAAGCATTAGATAGAAGAGTAAATCAAGGGATATCTCTTGATTTTTCTGATGTTCCATTAACTCCAAGTTATATCACAGATATTTCTGGTGCAGCTGGAATTACATATATAGGAGCATCAAAATGGTTAAATGCAATTCATGTAATAGGATCTCAAGTTGATATAAACGCTTTATTAGTTACGTTTCCATATGTAAATAATATCGAATTTGCTGATAATTCCTTGAATGTAGGGGGGAGGTTTTCAAGTACGAAATCAAAATTATCACATAGAAATAAGTTCCCTACAGAAAACGCATCTAAGATTGCATATGATTATGGTCAAGCTCAAAATCAGATTGAAATGTTCAAGGCACATAAATTACATGAGTTGGATTTCACAGGAGCAGGAATAACAATAGCTGTTATTGATGCAGGTTTTCCTAATGTAAACACGAACGCTGGATTTGATAAAATTAGAACTAACGGGCAAATTTTAGGAGGGTATGATTTTGTAAATAATTCCCCTGATTTTTATACAGGGAATTCACATGGTTCAAATGTGTTGTCATTTATAGCTGGGTATTATGATGGAGCAACAAAATATATTGGTTCAGCACCTGATGCCAGTTTTTATTTGTATATCTCTGAAGATGCTATACCGGAAACACCTGCTGAAGAAACCTATTGGGTTATGGCAGCTGAACAAGCTGATTATGTAGGGGTAGATATAATTAACACTTCGTTAGGGTATACAACCTTTGATGAATCAAAATATAATTATGATTATACTACTGATTTGGATGGGGAAACTTCATTTATTACTAGATGAGCAGAAATAGCATATACAAAAGGAATAGTGGTAATTAATGCAGCAGGTAACTCAGGTACTAGTGTGCCGTGGAACGGTAATGTGGGAGTGCCAGCAGATGGGCCAAACGTACTTACTATAGGAGCAGTAAATTCTGCAGGAAATTACGCGTCTTTTAGTTCTAGAGGACCTACGTCTGATAATAGACTGAAACCCGATGTTTGTGTTCAAGGTCAAGGAGCTTCGTTTATTAATACTGCTGGAGCTGTAGCTTCAGGAAATGGAACTTCTTATTCATCGCCCTTATTAACTGGTGGAGTTGCCTGTTTATGGCAAGCACTACCAGGAAAGTCTAATGCAGAAATAATTCAACTTGTTAAGGAATCTTCTTCAATTTACACAATGCCAAATTATGAATTAGGATACGGCATACCAAATTTAGAATTAGCTCGATTACTTTCAATAGATGAGTTAGAATTAAATGATGTAATATCAATTTACCCTAACCCATCAACCGATAATATTAAAGTTATTTTGCCTAAAAACATGCAATATGCTTCAGTAATAGTATTTAATGTTTTAGGAAAAAAAGTAATAGCTCAAGAGGTAAACTTAACAGACAATATAATTAAAGTGTCACATTTAAATAGTGGTATTTATTTATTGAAGTTTACTAATGGAAATGTATCAAAAACACTAAAGTTAGTTAAAGAGTAACGATAAATAAAAGCCTAGTTTTTTAACACCTTTCTATAATTAAGAAAGGATTATTATAGATTTATGGAAAATAAAATTTGTAAACTTTTCAATATAAAATATCCGTTAGTTCAAGCAGGAATGATTTGGAATTCTGGGTGGAAATTAGCCTCTGCTGTTAGTAATTCAGGAGGTTTAGGGTTAATCGGAGCTGGTTCAATGTACCCAGATGTATTAAGAGAACATATTCAGAAGTGTAAAAAGGCAACATTAAAACCATTTGGAGTAAATGTTCCAATGCTTTACCCTAATATAACTGAAATAATGGATATCATTATTGAAGAAGGAGTTTCTATCGTTTTTACATCTGCAGGAAATCCAAAAACTTGGACGTCTTGGTTAAAAGAACGTGGAGTAACAGTGGTACATGTGGTTAGTAACGTGAAATTTGCACTAAAAGCTGAGGCTGCAGGTGTAGACGCAATTGTTGCCGAAGGATTTGAAGCAGGAGGTCATAACGGAAGAGATGAAACCACCACTTTAACATTAATTCCTATGGTGAAACAAGCTATTAAAATTCCATTAATTGCTGCGGGAGGAATTGCAACAGGCAGAGGAATGTTAGCAACAATGGTTTTAGGTGCCGATGGAGTGCAAGTTGGAAGTAGGTTTGTGGCCAGTGTAGAATCATCAGCACATCAGAAATTTAAAAATGTTGTAGTAAATGTGCAAGATGGTGATACACAACTAACGTTAAAAGAATTGGCGCCAGTACGTTTAGTGAAAAATAAGTTTTATAATGATTTGCAAGAGTTATATAAAACCAACCCTAATGTAGATCAGTTAAAAGAATTATTAGGAAGAGCCAGAGCTAAGAAAGGAATGTTTGAAGGTGATTTAGAGGAAGGTGAATTGGAAATAGGTCAAGTAGCTGGATTAATACATACAATACAACCAGCAGCAGATATATTAAATGAGATTATTACAGAATTTAAAGAAGCTAAAAAAGAAGTTTTAGCCTATTAAAACAAAAGCGGGTAATGATTATATCATTACCCGCTTTTGTTTTAATATAAAAAAGTAAAACTTACCAGTCATCACTTTTAGTAGGATCATTTTGTTCAGCTTTAATTTTTTTAGTTAAAGCATCAATTAATATTAAAAGTTCTTTATGTGTGTTTTTCTTTAAAACAGTCCAACCACGAATTGATATTTTTTGAAAAGTACAATCAGGTTCTACATCTTCTAAGTCCCCAGCATCTTCAGGATCTCCAGTATGTGTAAAATTTGTAAAAATATAACGGTATTTTCCCTCTTTTGCCCCAAATTGAAATTTAAAATTAACATTCCCTTCTGTTTTTTCTGTGCTTTTTGCAGTAGGATATTCAATTTTTGATGAGCCTTTAAAGTTTATTTTTACACCAGCTTTATCTTCTTCTATAGTAAAGTTTTGTTTGCCTCCCCATTCTTTAGCGATGTCATATAATTGTTGTGCTGTAAGTCCCTTAGCATCAACAGTTTTCATAAATGTAATTTTTCCGGACTTTGCATTTACAGGTAAATCCTGAGCTTTACTAGAAAAACTAATTAGTAGTAATGATAAAGTAAGTAGTATTTTGTGCATTAGATTAAGTTTTAAGTTGCCGTAATATACAAACAAAATATAAATCAGAATAATCCGTTTATGGATTGATTATTTGTTCAGTTTAAAAACACTATTTTTACCTTGCATTCAAAGTACAGCGATTGATAACTATTAGAAAATATGACATTAACGATAAAGCCAACTGGGATAAATTTGTAGCCTCAGCAAAAAACGCTACTTTTTTGTTTTATAGGGATTTTATGGAGTACCATAAAGATCGATTTGAAGACTATTCGTTATTGTGTTTTAAAAAGGAAAAGTTAGTTGCAATTTTACCTGCTAACATAAAAGATAATATAGTTTACTCTCATCAAGGACTTAGTTATGGAGGCTTGATTACAAGTAAAAGTTTAAGGTTGGACGATACTCTATTTATAATGGTTAAAATATTGGAGTTCTTGAATTCTAATGGAATAGTAAAGTTAATTTATAAAAAGCCATCAACTATTTATCAAGAATTAGAAGGTTTACAAATGAATTCTATTTTATTTATTTTAAAAGCAAAAATGTACAGGTCAGATGCTTATTTGGTTATAGAGTCAAATATGTATAACGTTAATAGAAATAGAAAAAGAGCAATAAATAAAGCAATAAATAGCGGTGCGAAAATTCAAGAAAATAAATTTAAAGAATTTTGGAGGGATATTTTAGTCCCAAATTTGAATAACCGATTTAATGTTGCCCCAGTGCATACAATTAATGAGTTATTACTTTTGAAAAGTTTTTTTCAAAAAAAAATTCATTGTTATACCGCACATATAAATAATGAGATAAAAGCAGGTGTTGTTGTTTTTGAGTTTGATAATATAGTTCATATTCAATACAGCTCAGGAAGTGATACTAGAAATGAAGACGGGGCATTAGATTTCTTGTTTGACAATGTGTTTAAAAAATATTTAGATAAAAAATATATTAGTTTAGGAAGTTGTTCAGAAGGTGAAGAAATAAGAAAAATAAATAGAGGGCTATTATATTGGAAAGAGAGTTTTGGTGCAATAACTATTCCACAAGAGTTTTATGAAGTTGAAACAAGTAACTTTAGTTTAATTGATAATATTTATACATGATCCCTTTTTTAGATGTTCAACAAATTAACCTTAGATATGAGGATGAGTTTAAGGAAGTTTTTTCCACTTTTTTAGATGCCGGTAAATGTATATTGGGAGATAAATTAACAAATTTTGAAAAGGAATTTGCTAATTATTGCGGAACAAAATATTGTATAGGTGTTGCTAGCGGATTAGATGCTATAGAGATAATTTTAAAAGGATACCTTGAGTTAGGAAAGTTAAAAAAAGGGGATGAAGTAATTGTCCCTGCTAATACATATATAGCTACGATATTAGCGGTGGTTAATTCGGGGTTAGTTCCTGTATTTGTAGAGCCAAATGAAGAAAGTTTTAATATATCTGTAAGAAATATTGAACAAAGCATAACTTCAAAAGTCAAATTGATATTAGCTGTTCATTTATATGGAGAGTTAGCGGATATGACAACAATTAAATCAATAGCAAATAAATACAATTTATTAGTTATTGAAGATGCTGCCCAGGCACATGGCGCTACTTCTACTTCAAATATAAAAGCAGGAAACCTTTCTGACGCGGGAGCCTTTAGCTTCTATCCAAGTAAAAATTTAGGGGCTTTGGGTGATGGAGGAGCAATTACTACTAATGATGTTGAATTGTTTAATGTAGTAAATAAGTTAAGGAATTACGGTTCTTCAAAAAAATATATAAATGAAATTAAAGGTGTTAATTCTAGGTTAGATGAGTTACAAGCAGCTTTTTTGTCAATTAAGCTCAAGGATTTAGATGTTGATAATGATAATAGAAGAGTAATTGCAAGTTATTATATTGAGCATATAAATAATCAAAAAATTGAACTTCCAAAATGGAATAATTCAAAAAGTCATGTATTTCATGTGTTTGTTATTCGTTGTGAAAAACGTAATAAATTACAAGATTTTTTGTTGAAAAATGACATTCAAACTGTAATTCACTATCCAATACCTCCACATAAACAAAAAGCTTTACAAGAGTTTTCTAAACTGAAATTACCGATAACTGATAGTATTCATGAACAAGTTTTGAGCTTGCCAATAAGCCCAATTCAAACGATTGCTGATACACAAAAAATAGTTGCCATTTTAAATCAATTTTAATTGAAATTACCAGGTTTTATAAAAGACAATTTATTACTAAAGATAACTTCTTTAAATTCTGGGGCTATCGGTATTAAAGCTTTGCTTGGTTTTGTTTCACAACGAATTATTGCTGAAAAATTTGGTCCTGCTGGAGTTGCCTTTATTGGTGATTTAAGGAACATCATTCCAATGATACAATCCTTTTCTACACTAGGGATCTTTAACGGGATTGTAAAGTATGTGTCTGAACATAAGGAAAATAAAGAGGAATTGTTGAAGTTATTTTCTACAGCGTTTGTTTGGCTTATTTTTTCAAGTTTGATAACTTTCTTTGTGCTTTTTTTTGGAGCTTCGTATTGGAACGACTTAGTTTTTTCTACAGGGAATGATTTTAGTTTTGTTTTTAAAATACTCGCCATTGCGGTCCCTTTTATAGCAATGAATAGAGTTGTTAATGGTGTAATTAATGGTTTGTCAGCTTACAAAAAATTTGTAAAAATTGAATTGATAAGTTATTGTTTAGGTATTGCATTATTAATTACGTTATTATATTATAAAAATCTTAATGGGGCATTATTTGCAATAGCAATATTTCCGATACTACAATTTTCAATATTGTTTTATTTCTTTTCAAAAACATTAAAGGAATATTTAGATTATAAAAAAATCTCTTTTACAATCCCGTATAAAAATAAATTAATAGGTTTTACAATTATGTCCTTTGTAGCTACACTATTAAGTAATTTTGTAGAGATAGATTTACGAGGGCATTTAAAACATCAGATTAGTGAGGCAGATGCGGGGTATTGGACTGCAATGACAAACTTATCTAAACAGTACTTAATGTTTTCAAGTGCAATACTTACATTATATGTAATTCCAAAATTTTCTAAAATTGAACGAAGTATTGATTTTCGAAGAGAAGTGTTAAATATATACAAGACGCTTTTACCATTATTTGCAGGAGGGATGCTTCTAATTTTTGTATTGAAAGATTGGGTAATAGATATAACACATGGCGAAGATTTTTCAGGAATGAAATCATTGTTTAAATGGCAATTATTAGGAGATTTTATTAAGATAGGCTCAGTTATTATTGCGCATCAATTTTTTGCAAAAAAGATGGTGAAGCAGTTTATAGTTACAGAATTGATCTCATTAATATTGTTTTATGGATTGTCTTCTTATTTTATTAGTTCAATGGGAGCTGAGGGAATAGTGTTTGCACATTTATTGCGATATTTGATTTGCTTTCCATTGGTTGTATTTTTTTTAAGAAAAAATTTGTTTGGAAATAACATTATAAATTAATTACTAGATCAATATATAAGTGTCGGAAAAGAATAATTCATATAATCAAGTCTTAAAAGCAACATCAATTTTTGGTGGAGTACAGTTTTTGGGCATGATAATGTCAATTATAAAATCAAAATGTATAGCCATATTATTAGGGGCTCACGGTATGGGTGTTATTAGTTTACTTAACGCAACCGTAGATTTAATAAGTGAATTTATTAAGGTAGGGCTAGATACTAGTGCTGTGAAAAATTTGGCTTATGCTAAAATTAATGCTAATGAAAATGAAATACAACATATAATTGGGGTATTGCAAAAACTATTGTTAATCTCAGGTTTTTTTGGGGTGATATTAATGGTGAGCTTATCTCCAATATTAAGTAAATTAGTTTTTGAAAATGATACATATGTAAATGCTTTCATATGTATATCTGTCGCTTTATTATTTAAGCAATTATCTATTGGACAGTTTTCAGTTTTGCAAGGATTAAGAAAAATGAACTATTTAGCCAAAATAAGTTTATTAAGTAATTTAATAGGGTTGTGTATTGCGATTCCTATGTACTATTTTTATGGAACAAAAGCAATAGTACCTGTTATTATTGCCAATGCGTTTGTAGTCTTTATTATTAGTAAGTATTTTTTTAATAAGACAAAAATTAAATCAATAAAAAAAACATATTCAGAGGCATTTGTAGAAGGGAAGCAAATGCTCAAACTAGGAGGGGTAATTAGTTTAAAAGGGGGGGTAACTTTACTTACATTATATGTTTTACAATTATACATCGGTCATTTTGGTGGAGTGAAAGAATTAGGGTTATATTCAGCAGGTTTTGTAATAATTAACTCGTATGTTGGTCTTATTTTTAATGCAATGCAAATGGATTATTTCCCAAGATTATCCGAAGTGGTTAACAATAAGGTTCAGTTAAGTAAGGTAGTACAGGAACAATCTTTTATAGCAATATTAATAGTGACTCCAATTATTGTATTATTTATTATAGCGGTTCCATATATTATACAAATACTTTATACAAAAGAATTTTTGGGGATTTTAGGCTTGGTTTCATGGGCTATACTGGGGACATTATTTAAAACAGTTTCTTGGACTATTGGTTATGTTCTTATTGCAAAAGGCGACTCTAAATTATTTATGAAAACAACATTGTTTTTTAATACATTGATGTTGTTAATGACTATTTCAGGATATTATTTTGGAGGATTGTTAGGAATAGGTATTAGCTTTTTTATTTATTATATCATCCATTTTATAGTGTTAAGAATAATTACTCAGTTAAAATACGAGCTGTATTTTGATAAAAAGTTTACTCAAGCTTTTGGAGTGTCAATATTATTCTGTCTAAGCGTGTTTTTAAGCCTATTAATTAAAAAGGATATCGTAAAATATATAATGATGTTTAGTTTGTTGTTATTATCTTTAACATATTCAATTTATCAGTTGGATAAAAACACAGGGATATTAAATAAACTGATTAAGCTACTAAGGAAGAAATAAGATTTATAGATGAAGACAATTATTAATAAGATAAAGTTTTACTGGTCAATTAATTGGTGTAAAACGCTGTATTTTAATTTTAAGATGTTTCCATTTAAAACTG
>JAWUYQ010000111.1:0-16419 GCA_034110725.1 Flavobacteriaceae bacterium
TCCAAAAGCCATTTTAATGACGTATTGACATGTTATCTATTATTAACTGCAGCTTTTACAAAATCAACAAATAACGGATGCGGATTTGCTACTGTACTTTTATACTCAGGGTGATATTGCACTCCAATAAACCAAGGGTGAGAAGGTATCTCTACAATCTCCACTAGGCCCGTATCAGGATTAAACCCAGTAGCATGCATTCCTGCAGCTTCTAATTGTTCCTTATAATCATTGTTAAATTCAAAACGATGTCTATGACGTTCATCTATTTGAGATGAACCATATATTTCAAAAGCTTTACTTCCTTCTTTTAAATCACACTTCCAAGCTCCTAAACGCATTGTTCCTCCTTTATCAACAACAGTTTTTTGCTCTTCCATTAAGTTGATTACCGGACTTGGTGTATTTTCATTCATTTCTACTGAATTAGCATCTTTCAACCCTAATACATTTCTTGAATATTCAATTACTGCCATTTGCATTCCTAAACAAATTCCTAAAAACGGAATGTTATTTTCTCTTGCATATTGTACAGCAACTATTTTTCCTTCAATTCCTCTTCCTCCAAAACCAGGTGCAACTAATATTGCATCAACGTCTTTTAAATCATCTACAGTAACATGCTCAGAATGAATTGACTTTACGTTTACTTTTACTTCGTTTGCTGCACCAGCATGAATAAACGATTCTAATATTGATTTATAAGAATCCTGTAACTCAACATACTTACCAACTAAACCAATAGTTACCGTCGATTTCGGGTTTTTATGCCTATTTACAAAATCATTCCAAATTTCTAATTTTGGCGTTTCATTTAAAGGTAATTGTAATTGATTTAATACTACAGTATCTAATTTTTCTTCCAACATTAAATTTGGTACATCATAAATAGTAGACGCATCAATAGATTCAATGACTGCTTCTTTTTTAACATTACAGAATAATGCTAATTTATTTTTGATTTCATCAGATAACTTATGTTCAGTTCTACAAACCAAAACATCAGCTTTTACTCCACTTTCCATTAATGTTTTAACAGAATGTTGCGTAGGTTTTGTTTTTAATTCTCCTGCAGCAGCTAAATATGGCACTAATGTTAAATGAATAACAATCGCATTTTCATCTCCTAACTCCCATTTCAACTGACGTACAGCCTCAATATATGGTAATGATTCAATATCCCCAACTGTCCCCCCTAACTCAGTAATCACAATATCATAAACGCCAGATTTTCCTAAAATCTGAAAACGTTCTTTAATTACATTTGTGATATGAGGAACTACCTGAACAGTTTTCCCTAAAAACTCACCACGACGTTCCTTTTGAATTACCGATTGGTAAATTCTACCCGTAGTAACATTATTTGCTTGTGAAGTATTTACATTTAGGAAACG
The DNA here is from genome assembly GCA_034110725.1 of Flavobacteriaceae bacterium. Taxonomy (GTDB): domain Bacteria; phylum Bacteroidota; class Bacteroidia; order Flavobacteriales; family Flavobacteriaceae. The sequence goes on from JAWUYQ010000111.1 coordinate 1,395, forward strand.
TTCATAATGTCCTAAATCTAAATCTGTCTCTGCTCCATCTTCAGTTACATAACATTCTCCGTGTTCATACGGATTTAATGTTCCTGGATCTACATTTAAATACGGATCTAACTTTTGAATAGTAGTTCTATACCCTCTTGATTGTAATAATTTTGCTAAAGATGCGGCAATAATACCTTTTCCTAATGAAGAGGTTACCCCTCCGGTAACAAAAATATACTTTGCGTTTGACATGATTGTAGTTGTTGTGTTGTTGTTGAAATCTCGGCAAAAATACGGATTTAAACGGCAATTGCAATAGTTAAGTGAAAAGTATTTTAGGAGCTAATAGTTTTCTAGTATTGAGCTTTAACCACCTTAATTTTCTAGTAGAATTAAATCTATTTTGGAAACTTTCGCTTTATATTCCTTACTAAATCTTCCAATCCATTTAATTGCAACTCATATACCAATTGCAACATTTCACCTAGTTGACCTTTAGGAAATCCTTTGTTATTATACCATACTATATAATGCTCAGGCAAATTAATTAAATCTCTACCTTTATATTTACCAAACGGCATTTTAGTATGCGCTAATTTTATAAGATATTCTTGATTACTTACTGGCAAATTCAATTCTATTTTGAAGTTCTGAATCTATTTTTAATTGCCACCTTTTTTGTGCAGCTTCGTTTTTAGAATGATCCGTTTCTAAATCGTACTTTTCTTGAAGTAGAGTTTTCTCTTTAGTTATTCTTCTATGCACTTCTTTAATTTCTGCTTTCACATTATCCGTAAAAGTCATCTTACTTAACTCTTCTCTAAATTTTCTTGTATAAAGCTCTGTGATATCAAAATGCAGTTGTTCATGTTTCAATAATCCCTTATCGCCTTTATACCTTCTTTTTACCCAAGATTTACTAGCAATGAAAAAACAATTTACTTTATAATTTATATTCGTTTCTCCATTTACCACGTCATCAGAAAGCCCGTAAGACATTCCTGAAAATGAGATTGACATTCCTGAAAATGTGATTGCTGCATATGGGTGGCTATGATCTGGAGCAGACTTAAAATCTTCCCAAGTTAATTTTTGATCACTCCTCCATGGCATCTCATCATCTTGAGCAACCGAAAATTGGAATGAAATAAAAAATAATATGAAAATAACTCTACTCATTACAACCAGTTAAATGTTACATTTTTTTCAATATCATTATGCAAACTAAAATATACTGGACACGTTAAAGCTGCTCGTTCTAAAACAGTTTTTGTAGCTTCATCAAAAGAAAAAGGCAGCTTAAAAACTACATCAACTTTAGTAATTCTACGTGGATTTACTCCCATAGTTTTTATAACATCAGCAGAAGCTCCTTCGATATTAATGTCTTTTGCATTCGCTTTAACTCCCATAATTGTAAGCATACAACTCGCTAATGCAGTTGCAACAGTATCTGTTGGAGAAAACGCTTCTCCTTTACCGTTATTATCTACTGGTGCATCAGTAATAATTTCATTCCCTGATCTTAAATGAACTGATACTGTTCGTAAATCTCCTTTATAAGTTACGTTTGATGTTGTCATAATTATTCTACTTCTTTTATTTTAGCAACTAAACTTGCCTCTTCTATTTTTAACTCAGGTGTATAATGTAATATATACATTGCATTGTTGGTATAGCCTCCATTATCTGCTTTGTAATAATTAAATTTATTTTCTAAATATGAGGTTTCTCCAATTGTTTCAGTAGCATTTTCAAAAGTAGATGATACTGCTTGTCTTAACAAAACATCCATAGTTAAATCATAACCCCTTAGTGCATACTTGCTAGGTAATTTGCCATATTCAGACTTATATTTTTTTAAGAAACCATCTTCCTTTTCAAATGCTATCTCCTTTCTGATAGAGGGAAAGTGTAAATTCAATTTTGCTTTATATCTATTTTCTATCGTTCTAAAAGTATTAACACTACTTGTTGTAAACAATGATATTTTATGCTTTTTCAACTTCGTATCCAAAATGGTAGTTACTGTAGACAATAAGCCAACTTCTATTGCTTCTACTATGATAATATTCTCAACACTTTCACTCAATAACCCATTAAAATCTTTTGGAATTAGCAAATTTCCTTCTCGCGGAGTAATTACTTTTGCTAAAGGAAACTTTAATTGTAACTCCTTACCCACAATACTCATTTTTTTATCTGTAATAATAATCATCGGCTTCCCAACACTATAAGACTCTATAAAACGAATCATTTCATCGCGTTGAAAATCAATTGATGCATTAGTTTGATATATATTATTACTTAGTGGTATTATCTTTAATGGGAACGGTGCTAAAACAGGAATGTTTTTTTCTGCTAAACCATTTGCTGCTAGTGAAACATTAGAAGCTACTAACGGGCCAATTACCACTTCGTTTTCTTGATAATTCATTGCCAACAATTCAGAAATTCGCTGTGAATTCGCTTTTTTATTTCTACTATTATACTGAGTATCAAACACTCTTAATTTTGTTGAAATCCCCACGTTTTTCATTGAATCAATTGCCATTAATGCTCCTGAATAAAAATCTAAAGAGGCATTGGTATTCCCATCAAGCATCACTACTTTTTTAAGAGTAGAAACAGAATCGTTTTCTACAATTTTATCTAACATTAAAGGTAACATTAAAGTAATATGTTGGGGTTCGTAATTGGATATACTATCTAATAATTTAAATGACGCAACTTCAGCTTTAACCAGTTTCTTTCTCGGGTATTTTAAAATCATCCCAATCTTTAAACCATCAACCAAACTAGGGTTTAGAACTTTTAATGAATCTTTAGAAACTCCCAGTTTTTTAGTCAGACTATAAAAACCTTCTTTTGGCTTAACTATATAGAATTCAAATTTATCCTCTACAGTATTCACATCATCAACAACAGTTTCTATTATTGTCTTTTTAGTTATTGTTAATACTTGTCCAATTTTTAATCCCTCAACTATTTCTGGGTTTTGAGCTTCCAATTCAAGGATTGTAATACCGTATTTCTTTGAAATACCATACTTCCCTTCCTTAGGCAGCACCTCATGATTTACAGTTTCAGTAACCACTTTGGTTGTTACCACTTCTACTACATCCTTTGGAGTTGTTGTCACTACTTGAGTAGCTAAGCTTTTATTAAAAACTGGTATTTTAATTTTATCCCCCTTGCTAATTTGATTAGCATATAGACTAGTATTGTATTTTTTAATATTTGCCTCAGTTACTCCATGAGCTTGAGCAATACCATATAAAGTTTCTTTTTTCTTTACTCTATACTTCATCAACCCAATTAAGGTAGCATCAAATGGATATTGACTGTTTTTTAACAACACTAAAACCTCCCCAACTTCTAAACCATCTTCTGCATCAGGATTCAATTGAAATAATTCATATGGAGATACCTGATATTTTTCAACAATTGTACTTAGTGTTTCACCAATAGTCACAGTATGTTCTTTAAACCCTTGGGCGAACGTCGTAATTGAAACTCCTAAAACAAAAAGCAATCCTAAAAATATTTTTCTCATATCCGTAATGTATTTCTCTATAACTTAAAAGCAATCATCTTGCCAAAAATAAGTTATCCTACAATATATAATTAATTTTAATGTAATTAAAAAACAAAGCCACCAAATTTGGTGGCTTTGTTTTTTATATGGAATAGTTATTATTCCCATTCAATAGTTGCTGGTGGCTTAGAGCTAATGTCATAAACAACTCTATTAACACCTTTTACTTTATTAATAATATCGTTAGATATTTTTTGTAAAAATTCATAAGGTAAGTTTACCCAGTCAGCCGTCATACCATCAGTGCTTTCTACAGCTCTTAAAGCTACAGCTTTTTCATAAGTACGTTCATCTCCCATTACCCCTACAGATTGTACTGGCAATAAAATAGCTCCTGCTTGCCACACTTTGTCATACAAACCGTGCTCACGTAAACCATTAATAAAAATAGCATCTACCTCTTGCAACATTGCTACTTTATCTGGAGTAATATCACCTAATATTCTAATCGCTAAACCTGGACCTGGGAATGGGTGACGTCCTAATAATTTTGGATCAATTCCCATTGAAGCTCCTGCTCTACGAACCTCATCTTTAAAAATCATACGTAAAGGCTCTACGATTTTTAATTTCATAAAGTCTGGTAAACCACCTACATTATGATGTGATTTAATTGTTGCCGATGGGCCACCATCTGCAGATACAGATTCTATTACATCTGGGTAAATGGTTCCTTGAGCTAACCATTTTACATCTTCTATTAAATGAGATTCTTGGTCGAATACATCAATAAACACTTTTCCAATTGCCTTACGTTTTGCTTCAGGATCTGACAACCCTTTTAATTCATCATAGAATTGTTGAGAGGCGTCTACTCCTTTCACATTCAACCCCATTCCCTCGTATTGTTTTAATACAGAAGAATACTCATCTTTACGTAATAAACCATTATTTACAAAAACACAATATAGATTATCACCAATTGCTTTTTGTAATAAAACTGCTGCAACAGTAGAATCTACTCCTCCAGAAAGTCCTAACACAACTTTATCGTTTCCTACTTTTTCTTTTATATCAGCTACAGTAGCGTCAACAAAATTATCAGAAGTCCATTCTTGACTAACTCCAGCAATACCTACTAAGAAATTCTCTAATAGTTGCTTTCCATCTGTTGAATGATATACTTCTGGGTGAAACTGAATAGCATAAGTTTGCTCTCCTTCAATTTCGTAAGCTGCATTTTTAACATCGTGAGTACTCGCTATACACTTGTAATTAGCTGGTAAACTTAAAATTGTATCGGAATGACTCATCCACACCTGAGAACCAACATTGATTCCTTTAAACAAAGGAGACTCAGTATTGACATATGATAAATTTGCACGACCATATTCACGTGTATTAGAAGATCCAACTTCTCCATCAAAGAAATGAGCTAAATATTGAGCTCCATAACAGATACCTAATAATGGTTTTTTTCCTTTAACAGCTGATAGATCTATCATTGGCGGATTCTCTCCCCTTACAGAATGTGGAGACCCTGATAAAATAACTGCTTTATAATCGTCAAAATTGTATTTCTTACTGTTATAAGGATGAATTTCACAGTAAATATTTAATTCTCTTACTCTACGCGCAATCAGCTGCGTAACTTGAGAACCGAAGTCTAGAATAAGTATTTTATTTTCCATGTGCAAAAATAAAAATTGCATTTTTACCCACCTAAAGAAACCAAACTTTTTTTATTCGAAATTAAGCCTTCTTTGCAATAAATGAATAATAGACATTAATCCCCATTATTGCAGCATTAGTGATGATAATTGGTAGCCCAATCCTTATTGTAGGCATCATGAATCCATAAATCACAAACAACAGACAACCTACCATATTTACCACCCTTAGCTTTTTAACGTCTTTCATTGTAAAAGAACACAATACTACTATTGATGCTAAATAACCAACTACTTCTACTAAAGTTAAATCCATAATTTATTTTTTATATATTAAATAAAACCGATGGCAATAGTACAAAAAAAATACCACTGTAAAATTTACAGTGGTATTATATAATTTAATCTTAGTAAGATTTATTATTTAATAGGATTACGTTTTCTATCTGCTTCGGTTAAGTGAACCTTACGTAAACGTAAGAAGTTTGGTGTAACCTCAACATACTCATCCTTTTGAATGAATTCTAAAGCTTCTTCTAAAGAGAATTTAATTGCCGGAACAATTTTCGCTTTATCATCTGCTCCAGAAGAACGTACGTTAGATTGCTTTTTAGTTTTAGTAATATTTACTGTCATGTCATCACGTCTTGAATTTTCTCCAATAACCTGACCTTCATAAATATCTTCTCCAGCTTCTACGAAGAAACGACCTCTATCCTGTAATTTATCAATTGAATAAGGAATAGACTTTCCTCTTTCCATAGATATTAAAGATCCATTTAATCTTTCAGGGATTGCTCCTCTTAAAGGTTGGTATTCTTTAAATCTATGTGCCATAATAGCCTCACCAGCTGTAGCAGTTAATAACTGATTACGCATTCCGATAATTCCTCTAGAAGGAATTAAGAATTCACAAATCATACGGTCACCTTTAGCTTCCATAGATGTCATTTCACCTTTACGCATAGAAACCATTTCTACTGCTTTACCTGAAACTGATTCTGGTAAATCAATAGTTAATTCCTCAATAGGCTCACATTTAACACCGTCGATTTCTCTGATGATAACTTGTGGCTGACCTATTTGCATTTCGTACCCTTCACGACGCATAGTCTCTATCAATACAGATAAATGTAATACACCACGACCGAATACTAAAAATTTATCTGCACTACCTGTTTCATTAACACGTAAAGCTAAATTCTTTTCTAATTCTTTATTTAATCTATCTTTAATATGACGAGATGTTACATACTTTCCATCTTTTCCGAAGAAAGGAGAATCGTTAATTGTAAACAACATACTCATTGTTGGCTCATCAATAGCAATAGTTGCTAATGCTTCTGGGTTTTCGATATCAGCAATAGTATCACCAATTTCAAATCCTTCTAATCCAACAATTGCACAAATATCTCCAGTTTTAACTTCAGATACTTTTAAACGTCCAAGACCTTCAAATAATTGTAATTCTTTTATCTTACATTTTACTATACTTCCGTCTCTCTTACAAAGCGATACTTGCATACCTTCTTTTAAAGTTCCACGAGTTAAACGTCCAATAGCAATTCTTCCTGTAAAAGAAGAAAAATCTAATGACGTAATTAACATTTGAGTATTTCCTTCTTTCGGTTCGAATACAGGAATGTGCTCAAGAACCATATCTAATAACGGCTCGATGTTATCAGTTTCATCTTTCCAATCATCACTCATCCAGTTGTTCTTTGCAGAACCATATACTGTTGGGAAATCCATTTGCCATTCCTCTGCACCTAATTCGAACATTAAGTCGAATACTTTTTCATGAACTTCTTCAGGAGTACAGTTTTCTTTATCTACTTTGTTTATAACAACACAAGGCTTCAATCCTAAATCGATTGCTTTTTGCAATACGAAACGAGTTTGAGGCATTGGACCTTCAAATGCATCAACTAAAAGTAATACACCATCAGCCATGTTTAATACTCTCTCTACTTCTCCACCGAAATCGGCGTGACCTGGAGTATCAATAATGTTGATTTTTGTACCCTTATAGATTACAGATACGTTCTTAGAGGTAATAGTTATTCCTCGTTCTCGTTCTAAATCGTTGTTATCAAGAATTAAATCTCCAGTATTTTGGTTTTCACGAAATAACTGGCAATGGTACATAATCTTATCTACCAACGTTGTTTTACCATGATCGACATGGGCAATAATTGCAATATTTTTAACAGAACTCATAACTATAAATCTCTAATTTAAGGGTGCAAAGGTACGCCTTTTTATTTAAACCATGTCTATCTACGCATATTATACCATATATATTGTGTTAGGAGTTTCTTAAAAGCCCTATATGTATAACGAAAAAGATTATCTTTGCGCAAAAATCAAACAAATGACTTTAGAGCAAATTCCTAATATCAAACACACTACAAGTAACAACTTCTTTTTATTAGCCGGACCATGCGCTATTGAAAGTGAGGACATGGCTTTACGAATTGCAGAAAAGGTAATTGGTATAACTGATAAGTTAGAAATCCCTTATATTTTTAAAGGATCATTTAAAAAAGCCAACAGAAGTAGAATTGATAGTTTTACAGGAATTGGAGATGAAAAAGCATTGAAAATACTACGTAAAGTTTCTGAAACTTTTAATGTACCAACTGTAACAGACATACATGAAGTGTCGGATGCAGCTATGGCCGCTGAGTATGTAGATGTATTACAAATACCTGCCTTTTTAGTTCGTCAAACTGATTTAGTTGTTGCTGCTGCAAAAACTGGAAAAGTGGTAAACTTGAAGAAAGGTCAGTTTATGAGTCCAGAAGCAATGCAACATGCAGCGCAGAAGGTTAGAGACGCTGGAAGCGATAAAGTTTGGATTACCGATAGAGGAACAATGTTTGGATATCAAGACATGATTGTTGATTTTAGAGGAATCCCAACTATGCGTCAGTTTGCTCCGACTGTTTTAGATGTTACTCATTCTTTACAACAACCAAATCAGACTTCTGGAGTTACTGGTGGTAGACCAGATATGATTGAAACAATTGCTCGTGCTGGAATTGTAAATAATGTAGACGGACTATTTATTGAAACACACTTTGATCCTGCAAACGCAATGAGTGATGGCGCAAATATGCTACACTTAGACCATTTAGAAAACCTATTAACCAATTTGGTTAAAATTAGAAAAACGGTTAATGAATTATAAAATCATCCTACTATTCCTATTTATAGGGATTACATCAGTTGGTTTTTCTCAAGAAGAACCAGTTACAAAAGAGACTACTTATACTTATAACAAAAACAAAGGAAAAGCTTATTTTTATTGGGGAGGAAACAGGGCTAAATATTCAAAATCTGATATACAATTTGAAGGGGAAAATTACAATTTCACTTTACAAGATGTAAATGCAGAAGACAAACCTAAAGGTTGGCATATTGATTATATCAATCCAGCTAGAATGACTATTCCGCAAACTAATTTCAGGCTAGGATATTATTTTCATGACAACTATCAAGTTTCTCTTGGCCTTGACCATATGAAGTATGTTGTTATAAGACCTCAAAATGTTAGAATTGATGGCTTTATTAATTTTGATGGAATTGAAGATGGTGATTCAAATTACAATGGCGTATATAATAATGACACTATAAATTTGATTGACACTATAAATCCCGAAGGTGACCCTCAGTTTTTTGCTTTTGAACATACTGATGGTTTAAATTATGTAAATATTGAAATCGCTCGTGTTGATGATTTAGGAGAACTTTTAAACTTGAATCCTAATAAAATTCAAATCAATTTACTGGAAGGTATTGGTGTTGGAGGATTATATCCAAAAACAAACGCTACGGTAATTGGTAAAAAAAGAAATGATGAGTTTCATTGGTCTGGTTATGGAGTTAGTGCAAAAGCTGGACTTGGATTTGTGTTTTTTAATCACATCCAAATTCAAACTGAGTTGAAAGGTGGATATATCAATATGCCGTGGATTAAAACAACTTCAGATGGAGATACTGCCAAGCAAAGTTTTTGGTTTATACAACACAACATAACTATTGGGTATGTTTTTCAGTTATTCAATCAGAATAAAGGAGACAACTAAATTTTATCCTTTAAAACAAAAAACCTTAAGTATTAGCTTAAGGTTTTTTGTTTTAATAGAGTTTTTTAGCAGCTTCTAATACTTCAATTAATATTTGACTATCTATTTCTTCTAAACTAGTATATCGTAAAGAAGTCATCTTTTTACGCTTTTCAGAAATTAGATCTTCCATATGAATTTCTATCTGATTCCCCTTACAAAAACCAATATCTACAAATTTTCTTTTATGGCTCGCATTGAAATAACAAAACGGTTTCCCATTAAAATAATAAAACGGGACTTTGTATTTGTATTTTAATTCCATCTCTGGGATAGTTCGCTCAACCATTACTTGTAAATACAACAACATATTCCTATACGGTTCTGGCTGATTAATTATATAATTTTCTGCTGGATTCAAAACCTAAGGCTTATTTATAATTAGTTCTTAAAATTAACCCAAAATTTAAATTTCTATTAGGAAAACATATATATTTAATTAACTTTGTTTTTCAAAGTACTTTACTATGACAAATCAAGATTACTTAAAAGACTTATCCGATATTAAAACACTCATGAATAAATCAACACGGTTTATTTCTTTGAGTGGTCTATCTGGAATCATGGCAGGGATATACTCACTTATTGGTGCAAGTTATGCCTACTGGCTTGTTACAACTAGTGCTAAAGATTACTTAATATTAGATGAAAAAACATTCAACATAGTTTTAATCGACTTATTTCTTATTGCCTTTTTCACCATTATTACAGCCATATTTTTGACAACAAGAAAAGCTAAAATGAATGGAGAAAAGCTATTGGATAAAACCGCACTAAGAGCCATAAGTAGTTTCTTGATTCCATTAGTCACAGGAGGTATTTACATATTAGTAATACTAAACCAACAAAAATATGGGCAAACCGGAGCATTAATGCTTCTGTTTTATGGACTTGCACTAGTTAACGCCTCTAAGTACACTTTAGGGAAAATAAAATACTTAGGCTATATCGAGATTATCTTAGGACTAATTTGCGCTATTATTCCAGGTTATGGTTTTTGGTTGTGGGTAATTGGTTTTGGCGTGATGCATATTATTTATGGCATAATTATGCATTTTAAATATGACCGTAAGCAATATCAGTAAACAGTCTATTTTTAATGCTTTTGTAAAAAAAAACGTAATTCGTGTCTAAAAACATCATTCAACATATCAATAAAATATTTGATCATAGAATCAGACTCGGTATTATGTCTATTCTTATGGTAAATGAATATGCTGAATTTAATACCTTAAAAGAATTATTAGGTGCTACTGACGGAAACTTAGCAAGCCATATAAAAGCTTTAGAAAAAGCCGAATTCATTATTATTGAAAAACAATTTATTGGCAAAAAACCAAACACTCGTTATAGTACTAGTAAACTTGGGAAGTTAGAATTTAAAAAGCATTTAAATGCACTTGAAAAATTAATAAAACAATAATCATTTTTTTTAATCATTTACTTTGAAATACAAAGTTCTTTTAAAACAACAAAGACATGGAAAACACAAATCAACAACAGAACAAATTTAGCCACTGGTTAAAAACATCAATTACAGCAAGAATGATTATGATTGCTACACTAATATTAATCCTTCTAATTCCATTAGCTTTTGTAAAAGATCTGATAAGAGAACGAGAGTACAGACAAACAGATGTTGTAAATGAAATTAACGAAAAATGGGGAGAAGAAGTTACCCTCTATGGCCCCATACTAAAGGTGCCTTATAAAACATACAAAGAAAAGTCTGTTTTCAATCCAAAAACCAAACAATATGTAGTGGAAAAAGAAAGCTTTATGAACTATGCATATTTCTTTCCTAAGCAATTAGATTTTAAAGCCAATGCAAAATCTAAAACTAAAAAAAGAAACAATTTTGAGTCTGTTGTTTATGAAAGTGACATAGAAATAACTGGTAGCTTTACACAACCAAACTTTTCTTCAAAAGAAATTAAAAAGGAGGATATAATTTGGGGTAAAAGCACCGTGGTTTTTAAAACTTCTAACTTAAAAGGCATAAAAAGTCAAGTAAACATAAAATATGGTGAAAATAATTATGCTTTTGAAACCAAATATCATTCAGATAAACAAGACAAAAATGGTTTAGATGAACTAGAAAGTAGTTATATAAAAGCAGAAAACCTTGACTTTACCACAGTTCAAAACTTCAGCATGAACTTATCTTATAACGGTAGCAAAAGCATGAAGTTTATCCCCATAGGTAAAACCTCCTCTGCTAAAATGACTTCAAATTGGATAAACCCAAGTTTTACTGGAAACTTCTTACCACAGGATGAAGGAGAAAAAGTTAGTAAAAACGGATTTAAAGCTAATTGGAAAGTATTAGATATCAACAGACCCTTTTCACAACAGTTTTTCAATCATCTTCCAAACCTGAATGAGTATGCATTCGGAACAAACTTTATAGTTCCTGTGGATGAATATCAAAAAAGTAATCGCACGGCTAAGTATGGTTTTATGGTTATTGGATTAACGTTTTTAATATTCTTTTTAATTCAAACAATGAGTAAGATTAACATTCATCCTTTTCAATATGTAATGATAGGTGTTGCTTTAGTTATGTTTTACACTTTACTAATTTCAATTTCAGAACACAGCAGCTTTTTAAAAGCATATCTCATTGCTGGGAGTGCAGTTGTTGGTTTGGTAACATTATACTCTAAATCAATATTGAAAAGCCTCAAATTCGTTTTTTTAATAGGAACATGTTTAACTGTTTTATACGGATTTATTTTTGTTATTATTCAGCTAGAAAACTATGCTTTATTGGTAGGGAGTATTGGCTTGTTCATTATTTTATCTGTTGTAATGTATGTCTCTCGAAAAATAGACTGGAATAACGGATAACTAATAGTATTCTATAACAGAATTATATTTTAAGATATATTATAAACATTCAACTTAATAAGAATCAACAAAAAAGGAGTTTCTAAATCAGAAGCTCCTTTTTTCAATTAAATCATTAATTTAATTATTCTTTTCCGTCTACATAATTTTGAAGGTACATATAACGCTCAGTAAGCTTTCCATCAGCTGTAGTCATCTTTGCACGCTCCAACACACCATCTTTATCATTATTATAAAAAGCTGGGATTACATGCTCTAAAAACATTTCTCCAAAGCCTTCACTAGCATCTTTAGGTAATTCACAAGGTAAGTTATCAACCGCCATAACAACGATTGCTTTATCATCCATAAAATCTATTTCTGATTCCGTTTCTGGATTATACCCATAAATAGGGTCAGCTATAGTTGAAGGACGAATCGTACTTGCAACAGGCCCATCAATATCACATGATACATCAGCAACTAGTTTAATATTAAAATCTGATGATTTACAATCCTCTCTTGTATATAAAAAAGGTGCGGCATTATCATAAAAATGACCAGCTATAAAATAGTCCGTTGTTTTTGCGAAACGCATAAAATCTGACTCGTATTCTTTAGCATTATTATAAAAATCCTTTTTATTTAATTGTTGCCCATCTTTACGTTTGTTATAATCAAGCACATCAATTTTACAGTATACAGCTTCACTAAATGAATCATTTAAATACTCCTGAACAGAAACTTCTTTTATATTTAAATGATCTAAAATTTCTTTAGCACCAAAAGCAACTTTTCCGCTTCCAGTTAAACAAATTTTAATATTTGGTAAACTCAATTTATTTAACTCTTGCTTCATTTCATCTAAACTAGACAAATGTTCAGCTTTAGGCATCTCCCATAAATTGTTCTTTTTACCGTAAGCGATAAAACCATTATATGCCCCTACTATACCTGCATATCGTCCAAAACCAATCAATCGTGAACCTGAAGCTTTAGTTATTGTTTCATGGTCATATAACTCTATGTTTTTAGCTAAAACTGCTTGCAATAACTTTCTATTATAAGGCGCTTTTTTTATAGTATGAGAAAAAAAGAAGTATTTCTTATTGGACACTAATGCATCTACAGGAACTTCTTTAACACCAAACATTACATCACAATCAGCTACATCGTTCACTGGCAGAAACCCTTCACCTGCATACTCTTCATCCTTAAAAAAACGAATATCAGAAGACTCAACTGCAAACTCTAACTCAGGAAATTGAGATACTACTTCTTTACATAGTTTAGGAGGAAATACAACTCTTCTATCAGGTGGATTTTTTCTTTCTTTTATAATTGCAAACTTCATGTTGGAAGAATTATTTAGTGTTATTTTTTAAACTTCCGGCTAAAATAGCATATTTATATAACAATATCAAGAAAACAAAAACAAGGGAATTATATTAATTTCAGAAAGGTTTCTTAAAAAAAATAAAATGGTAAACACAAACTCCTTACTATTTTGTAAGTTTGCAATGTTCATTGAAATATGGGGTCGACTGGTATTGACAGCGAGATCAATAAGGTAATAAGCATGTCGAGCGATGATGTATCGCTCGTAAATATCTACATCACACTTTTTAAACGGCGAGAATAACTACGCTTTAGCTGCTTAATCCGAATTATAGTAGGATTAGCCTCGGTACACTAGGTGTACAAGCTGAATGTCTGCTGAAAGCCTTGGTTAACGGCGTTCTATTTACAGGCATCGTAAAAGTTAACATAGGGATGATACTACTTCGTTATCATTTCAACAACTTAAGAAGATAAGGGTAATGTTGGCTGTTTTCGGTCTATTATTACCACGAAAATTAAACGAAAACTAAGCATGTAGAAAGCTATTTTATTGCTTGTTTGGACCCGAGTTCGATTCTCGGCGACTCCACAATAAAAAAGCAGTTCATATGAACTGCTTTTTTATTATTTCTTATTCCAATTTAAAATACCTCCTTTTAAATCGTACACTTCTTTAAAACCAATTTCTGATAGTAATTTAGCGGCTTGACCACTTCTTCCGCCACTTTTGCAATATATTGCTATTGGCTTTGTTTTATCAAGTTTTTCTGCTTTTTCTTTAAAATCACTTTCTAGAAAATTAATTTTCAAGGGGTTTGCTATTACACCACTTTCCCATTCATTTGGAGTTCGCACATCTACTAACTGAACATTTTTCTCTTTTATCTTTTCTTCAAACTGAATTGGATCAAGAATGGTTACTCCCTCCTTTGTTGTTTGAGCGCATGATAAAAAAATACAACTGAACATTATAAAAAAATATCTCATATTAATTATATAGTTATTTTACCAGACCATGAAGTAAACCCGCCAGCCAAACTATAAGCTTTAGGTACATCACACATTAAATTTAAAACTGCACAAGCTTGAGCACTTCTTGCTCCAGACTGACAATACATGTAAAAATTTTTAGTTTTGTCTAATTGATTAATTTGATCTAAAAAGGATTGTGGCTCTTTCACGTCGATATTAATTGCATTAGGAATAGCTCCCTCAGCAACTTCATCTAACGTTCTAACGTCTACAATAATCGCATTGGCATCATTCAATAATTGTTTTTGCCATTCATTCGGGGTTAAATCTGCCATGGTAATTTATTTAGTTTTCACAAAATTAAGTTATTATGACTTAATTCACAAAAATGCTGTTACTTTTAAAATTTGAGCAAAAAAAAACACCAATCATAAGATTAGTGTTTTTTGAGCCGATGAAGGGACTCGAACCCCCGACCTGCTGATTACAAATCAGCTGCTCTAGCCAGCTGAGCTACATCGGCACATTGTTGGTATTTCAATATTTGAAAGAACTTAAAAAAG
>JAWUYQ010000112.1:0-9293 GCA_034110725.1 Flavobacteriaceae bacterium
AATTCAGCCGCAACTTCACTAATAATGTGAATATACTCAGCTTCTAGTTTTTTTAAATGAGTAAGATTTTTGTGCGACACAAGCATTCCTAACAAAATTATTTCATCCATTATGCTTAATTTTATGAAGCAAATAAAGTAATACAGTAATATTAAAATTATAAAAATTCGATATTATATTACATATGAATATATAGATTTTGTTATTTCATACGTTTATGCAGAATAACAGCTGGTAGGAATTGCATTAAATTTATTTCAATATAAACTACAGACACTCTTTACATTCCACTTTTCTGGTACGACTTATTTTATGGAATTCATTTATCCAGTTTTTACTTCTTTTCTTATATCTTTAATATCAATCAAGGTACTTGTTCCAATAGCCAAAAACATTGGATTAATGGACAAACCAGACGCTCGAAAACAACATAGCGGTCATATTCCTTTAGTTGGTGGTATATCAATATTCCTTTCAATATTTATTGTTAGCATAATCTGGTTACCAGATAATACCGAAAATAGGGTTTTTTTGGTTTCAATAGCGCTTATGGTTTTTATTGGTGCCTTGGATGATAAATTTGACGTAAGTGTAAAAATAAGACTAGTGGGTCAACTACTTGTTGCAACACTTATGATTTTGGTCTTAGATATATATATTAATCATTTAGGTAATTTATTTAATTTAGGTGATATAAATATAGGTGGAGCAGGCATACTTCTTACCTATATTGCTGTATTGGGTATTATAAATGCTTTTAATATGGTCGATGGAATTGATGGTTTATTGGGGTGTTTAAGCTTAAATTCTTTTCTTTCAATCGGTATTTTAGCCAATATAAGTGGCAATAATGAAGTTGCAATTGTGGCTTATGTTGCTTGTGCAGCTTTAATTCCGTATCTAATATTTAATCTAAACCTTTTAGCAGACAAAACCAGAAAAGTTTTTATGGGTGACTCTGGAAGCATGTTAATTGGTTTAGCTGTAGTTTGGCTATTAACCTTATCAACTCAAGGAGAAGAGACATCTTTACGCCCAGTCACAGCTCTTTGGATATGTGCAATCCCATTAATGGATGCTTGCTCAGTTATATTTAGACGATTAAAAAGAAACCAA
Source organism: Flavobacteriaceae bacterium (assembly GCA_034110725.1). Taxonomy (GTDB): domain Bacteria; phylum Bacteroidota; class Bacteroidia; order Flavobacteriales; family Flavobacteriaceae. Next base: position 1,117 of record JAWUYQ010000112.1, read on the forward strand.
AGCCCTTTCAAACCAGATAGAGACCATTTACATCACATATTATTAAACTTAAACCTAACTCCTAGACAAACACTTATTCTCATCACTTTAATGTCAGTATTAACATCCGCAGTTGGCTTAGTTGGGGAACTAATGGTTATTAACGAATTTGTAATGTTTATATCTTTCCTTGTTACCTTTACCGCATATCTTTTATTAATAAAAAAATCGGTGAAATAATCAACCTTGACTTTAATTAAATAAGTGCAATTGTTTTTCCACTCAGCTGTTTTGATAATTGCTCGGTAATTCAGTATATCAAGAGCTGTTTGTATTTCTTCTTCGCTACAGCTCCCTTAGCAAATAATTCCTAAGAAAACCATTCGTATTTTTATAAATACCACTATTCACAGATGAATAAAGATGCGAAAATAGGCATCTTTATCTAATTATTTATCTATACGTTAATACTGAATAAACTATTTACAATTATCCATTGTGATACCGTTAACATTCATTTTTACGTCAATCATACTGTTAAGTAATACACTAGCTGTTATATCTTTCAGCTTACTGATTATAAGTTTCACCACAATAAATAGTGTCTTTCTTTTTAACCATAAAGACGACCACATTTTTTATGACCGTATCACTTTCCTAATCACTAGATACGACATTCTTATCGATTGTATTTGTAGGAGCATCAAGACTCATGCTGCTAAACAATTCCCCAAGTTAATGATCTACAGATAAGTTTAATATTACACAGTAAAAAACTATCTATTATGGTTGCTGGCTTTTCCCCGTTAGTAGCTTGACTGAATATTCAGTCAAACATCTAACAACACCAATTGTGCATTATATAGCGTCATAAAAACAGTCAATGGTTTAATTCAATTACATTATGAAGTACTTAGGCGAGTTTTACCAAGCAGAGCCAGGTGTCGTTTATAGGACGCTTAACATACATCTACTTGTAAACAACTATAATATGCATCAAGGTAATTGGAGGCGTACAAGACCAAAAATCGTACAATACAATCTTAATTATATTACTAGGGAGATTACCTTATAGATTTGAATTTATTGAGCTTAGTAAATCAGTTTTTATAATACATCACAGATAATTTTTATTTTAGCTGAATTGAGCATATTTAGAATGGAGCCGATAGCCTGTATTGGTGAAAAATTCATTAAAAGTAATAGCGTTTAAGACTTTTATAAGTAAGATAGTTCTTTGGTCACACTTTACTTACAGGTGAGGAGGAAAGTTCATAATATTCGACTGTGTTATGTTTATAATTATAAACTCTAGAGCTAATTTAGCATAATTCAAGATTTATAAATTTCAAGATATGATTTGACCATAGATGACAGTTGGAATTTTTTAGTAGCATGTATCTCTGCATTACTGGACAATTTTTCTAAATATTGCGGGTTATCTATCATTTTAACTAATGCATTTGAAAAACCTTCAACATTTTCAGGTTCAAATAATAGTCCGGTTAAACCATCTACAACCACTTCAGGAAGCCCTTCGACATTAGATGCTACACAAGGAATACCAAAATAAGCTGCTTCAACTATATTAAGGCCAAAGGCTTCCCAACGTGAGGGCTGACAAAGTATATCTATATTATTTAGAAATTTAGATTTATCAGATACCCAACCAACATAACTAATATGTTCTTTCAACTCAAGTTTAGAAATCATTTTTAAACAATCATCTCTTAATTCACCGTCACCGGCTATATAATAATGGGCTTTAGTTTTATTTAAGTTATTTTTTACAATAAAATCTACAATTTCAATAAAAGTTTTTGGTGATTTTTGTGCATCTAAACGAGCAAAAAAAGCTATATTTACAATACCACTTCTAGTTTTTTTTTCTTTTTGTAATTGAGAAAAATCAACTCCATTATAAATAGCTGATGATTTACAAATAAACTTAGGATAATACTTTAAATAATAACGATTAACACAAACATTTCGGTCGCCAAAAGCACAAGATATGATTTCAATGAAGTAATAAAAAAAACGTTTTAAGAAAGGGGTGTACTTGTGAAAAGCGATGCCATGAACTGTGTGAATTATTTTATCAATCCCAGCCAATCTAGCTGCAACTCTAGCTATAATTCCAGGTTTAGTTGAATTTGTATGGACTATATCAAAACGGTATTTTTTAAATATTCGAAAAAGATCATTAAAAGCCTTTAAATCTGTAAAAGAGATATTACGGTGCAAGTTTTTAATATAGATAATGTTTATATTATTGGCCTTAAATATTAGTTCGAATTCATCACTACCTTTTTCACCACCAAAGATAATATATTTCTCATATTCAGGACCAAGATTATTAAGGATATCTAAAGATACTTGCTGAACCCCAGACAATTGTGGAATTACTTGCACATGTACAATTTTTCTCATATAAAAACCTTATATGTTTTAACTATAGAAATAATCATTTAATTTTAAGTCTGATTTTTTTCAATAATTGGATATTTTTAAATCTCAAATATACTTTTCGAACTAACCATTCAATGTTGAAGTTAAATTTAGAGTTAAGCATATTAAAATAACTAATATTTATATGTGAAGACCTGTCGTTATCACTAGAAGGTACTGCCCCGCCTAAGTTAAATAATAGTTCAGTAATTCCATTTTCACTGAGATATGTTTTCAAAATATTATGTTGAATATCTAACCTTTTAGCATCTAAATCAAGAAAACTATCCAAACTACTTTCAAAGACCTTTCTTGTTGGGATTAACCAACCACTTTGAAGAAACATAGGATTATCTCTATAAATTAAAAGGGCTACAGCTCTTTTATGGTACATAGAAGTGATAGCAATACTACTAGGTGTTGTTACTATATTAGAATATGACTCTAAGCAACTTTCAAAGCTTGTACTAATATCGTTATTCAATGTGCCTGAAAAAGACTCATTAATTGACTCAAGTAATACTTCATCATAAATTCTTAACGAAAAATCAACACTCAACTCAACTAAACAATCTATAACACCACTAATTAATACCAATAAAGCATTAAATTCAATTTGATTAAAATAAGCGGTATTTGCAGTAGTTATTAAAACTTTATTTTTAGAGGGGAGTGGTATCATATTAGTTTTAGATAAAACCCTAGTTGGTAAATAATTAAAGCTAGTGACTCTATTAGAAAAGTATGCGGCTTCTTTTGAGCCCACACAAATCAAATAATCCTGTACTATTGGATGATACATTATGACATTATATTTCTTTAACATTGGATTTTCCAATGCATTAGAGAAATCAAAAATTCCGTCAGAAACAATAACACTCGGTTTATTTATCCCCTTGAATTTTATAGTTAGCATAACATTATGAGGCATAGTATAAAAAGCACAGACAAATAAATCAAAACGTTTTAAAAAACAATCATTTTTTTTATAAAATCGAGAGCCATTAAATACATAGGATATATTAGGAACATTTTTTAATCCCAAATCTCTGTAATATTCTTCGTGCTCAGAAAATAAAATCCTCACTAATTAACACCATTGAGTACATCTACTAATAACAATTCTAAATCTTTTGAAAAATCACTAGCAAATCGACAAGATGTAGCGTTTCCATTATTTTTTTTATTAACGAAGGATAATATATCTTTTGCATTCTCTTCAATATCCTTATAATTATAAAGGAGAAGTCCTTTAGTTATATAATTAAATACATCGCGTACACCACAACGATTATATCCAATAGGTTTAACTCCGAAATGAGCTGCTTCTAAATAGCTTAATCCATAAGATTCATTTAACTCAGAAAGTAATATACAAAATTCACTACTGGAATAATAATGAGATAAATCGGTGCGCTCCACTGATCCCGTAAGAGAAACATAAGGCTTAATATAACTACTATCAATTAATTGACTTAACTCATCAAAGTAAGCCCCTCCGCCAACAATAATCCATTCAAACTCTAACCCCATTTTATCCATATATTCAAAAACCTTGAGCATATGAATAAAACCTTTATCCTTATGTAATCGACAAACAGTTATAAATCTATTTTTCTTTTTTATCGTTGGTCTAACTATAACTGTTTCCGAATAAACACCTGGATTTATAACAACGCCCTTTCGCTCAGCCGTATAAATACCATAATGAGTGGCATAATATTCCTGAATGTAGCTTGATACAAAAATAACTTTAGCTGAGTAATTAATAGCTTTTAAAAAGGACTTTTTAAAAGCTATTAATCGAAGTAATAATTTAGTTGAAGTTAAATACTTCTCTTCACCATGTATACAACAAATAGTTTTACTTAAAATTTCTTCAGAAAAAAACATACCCGCAGTATATATGGCAGCAGGATCGTTACATATAATTAAATCCGAGGCTAAAAACTCTTTTCTATATTCAAGATAATAAGAAAAAGGCCAACATTGAGACGGGAAAAAAGAACATAATAAATTATGTGTTTTATATTTTAACGACCGTGATGATGTAATAACTTTCACTTCATATTTATCGTTATTTTCAAAGTAATTTTTAACTTGCTCTGCAATTGTACCCACACCACCTAAACAAGGAGGATATTCATGGGAAAATAATATGATTTTTTTCAAAATTTAAACTCTAATGTTAAATGACTGTACATAACACTTAAATAGCCGAATATCCTTTACAAGCTTGGATCTTTGTCGCCAAACAATTGAATTGGACATGGATCACCAATAATACAAAAATTAACTGAATATTGATAATATGAATAATCTTTATTTAACCTAAAAACATCGCTTATAAATAAAAGAGGCAGTAATAATAACATAAACAGAGACTTAGAATTTTTAGTCAACCTATGATAGAAAAAAGTATAAATAAATAAAGGTAAAAACGCAGTATAAACAGAGGCTAGCCGATTAAAAACAATAAACTCTATTGATAACATTCTTATTAATATAATTGTAAAAATAACATTTAACAAAAATAACTTATTACCTTCTAATTTATTTTTCCCTTTAGGTAATATAAAGAAAAACACTATTACCAGCACTAATGAATTGACTATAAAAACAGGACTAACAACTCCAAACCCTTTACTCATATGATTCTTTATATTTATGCCTAATACATCAAAAAACATAGTTAAAGTTTCACGAAAAATAGTAGCCCCAAAAATAAATGCTAAAATAATTACTAACAAGTAACCGACTCTACTAAATTTTATATATTTAAAAATAGGACTAAATAGTAATATCAAAGCACTAATGTGGAAAAAACCAGCAAATAAAATCCAGAGAACATACCAATTACTCCGCCCCGAGTATAGAAACTTTATTGTAGCCCAAAAACCTATAGCCCCAGCCAATGCCTGCCTCATAATACTTAAACTTGGGAAGTAGAAAACTAAATACATTAGTAATAATGAAACCGGCATAAAGCTTTTACTATTTGACAATTCTTTATACCCAAAAAAGAGAAACATATATGTAGATATGCTATAAAACAAGATTATAGATTGAAAATTAAATGATAAGTTGGAAAAAAATTGAGAAAGAAAAAAATAAGATGGCTCAACAGGGATCAACTGACCTTTAGCAGCTGAATCAAATAAAATAACATAATTAGCAAAATCTGATCCTACGTAATATCTAAATCCAGATAAAAAAATTAAAAGTATCAAAAAAGGTAATACAAAAAATTTCTGGGAAAAAATTTGAAAAAACCAAGATAATGTACTAAAAAAAATCCAAATCATATAAACAAGTACCTACGACCTAATAACACTATAAAAGCTTCCCTTACGAACCAACGTCCTAATTCTAATTCGGACATTAAATTGATTAAATCTTACATATTGAGTATTGTATTAATTCGGGCATCTAATATAGCGCACTTCTCGTTATTGTTACTTTTTTTTCGTTCTTTATTATATGATATTAATTTACTAGATATTAAGAACGGAACTAGTTCACAGTTAGTTACTTCGCCTAAAATTAAGGAGTGCATACGTCCAGAAATAACTTTATTAGCTCTATTAAGAACTTCTAGGTACTCATCAAGATTTAATAACTTATCATTTATTTCAATTTCACAGCTAACTCCCTGATTATTTAAATATTGATAAAACTGATGCGACAGCTCTAAATCTTTTACCGTAGTAGCTGTGAGTAAAATCTTTTCCAATTTTTCCTCTGCAATAAAACTACTCCAAAGATGAAAATACTGATCTAATGTTAGATTTGAATTATTGACTTCTCCTTTATATTTTTTGTACACCTCAAAATCGGTAATTCCAACAATATCGTAATTGTCTTTAGAAGATTTGGCATAATCTATAATAGGAAAAGCATATGCAATATCAGGTATAACAATAGATTCAATATTAAATTTCAAAAATAAATTTTGTTTTGACAACTCATCCCGTACAGAAATTGAATTACACCTTTTTAAGGAAGTAGATATGCATAATTTTGAAAACCAACCGAAATCATTTCCAACACCAACTGCAAATAAGTGTATATTCGATTTTTTATAAAAAACATTAGTCCATAAAAATAATGCTACTGGAAATATTTCATTATTTAAAACCAGCTGCCCCCCTCCAATAAAAACAGAGTCGTAATGTTCATTGCTCTGATTTTTTAATCTAGTATAATTTTTCATTATCCAATATATTATTAAAATAGGTTTTTGAGCTAGCCATCTTCTCAAAAAATGACGTTTAACTTTATGAGATGAACTTTCCCTTTTTACTATTCCATTACTTGTTCTAGTAAAATCAGCTTTAGTAACCGTACAGTTTTGCTTAACTAACGAAGATTCAAGACTTTTAGCGATAGCCTGATCACCCAGATTATCTGAAAAACATTCATTAATAGTTAATATTCTTTTTATTTTATTCATCTCTCTCACTATACACTTTTGAATTTTACTAAAGATTATTTTGAAGTTTAAGTTCCTATCTAATAAGGTACTGGTAACGTATTAAATCAATTTTCTGAGATAAAAACACACGTCTCTATATAGTTAGATAATAATACATTCATATATTAAGTTGATTGTATCAAAATAAATTTTCTACTGTCATATTGAAAATCAATTCTCTTTGCGAATTATATAATGGTAGACAAGTATTTAATAACGAGTGAAGTTCACTTCCATATTAATATTTACGTTTATTATTTTTAATATTACGCAACATTTCCCAAGTTAATCGTAAAGATTCAAGTTTTAATATATAGGCCCCTGCAATAAAAAATATAATTGAGAAACTACCAAATAAAACGAATTCAACTAATGGTGGATAATGCAAGTAAAATTGTAGCCACCAGGTAGATAAAGCAACGAATGCTGATAACAATAAATTAGGCATAAAATCACTTAATTGGTGTATGAAATTATAACGTACTAATTTATTTGAGAGGTAAACACTAGGATAATAATTCAAAGCTAAGCTTATTATTTGACCGATCAACATAGCTTCAACACCATATTTAAATGTAAAAAATAAAATAATCCCCCCGGTCAACTTCTTAATAACTTCTAATAGTAAATACCAGCCACTACAACCTTTTATTTTTATTATATTTAAGTTGATAGATATTATGGGGGTAAACAGACAAGATAAGATCATTAATTGTAAATAAGGAACTGCTTGCAACCACTTATCAGGTAAAAATATTTGAAATAAAGTGTCTGCTAAAGCTGCAAATAAAAACAATACTGGAAACACTAAAAATGTCATGACTTTCATTATTTTACGATATGCTTGTTGTAGTCTTTCAGTGTCGTCTTGTATAGCTGATAATGCAGGAAAAGTAACAGATTGAATAGATGTTATAAGTTGTGTAATGAATAATTCTTTTACTCTATCTGCAAAAAAATAGAGGCCAGCAACTGCGACAGAAAATGATTTAGCAATAATTACAACAAATATATTTTTATAGATTGTATCGAGTAAACTAGATAAGAAAAGTTTATAGCTGTAATTGTATATTTCATTAAGTGAGCTAAAAGAAAAAAGACACTGAGGTCGCCAAGAACTATTCATCCATAAAAATATAGATATGAGAACAGATGAAATAATCATCTGTCCAATTAAAGCCCAAACCCCAAATCCTAAATAGCCAAAAAAAACTGCAGCCCCCCCAGACAATATGGCTGCAGGAAAATTAGCTTTTAATAAAGCTTGAAACTGCAT
>JAWUYQ010000113.1:0-12245 GCA_034110725.1 Flavobacteriaceae bacterium
TAACGGTTACACAGGTACCAGCACCAGGAACAATAGTTGGAACTGGAACTACAAATATTGTATTTACAGCAACAGATGGAGCATCAAATACAGCAAACTGTAATTTTGATGTAGTAGTTTCAGATAACACTAATCCAACAATAGCATGTCCAGGAAACCAAACAGGAAATGTAGATGCTTCATGTAACTTCACATTACCTGATTATACAGGATTAGCTACACCAGCAGACAATTGTCCAGGAGTAACGGTTACACAGGTACCAGCACCAGGAACAATAGTTGGAACTGGAACTACAAATATTGTATTAACAGCAACAGATGGTTCATCAAATACTGCAAATTGTAATTTTGATGTTGTCGTTTCAGATAACACAAACCCAACAATAGCTTGTCCAGGAAATCAAGTTGAATCGGTAGATGGGGTATGTAATTTTACATTACCTAATTATACAGTCTTAGCAACAACTGCTGATAATTGTGATGCAGCACCAGTGGTAACACAATCACCAGTTGCAGGAACAGTAATCAGTGGAGCAGGAACTGTTCAAACAATAACGCTTACTTCAACAGATGCAAGTGGAAACTTCTCAACATGTACATTTGATGTTACCGTATTAGACGTAACGGCACCTTCAATAGTGTGTCCAGCGAATACAACTGAGAATTCAGATGCATCGTGTAATGTTACACTTCCAGATTATACAGGATTAGCAACAACTGCTGATAATTGTGATGCAGCACCAGTGGTAACTCAATCACCAGTTGCAGGAACAATAATCAGTGGAGCAGGAACTGTTCAAACAATAACGCTTACTTCAACAGATGCAAGTGGAAACTTGTCAACATGTACATTTGATGTTACAGTAGTAGATGCTACTAATCCTGCAACACCTGTATTAGCAGATGTAACAGGAGAATGTTCAGCTACAGCCGTTGCGTCAACGACTACAGATAATTGTGCAGGAATAATCACAGGAACAACTACTGATCCTTTAACCTACACAACTCAAGGTTCATTTGTAATTAATTGGACTTTTGATGATGGAAATGGTAATTCAATTTTAGTTCCTCAAAATGTAGTTATAACTGATGTTACTGCACCAATAGTAGTGACACAAAACATTACTATTAGCTTAGATGATTCGGGTGAAGGAAGTATTTTACCATCTGATATTGATAATGGTAGTTCTGACAATTGTAGTTTTACATTATCTCTTGATATTGATACATTTGATTGTTTCAATATAGGAGACTATACTGTTGAGCTAAGTGTTGAGGATGCAGGAGGAAATATTTCTACAGCTACAGCTATAGTAACTGTTATAGGAGATGATTTAGATGGAGATGATATAGTAGATGCATGTGATGATGACATCGATGGAGACGGTGTTTTAAATGTAAATGATAACTGTATTACAGTTGTTAATCCAGCTCAAATTGATTTAGATGAAGATAATATCGGAGATTCTTGTGATGACTTTGTAGATATTGTAGTTACTGCAAATGACACAATCACTCCAAACGGAGATGGTGTTAATGATACTTGGTATATTGAAAATATTTGGAGATACCCTAATGCGACAATTAAAGTATTTAACAGACATGGTGTTAAAGTATTTGAAGATAGGAATTATAATAATGACTGGAATGCTGTATCTACAGAAGGTGGTAACGGGACTTTACCTGCAAATTCATATTATTTCATCATTGATTTAAATCAACCTGAATTTGGCGCTTATGGTGTTACACCTATCACTGGATGGTTCTATATTAATTATTAATCATCAGATACTAAAAAAAAATAAGCTTACTAAGTAAGAAATTGTTTAGTAAGCTTACATAAAATCAAAAAAATTGAAATGAAAAAAACATATAAATTTATAGGTGCCGTAGCATTATTATTCTCTTTAGGGGTTAGTGCACAACAAACACCGGAATATACGTTTTGGCGTCAAAACATGAGTTTGATAAACCCTGCTTATGTTGGAAGTACCGAGAAAACTGAGATTAATATTATCAGTTATAAAGATCAGTTTAGTGGAGTACATGATGGTCCACAAACACAATCAATGGCTGCACAAGGAAGTTTTAATGATAAGGTTGGAATTGGATTAGAGGTAGTTTCTGATCGGGTTTTTATTCAAAAAGAAACAAATGTATTCGCAAATTTCTCTTACAAGTTAACTTTTGGCGAAGGAAAAGATTTGTATTTAGGATTAAAAGCTGGAGGAAGTTTCTTTAGTGTTGATTTTAATAAGTTACAAACAGCTGATCCAATAAATCAAGGGCAAGTAAGTAAGTTTAATCCAAATTTCGGATTAGGAGCTTATTATAAAGCTGAGAAGTATTTTGTAAGTTTATCAGCACCAAGGATATTACAAGCCGAACGTTACGAGGAGATTTCAGGAGGAACAGCTCAAGAAGCAACCGACGCAACTTTGGTAATGTTTGGAGGAGGATATTTTTATGATTTAAATGAGAATATTCAATTAATTCCAGCATTAATGACCAGATATATTGATGGTGCTCCATTTGGTTTAGATTTCAGTGCAAGTGCACGTTTTTACAAGAAGTTTGAATTAGGAGGAAGTTACCGTTTAAACGATTCAATGTCTGTAATGGCTTCATTTGAAGTTGGAAAGATGTTAGATTTAGGATTTGCCTATGATTTTGCAACATCAGATATCAAAGACCAAACTAGTGGTGGTCCAGAATTTTTATTGAAAGTAAAGTTTTAAGGAGTAAATTATAAAACTAATTATAATATTAAAAAGGAACACTTATTAAGTGTTCCTTTTTTTGTTTTTAGTAATCTGTCATTGTGTGTTTTGAAGCAATTTACATGTTATTTTGGTATTATTATGAACGTTGCAATATTTTTGTGAGTTTACATGCGGATTTCCAATTCCAAATTTTTATCAGTAACTTTAAATTTAGCATCTTCAAATACTGGTGGGCCATAACTCATATTATTGTTTGACATGCCGTACGCTTCTTTTGGCATGCCGTTTAGTTCAAAATCCATTTTATTGTTTGCATTTTCATCATGAACAACCATAATTGCATAAACGCCTTCTAGTACATTTTTAAAAACCACTTTAATTTTCCCATTTTTAATTTTTCCTTGTATGCGATTTAGTGCTGGAGTTTCAGTATTAATAAAAGTTTCTTGATTGTGTAAGCCAAGTAAAACAAATCCGTTATCGTTTTTAAGGTTATTTATTTGTACTGTGATATCAATACCGGTTGATTCCTGTGAATGCGCAATATAATTAGTGATTGCTAATAGTATTATTAAAACTAATGTTTTCATATCTATTCATTTTTTGATTAATAGTAGTACAAATATCTTTAAGTTATTTTGTTAAATAAAAAAGGAATTACTGAATTGTAGCTTTTTGTAGATGAATTGTTATTTGAATAAAGTTATAAAAAAATCTCTACTAAATGAATAGTAGAGATTTTTACCCCAAAAAAACTTACTTATCTTCATAAGGATTAACTTATGAAGAGTATAAAGATAATAAATTAACACATGTTAAAAAATAGCTATTATTGGGTATTTTTATCTAGCAATAGTGATGATATTGTCGTTGATTAGTAAATACTAACGATTAAGTTAATATCCTTAATAGGCCATTCTCCTTTATCAATAGCTTCTCTAGCTATTTTATCTACAACATCTAGTCCTTTTATAACTTTTCCAAATACAGTATGTTCATTATCTAAATGATGTAAACCTTTTTTCTGATGAACTATAAAAAACTCATATGCATCAGATAGTTTCTTAGGGTTTTCATTCCATCTTCTTGCCGAAGATAAAGCTCCTCTATAATGTTTGTGCTCAGTAAATTCAGGAGGGATTTTATAGGTCCCTATTTTTTTTCGTAATTCACGAGTACTGTTTTTGTCAGATTGTCCCGCTTGTATAATAAAATCTTTAACAACTCTATGAAAGCAACTTGTATTGAAATAGCCTTCTTTGGTTAAGAGTATGAAGTTTGCCCTGTGTAGTGGCGTTTCATTAAATAAATGAATATGAATATTACCAAGTCTCGTTTTGATTAAAATATTATTTTCTTTGTTTTTGGACGCATATTCAGTTAAAAATGAGACAACGTTTTTTTGAGAAATTATTGGTTTTAATTCTTTAGGAGTAACTACTTTTTTTTCAATATCAATTGTATGTTCAACCTCTTTTTTTTGTTGAGTTTGCTTATCTTGGCAATTCAATAGTGTCATAAAAAAAACTATAAACAGATATTTTATTTTAATCATGACTTTAAAAGATTTTGAAGAATTAGTTCCAAAAATAAAAAAATCCTTTTTACCGGGTATAGATTCTCAGTTTAAATTAGCGCCATCTATTCGAAAAAAATTAGGGAAAGAAATTAATACAGAAGAGTTCAACCCTAATAAAGCTGCCGTATTATCATTGTTGTTTCCTGATGCAATGGGTGAAATGCAAATGGTTTTTATGTTAAGGAAAACTTATAAAGGAGTACACTCTAATCAAATTGGTTTTCCAGGAGGAAAAGTTGAAAGATATGATAGAAATTTAGAAGCAACGGCTTTAAGGGAGACTTATGAAGAAATAGGAGTTTCTTCCGTAAATATTACAGTTTTGAAAGAGTTAACAGATGTGTATATTCCTCCAAGTAATTTTTTAGTAAAGCCTTTTTTGGGAATCCTTAAAGAAAGGCCAGCGTATATTTTAGAAGAAAAAGAAGTAGAGCGTTTAATTGAAATACCACTAAGATCAATATTATCGGATAAATTTATTGCGTCAAAAATAATAACTACTTCTTATGCTAAAGAAATGGAAGTTCCTGTGTTTAAATTTGAAGAAGAGGTTATTTGGGGAGCAACAGCAATGATGCTGAGTGAGATTAAAGATTTAATTTTATCGGAATAGCTATTTATTTCGATACATTTGTTTTAAAAAAAAGAAAATAATGGGGTTGTTTAAAAGAAATCCTTTCGGACATATATTGTTTATTAAGAAAATGCTAATACGTATAGTAGGTGTGCTTTCTCATAGACGTTTTAGAGGGTTTAATGAATTACAAATTGAAGGTTCTGAAATAATAAAAAACTTACCTGATAGAAATGTGTTATTTGTATCTAATCATCAAACCTATTTTGCAGATGTCACAGCAATGTTTCATGTGTTTAACGCAAGTTTAAGTGGTAGGGTAGATTCTATCAAAAATGTTGGCTACTTATGGCAGCCTAAATTAAACATATATTATGTTGCTGCTAAGGAAACAATGAAATCTGGGTTGTTGCCAAAAATATTAGCTTATGTAGGAGCAGTTAGTATTGATAGAACCTGGAGGAGCAAAGGTCAAGATGTCAACAGGCAAGTTAAAATGAGTGACATTAATAATATTGGTAAAGCACTTGATGATGGTTGGTTGATTACTTTTCCTCAAGGAACTACAACCCCTTTTAAACCCATTAGAAGAGGTACTGCTCATATTATCAAGCAACATAAACCAATTGTTATCCCAATTGTGATAGACGGCTTTAGAAGATCATTTGATAAAAAAGGATTACGAATTAAGAAAAGAGGAATTCTACAATCATTCATTATAAAAGAACCATTAGAAATAGATTATGAGAATGATTCGGTTGATGATATAGTAACTCAAATTGAATATGCAATTGAGCAACATGAGTCGTTTTCTAAAGTAATTCCAGTGAAATCACTTAAAGAAATGGAAGAATTAAATAAATTAAGAGAATGGGAATATTGATTAAGGATTATATCTTTAAACAAAAGAGGCTTACACATTGTGTAAGCCTCTTTTGTTTGTTGTTTAAAGTTATTTATAAATCTAACTGTTTTAATTCCTTGTGGTTCTTATTTAGTTTACGCATTAATATACCATATAATAAAAAGTAAACAAACAGACATGCTCCAATTACTATTGCAGTAAAGATTATAATTACAAGAGCTAAAATAAAATAATCTTTAATAGTAATTAAAGGGTAAGCAATTTCATTATTTATTCCTATTGGCATTGTAAGTGTATAGTATAATGTAAAAGCCACCATAATAGCTATTAAGCTTAAGTTTATCAATACAAATTGTTTAACTGTTTTACGTGTTTTAATTATATTGTCTAATAATTCTTTTATGCTACTTGTTGTATTAATTCTTTGGTAGTTTTTAAAAAATTTATAGGAATAAATAATAGGTATTAGTATTCCGGCTATAGTCACAGTTGTTTCTAACCAAGAAGGTAAGTTTAATTCATTTTTAGGATTAATAAGTAAAACAATTCCAGAGATTAAGCCAAGAACTAATTCTATCATACAAATGATAAATATCCATTTTACTGCTGAAGATGATTTTTTTAATATCATCTTATATATTGATTCAGCTGAAACCTTTGGGTGGATGTTTTTATTCCAGCTTTTTTTTAATTTATCTAATTCTTCCATAATTATGGGTTTAATATTTTTTTAAGTTTCCCTTTTGCTCTATTCATCTTCACTCGTGCATTAACTTCACTGATACCCATGGTTTCAGAAATTTCTCTATAATTTTTTTCTTCTAAATACAAAAATATTAAAGCTTTTTCAATATCAGATAATTGCTTTATTGCAGCATACATTAATTTTAATTGTTCTTCTTCTGTATCATCATATTCTTCAGATTTAATTTTAAAATTAAAATCAGCAATATCGTTAGTTTGAACTCTGCGTTTTGATTTTCTGTAAAGTGTTATTGCTGTATTTAATGCAATACGATACATCCAGGTACTAAATTTTGCTTCTCCTCTAAATTTTGGAAAAGCTCTCCATAGTTGAATGGTAACTTCTTGAAATAAATCATTATGAGCATCTTGATTGTTGGTATACAATCTACAGACCTTATGAATGATGTTTTGATGTTTCTCCAATTGAGTAACAAAACTATGTTCGAGCTCTTTTTCCACTTATTTGAGTTGTTCTTTAAAGTAAGTCTTCAATTGTATTGATTTGTTACAATACATTTTAATATAAATTATAAAATTACAATTCAGTATCGTAATTTGACAACTCAGAAAACAAATTTTTTATAAGGAATACAAATTATTGACCTTTGTATAAGGCTAACAACAAACTATGAATGATTTAGTAAAACATATTAAATACGCATTTCTTTCAGGAGTAGCAATTTTCGTTATCATGACAGTGATTTCGGTTCTCATGGGAAGCGCTTTTGCTTTTAATTTAAGTTTAGGAATTCAGTTCCTATGGTACATGCTTTACACAACGGTATTATATGGAGCAAACTTAAGTGTGTATTTGTTTTTTGATAAAAAATATGGAAAAGAAAATTATAAGGTTAGTCGTTTAGTTTTAGGTTTTTTGAGTTCAATAATAGTAACTTTATGTGCCGTGTTCTTATTAAGGATAGTTGAAGATGTTATTGTTCAGGGAGAATCTTTTGCTACTTTTTTAAATGAAGAAACCCCAAGGAATTACATTATTCCATTCGTTATTACTACAGTAGTATCGTTGTTTTTTATTGCCTTCTATTCATTTAAAGCACTACAGGACAAGAAAATTCAACAGCAGAAAATTATTGCGGGTACCGCAAATGCTAAATATGAAAGTTTAAAAAGTCAGTTAGATCCTCATTTCTTATTTAACAGCCTTAATGTATTAGTGTCATTAATAGAAGAAGATACGGATAAAGCACAGAAATTTACTACATCATTATCTAAAGTGTACCGTTATGTATTAGAACAAAAAGATAAGGATTTGGTTCCACTAGAGGAAGAATTGGCTTTTGCAAAAACATATATGTTATTGTTAAGAATGCGTTTTGAAAATGCAATTAATTGTACAATACCAGAGAAAATTCATAACCCCCAAGCTAAAATAGTTCCATTATCATTACAAATTTTATTAGAAAATTGTATAAAACATAATATAGTAAGTGAACAACGACCGCTACATATTAGTATTGTAGAATCTGTAAATAATTTAACAGTGACTAATAATTTTCAAGAAAAGAGAACATTAAATAAATCTAGTGGTATCGGGTTGAAAAACATTACAGAGCGATATCAAATATTATCAACAAGAACAATTTCAATTAATCAATCCAAAAACGAATTTAAAGTAGAGTTACCATTATTAACTAAAAAAGCATCAATTATGAAAACAACATCGTCATCACATACAAATTATGAAAATGCAAGAAAACGATTAGAAAATTTAAAAGGACTTTATTGGAGTATAATAGCTTATGTTATTGTTATTCCGTTTCTAATATTTGTCAATTTTAAAACAAGTTGGTATGAACACAAATGGTTTTTTTACCCAATGTTAGGATGGGGAATTGGTATAGCTTTTCAAGCCTATGAAGTTTACGGAAAAGATAAATACTTTGGTAAAGCTTGGGAAAATAGAAAGCTAGAAGAATTTATGAAACAAGAAGAAGAAGATAACTTGAATCGTTGGGAATAAACTAATAGCTGTAAAAGATAATATTATGGAAAAACATAATACAGAAGGTCAATATAGTAGAGCAAAGAAGAAAGTAGATAAAATTAAAGGATTTTATACACATGCAATTGTTTATGTGGTAGTGAATATAATGTTATTAGTAATGATTTATGCAGGTTGTGATAATAGTGTAGATTTTTGGAATTTAGGTTCTTTTTCTACGGCTATTGGTTGGGGAGTAGGTTTGTTAATACATGCTATTTCTGTATTCGGCCATGGGGTATTGTTTAGTAGAATGTGGGAAGATCAAAAGATAAAACAGTTTTTAAAAGAAGAAGAACAAAACAATCATAAATGAGAATAGTTATGGAAAATTATAAAGAAGAGGAACGTTATTTAAGAGCAAAAAAAAGAGTAGAAAAAATTAAAGGATTTTATTGGCATTTAGCCTCATATTTAATAGTAAATATATTTATTAGTAGCAGTAAAATTATTAGCGACTTAAGCGAAGGGAAAAGCTTCATAGATGCATTTTTTGATTTCGGAACTTTTGCAGTTTGGATATTTTGGGGTATTGGTATCTTTTTTCATGCCTTTGGTGTTTTTGGAAAGGATATTATTTTTGCAAAAGAATGGGAAGATAAAAAGATTCAGCAGTTTTTAAATGAAGAGAAAGAACGAGAAAGTAAATGGCAATAATATTTTTATATGAAATTAAAAGGAATGAAAGTATTAATTATAGAAGATGAAAAGCCAGCCGCAAGAAGACTGAACAGAATGTTAGGGAAACAACAAGTAGAAGTTAGTACCATGTTACATTCGGTAGCAGAGGCAAAACATTGGTTCCTGACAAATGAACATCCCGATTTAATTTTTTTAGATATTCAATTGTCTGATGGGATTTCTTTTGAAATATTTGAAGAAATTGAAATTAAAAGCGCAGTAATATTTACTACGGCCTATGATCAGTATGCATTAGAGGCATTTAAGCTAAACAGTATTGATTACCTTTTAAAACCGATAGATGAGGATGACCTCTGTGTAGCCATTGAAAAATTTAATTCTTTTAAACCACAACAAGAAACATCAGTTGTTTCTTTTGATGAGATTAAACAATTATTGTTAAAAGATAATGAAAAGACTTATAAAAGTAGGTTTACTATTAAGGTTGGTCAGCATTTAAAAATAATTGAGGCAGATGATATTGAGTGTTTCTACAGTAAAGATAAGGCTACCTATATTTATACTAATTCAGATAGAAGTTATCTTATAGAAAATTCATTGGAACAATTAGAGGAGCAACTAAACCCTAAACAGTTTTTTAGAATTAGCAGGAAGTTTTTTATAAATATTAATGCTATTAAGGATATAGTTTCCTATTCAAACACAAGATTAAAAATCCAATTACAGAAGTTTCAAGAATATGAGCTTGTAGTTACTAGGGAAAGGGTTAAAGGATTTAAAGATTGGTTAGATTAGTTTTTTTAGAATATAGTGAGTATCTATAATAATGATAGTGTATAATAAATAACCTTTAAGGCTTAGAATACCTGTTTTTTTAACAAAGAGACTTTTTTTTTGTTATATTTAGCGCTTTATTAACCTTGGATGATTTATTAATCCCAAATTCATTAAATATGATTTTTAATTTAAAGAAGGCTACACTAACATTTTTAATGTTAGTTTTTACAGTAGCTATTTACTCTCAGGAGCAACGAACTTGTGGTACAGATGCGTACATGCAAGAAAAAATGCAAGACCCAGTTTTTGCGAAAAAACAACAAATTTGGAAGTTAAAATTTAATGAAGAGCTTAGAAGAGTGAAATCTGAGGATTATCAAGCTAAAATGGCGACATTAATTATTCCAGTTGCGGTTCACTTTCCAGAGGGGAATGAAGCTCAAAGACCATGTTTGGAAGCTTTGGCGCAATCTCAAGTAGATGTTTTAAATCAAGATTAAAATGGTACAAATCCTGATATAGCAAATTGGGCTGCTGCAAGTGGATTCTATCCAGGTACAAATACAGGGTCTTTTGATGTTGAATTTGTAATAGCAACAAGAAATCACCCTGCAGATACTGATGATGATTTAGTGGAAGGTGGTCCAGCAGTTTCAATCGGATATAATTTTGGTGGAGGAGCAGATCAAGATATTAAATGGGCAGGTTATAAAAACTTTTTAGTAAAAACTATTGCGGGTGGTATTTTAGGATATTCTCCTTTGGGAGGAAGTATTGCTAACGGTGCTGCTGTTGTAATGAACCCTGCTGCTTTTGGATCTGATGCAATTGCACCAGGTTGCGCGAGTAATGGTGTTAATTTTATTCCAGGAGCTCCTTATAATTTAGGAAGAACTGTAACTCATGAGTTAGGTCATTATTTCACATTAAACCACACGTTTCAAGGTGGTTGTGCAGGTGCTAATGATGGTTTTAATGATACTCCAGCAATAGCTGATCCAAATTATGGATGTCCTGCTGATGGTTCTGTAGCTGCATGTAATGCAGGAGAGAAAGCATTAACTATGAATTATATGGATTATGTAAATGATGCATGTATGTGGATGTTGTCTGAAGATCAGGCAGATGCTATGACAGCTTATTGGAATGTAACTGCTGGTGATTTAAATACAGATGTAGTCGCTAACGATTATACTTTAAATTTCACAGAAACGGAATTAACAGTTTGTGAAACATCTGGAGACCCAGTGTTTACATTTGATTATGATGCAGATGATGCTTTTTCTGATACCGTAGATTTTACATACACAGTAAATCCAGCTGGTCCTACAGTAGCTTTTTCAACAAGTTCTGTAAGTGCAGATACTAATGGAATTACTGCAACAGTTTCTAGCGCAATTGCTGGAAATAATTATACAATAACAATTACTGGGACTTATGGTGGAACTGAAGTTCAAAATTTCCCATTAACATTAAATGTTTTTGCGTCAGCTGTTGCTACACCTGTATTAACAGCTCCTGCTGATAATGCAACTGGGGTTGTTGACCAAACAATGATCTGGAATGCCATAGCTAATGCTACAAACTACGATGTTAATATATATAGTGATCCAGGATTGAGTACACTAGTTGAAAATGCTACTGTAAATACAAATACATATGCACCAACGTCATTAGTTTCTGAAACAATGTATTATTGGACAGTTACAGCAAATAATGCGACTTGTGGAACTTCAAGTGCTTCAACGTCTTTTAGTTTTGAAACAGAAAATATAGTTTGTAGTAATGAAGTAACTTCTGATGCATCTTTAACTATCCCAGCTGGTTTAGGTCAGCCACAGGAAGGTGCTGCTGCAGTACAAGTAATAAACTTTACAGGTGTTGTTAATATTACAGATGTTAATGTAACACTTAATATTACCCATGAATGGGTTGAGGATTTAAGAGTTGTTTTAACGAGTCCAATGGGGACTTCAGTAGAATTATTTGCTAATATTATTGGTAATGCACAAAATTTTACCGCTACAGTATTAGATGATCAAGCTACAGAGCTTTTGTCTGCTGTTGCAAATGCAGATATGCCTTTTACTGGTGTGTACCAACCTGATAATGCCCTTTCTGCATTTAACGGAGAAGTTTCGCAAGGAAACTGGACATTATCAGTGTATGATTTCTGGGATACGGATAACGGTACGTTAGATTCTTGGTCAATTGATATTTGTGGTATTCCATTATCAGATGTTGATGGTGATGGAGTTTATGATGTTAATGATAACTGTGTGAATATAGCACATCCAGGTCAAGAAGATTGGAACGGTGATGGAGAAGGCGATGCT
>JAWUYQ010000114.1:0-19192 GCA_034110725.1 Flavobacteriaceae bacterium
CGCAGCTTAATAACAGTGGCATAATAATTAATAAAAATATTTTTTTCATAAAAAATTAGTTTAGGATTTCAATGTATAAAAAAACCTCAGCAATTAATGCTGAGGTTTAATATCTTATTAAGATTGTAGTCTTATTTAGACATCATTTCTGCCATTATTAATGCATTGTATGCATTTACAATTTTACCACTTGTTGAAACTTCACCTAAAGTTTTCTTATTCTCTGTTTCCCCGCCCATAATTACTACAGATTTAATTGGTAAACCTGAAGTCATTAAAATTTGCTTTACTTGAGCAGCTTTTAATTTAGGATAGTAAGAACGTATTAAAGCAGCAACTCCAGCTACATTAGGAGAAGCCATTGAAGTACCTTGTAAGTGTTTATATTTGTTATGTGGCACTGTAGCATATATTTTAACTCCAGGAGCAAATACATCAACATTTATTTTACCGTAGTTTGAAAAGTTTGCTACTAATTCAGAACCATATTTATAGTTTAATGCTCCAACAGTTAAGAAATTATTAGAAATTTCAGCTCCATTATCTACTTGGTCATTTGGATAAATGTTTTTAGTATCTAAATCAGTACCGTCATTACCAGCTGCATTTACAATTAACACATCATGATCTGCTGCGTATTTAATTGCATCATAAACCCATTTAGAATGAGGAGAGTATGATTTACCAAAACTTGTATTGATTACTTTTGCACCATTATCTACTGCATAACGAAATGCTAATGCGATATCTTTATCGTACTCATCACCATTTGGAACAGCTCTTACCGTCATAATTTCAACATTATGTGCAATACCATTCATTCCTTTTCCGTTATTACGTTCAGCAGCAATAATACCAGCTACGTGAGTACCGTGTAAAGCTTCGTCTTTATCAGGACCCCACATAGTATTGTTACCGTAAGAAGTATCAGTTAAATCGTTAGGATTGTCTTTTACAATTCCTCTAAAGTCATTAGTCATACTTAAGTGACTATTTAAACTATCAGTAAAATGATCTACAGCACCTTTAATTCTTTCAGCAAAAACTGATAATGAATCAAAACCATTTCCGTAAGCCATTCCAGCAATTTGTACATTTTGTAGTAATGCTTCGTCTTCAGTTTTTATAGCTTTTACATCTTCTTTAGTATAATCTTTTTTACCAAAGTGTTTTGCTAGAGCTTCATCCGCAGAAGTGATTTTTTGAAGCATTCCCTCATATTGAGTTTTACTTCCAAGTGCTTGTTGGTATTGTGCGTCGTATTCTTTTTGAGCGTTTGCAATAGTTGAAGCATCAGCTAAAGATTTGTCTCTTAAAATTCGTACGAATTCTAAGTTCTCATCTGCGATATCTCCTAAGAAATTCCAACCGTGAACATCATCGATAAATCCGTTTTTATCATCATCCTTACCGTTATTGGCAACTTCTTTTTTGTTAGTCCAAAGAACATTCTTTAAATCTTCGTGCTCTATATCAACACCAGAATCAATAACTCCAACAACAACAGTTTTACCTTTCTTTCCTTTTAAGAATTCATATGCTTTATCAACACTCATTCCAGGGATAGTATCCTTAACTAAATCTAAATGACTCCAAGAGTTTAATTCAGCGTCAGTTAATTTTGAAACTTTTAAAGGTGTGCTATCAATATTTGTTATTGGTGTAGAAATAACACTTGTTGAACCACAACTTGCTAATATAAAAGCGGTTGTAGCAGATAAAAATAATGGTTTAATTAATTTCATATTATATTTTTTAATTATTGAGGTACTTATTCATTTAATAAACTGCTGTATTTGTTGCAATTCTAGAGCATTTGTTACAGAAAATCTTTTTAAAATGATAATTTTAAGAAAAATTTAAGATTATCTTCCTGTAAAAACTTCTTCACAAGTAAATCGTTCTTTTAACACAACTCCTTTCTCCGAATGTTGTACAGTAACAATCTCGTTATGCGCATCATGTTCCAAAAATAAGTAAAAATTTTCAGATGCAGCGATATTTAAAAACTTAGCTTTTTCATCAAGGCTTAATAATGGTCTGGTGTCGTATCCTGTTATGTACGGAATTTTTAAATGCCCAAGCGTTGGCATTAAATCAGCCATAAAACAGATTGTTTTTCCGTTATGTTTTATATGCGGAATCATTTGCTTTTCAGTATGTCCGTCAATAAATAACACCCCAAAGTCTAATTCTGATTGAGCTACAAAGTCACTTGAAGTAGGTGTGTTCATAAATTTAAGTTGACCAGATTCTTGCATTGGTAATAGGTTCTCTTTTAAAAAAGAAGCTTTTTCCCTGTTATTTGGTTCAATTGCCCATTGCCAATGATTCTCGTTAGTCCAGAATTCAGCATTTTTAAATGCAGGCTGATAACAAGTTTTATTTTTATTTCTCTCAATACTTCCTCCACAATGATCAAAATGCAAATGCGTCATAAACACATCAGTAATATCGTCACGATGAAACCCGTGTTTTGCTAATGATTTGTCAATAGATAAATCACCCCATTGATGGTAATAGCCAAAAAATTTATCCGATTGTTTGTCGCCCATTCCAGTATCAATCAGCGTCAAACGATTTCCGTTTTCAATTAATAAGCAACGCGCAGCAATATCTATAAGGTTGTTGTTGTCAGCTGGATTGGTTTTTTGCCAAATAGTTTTAGGCACTACACCAAACATGGCACCACCATCTAATTTAAAATTACCTGCTTCTATTGGATATAAATTCATGGAATAGTATTTTGATTTCGTAAAATTATTGAAATTAATACAAGGAATGAATTTTTTTAAGGAAATTATTCAAAGGCTTATATTAATTTTTTTAATTCATTGGCAAAGATTTTCATCTTTTTAATCTCATTAGTACCTGCCAAACGTTCTTTTGTGAATATCAATAAAGCATACCCATTAGATTCAACATGAAAAGTGGGGTTTTTAAGAAATAATTGAGCTAATTCAGTTGTGATTAATTGTTGTATAGTAAAACTATCTTCACCTTTTATGTAAAACTTTTTAGAGAACTCAGGTTCCTTTTCAATTTTAATATCTGTAAATCCTGCATAATGATAGATAAGTTCCAACAACCCTTCTCTATGTATAGAAAAAACAGGTAAAATATGATCCAGTTCGGTATAGAACATTGTTGCTCTAACTACTTCTTTTGCAATAAATTCTCCTTCATAAAACTCTACATCAAATACTTTAAAAACGGCATCTTTTTTACCAATTTCATTATAGGTATGATTAATAGTTTTAGTCTTGAAATAAATGAAGTTTTCTAAATACTCAGTTTCTGTTTTCTTTCTTACGGTATAGCTATAATTTAATTCTTTGGCGATTGATTTTATCAATTCTTGGCGATTAGTAAGTACACCGGTAGACTCTAACACTTTTTTTACAGGAAGCATTCTTCTTAGGCCGAAAGGATGCTTTGAGCCTGCATCTAAAAGATCTAAACCAATAATTTCTAAGCTACCTCCTTTTTTTCTAAAAATTTCTTTATAATCAGCCATGCTTTCCATTACGGTATGATCTACAAAATCACACAATGAAAAATCAATAATAGCTTCTTCAGTTTCCGGAATGGTATCTAATTTTCGTTTTAACTTGGCATAGTTTAAAAAGGTGCAAAAATTTTTAACACTTACATAGTAGTTGTTAGTATCTCCTTCTTTAAACATTAATACATTGGGTTTAAGAATATTCCTGAAAAAATGCACCAAACTTTTATTGATGATTAAATGAATTAACCCTGTTGCAAGAATCCCTGCTAAAATTCCTTCTATTAAACCAATACTAATTGTTACTATTAAAGTTGTTAAGAAAATAACCCCTTGCTCTTTACCTATTTTAAAAGTATCTATTATTTTTGATGGGTGTGCTAGTTTCCAACCTGTAAAAACTAAAATAGCCATTAGTGCTGGTAAAGGAATACGGGTAAGTTCTGTGCTAAATAATACAATAAATACAACTAAAAAAGAAGCATGAAAAAAATTAGAAGATCTATTACTTGCGCCATTATTGACGTTTACAGAACTTCGGGCAATAACTGTTACAACATTTAACCCTCCTAAAAAACCAGCAATAATATTAGCAAAACCAATTGCTTTAATATCTCTATTTACATTGGAACGTCTTTTTTCAGAGTCTAATTTATCAACTGCCTTGATACTCAAAAGAGACTCAATACTAGCAATTAGGGTTAAACTTAATACGACTGACCAAAACCCAAATGTCCCTATTTGGTTAAAGTTAGGAGTAGGTATGTTTGCAATAATTTCATGAGCTTTTGGAATTCCAGAAATCATATAATTAGGGTGAATTGGATTGGGTAATCGTAATACCAATTCATAATAATAACTAAATCCGATAGCCAATAAAACAATCCACATTGGAGCTGGAATTAGTTGTAAGTATTTGTTTCTTATTTTAGCATAAAAAACCATAATAACTAAACTTATTACCCCAGAGAGCATTGCGAAAGTTAGGCTTGTATCACTATAAGAAAATGCTTTTATTATGGTTTGAGGAATTTCTATTAGATACTCTAAACTTCCGTTTTTAGAAATTCTATTTCCCATCATAATGTGAAATTGTTTCCCTAAAATAATTAGTCCAATTGCGGCCAACATTCCTTGAATAGCTGATGACGGGAAGTAATTGGATAGATTTCCTAAGCGTAAAAAACCAAGAACAAGCATAAGTAACCCTGAACATATTACAGCAGCCAAAACAATTAAATAACCTTGGTATAATCCTTCGGATCCAGTTAATCCACTTTGATCGGCATATAATAATACTGCACCAGCAACCACACCAACTAATCCATTTCCAGGACCTGTTATCGTCACATTACTCCCGCCCAATATAGCTACTAAAACACCACCAACTACTGCTGTTACAATTCCTGAAATTGGAGGGACTTCTGAAGCTAAAGCTAAACCAATACCCAAGGGTAATGCAATAAGAGATACTACAAAACCAGCAAAAATATTTTTGGGTAATGCCGTAAAAAAGGACTTTATGTTTCTTGAGTTTGTCAATGAATAATTAATACGTCGGTTGGTAATTCAGATAAAATATAGTCAATATCCTGAGGGAATATTTTGTCCCAAAATGTTGATTTTTCAGGTTTATTCATCACTAATAAATCTGCTCGTTTAATTTTAGCATAATGCCCAATAGAATATCCTTGAGTTCCGAAAATCCCTTGAGATTTAATGGTGATGTCTTTTTTTAGAGAATGGTCTATTTCATTTAAAATAGTTGAAATCCTTGAGCTTTCTCGTTTTAAAATTTGTTCTTGTAATAAAGTAGATTTTTCTAAAGTTTTATCATCATCTACTTTTATTGTCACTTCACTTTGTGCGATTTCTTCTACTATGGTAATTTTGT
Source organism: Flavobacteriaceae bacterium (assembly GCA_034110725.1). Lineage (GTDB taxonomy): Bacteria > Bacteroidota > Bacteroidia > Flavobacteriales > Flavobacteriaceae. Next base: position 5,400 of record JAWUYQ010000114.1, read on the forward strand.
TAGTTCCTATAGCATTTGCGAATTCAAATGAAGCTTGTATAGTGTTGTTTGTTTTTGGATGCTTTAAACCATTTACAACAATATGTCTGCATGGTACTCGTTCAATAGAAGGCTTAATAAATAACAATAGAGAACAAGGAGCTTTTTTTGCTATTTTTTTAGCAACTGCCCCTAAATAATATCTCTTTGATTTCTTGCGTTTAGCAGCTCCTAAAATCAATAAGTTAGAGTTATACTCTTTACAAGCATTTATTATAACATCTACCGGATTACCACTTTTCCATACAATTGTAACATTTTCTTTAAATTCAGGAAAAACATTACAATATTCAGAAATTTGCTGTTCTTTTTCATCAGTTTTTTCACCTACGTGTACTAAAATAACTTTTGCATTTAACATACTACCCAAACGTAAAGTTTCAAAAACATTAGCTTTCAAGTTAGGGGAAAATGCAATACCAGTAAGGATAGTACCAAAATGAGTCATCTGGCTAAGATATAAAAATTATTAAGTGTATAAAATTTTGTTTGAGATACTTTTATAAGCTATTTTTTTTCTTAAAAATAAAAGAGACATGTGTTGTGTTGGCTGAAATAAGAGCTTTTAAACCCTTATTTTCTAATGAATAGACAATCTGTTTAGGAAATTCATTTTCAGGGTTTTCACAAATAAAACTTGTTTCTGTTAAAGAAGAAATTGGAAAAAGTGTAGGAGTTTCGTTGCCCCCAATAACTTTAAATACCCATTGCTCTTTTTCTTTTATAAGATGCATGTTTTCTTTAAAAATAGTGTCTTTGTTTTTAAGAGTATACCCTAAGCCGATATATTCTGTATTGGATTTTTTAGTCCAACATTCATAGGTTTTATTTCCTTCACCATTATTGGTGCGTTCCCAATTGCCAAGTAACCAATCAAATTGTGTCTCTTGAGGTTTATTACAAGAAGTTAACACGATAATAATTAAAAGAAAGTAAAACTTATTCATAATATTTATTGTGTTTTCAGTAAAAAAAAAAGTCTTATAAGCGATTCTCGATACAAAACTATATTCCAGAAATTTCACTCGAAGTGATGGTTTATAATCGATCAGACTGTGTCTGTTATTTTTCGTTAGGTAATTTATTATATCCCATGTTATAAAGGGTAAATGCAAATAAATCCACATACTCAGAAATTTGCATAGCAACTGGTTTTCCAGCACCATGACCTGCATTTGTTTCAATTCTGATTAAAACTGGTAAATCACCTGCTTGTTTGTCTTGTAATTCGGCAATGAATTTAAATGAATGAGCAGGAACCACACGATCATCATGATCTGCAGTGTGTACCATAGTTGCGGGATATTTAACACCTGCTTTAACAGTATGTACAGGAGAGTATCCTTTTAAATAATCGAACATTTCTTTAGATTGCTCTGAAGTACCGTAATCATATGCCCATCCTGCTCCAGCGGTAAACGTATGGTAACGCAACATGTCTAAAACACCAACACCTGGTAAAGCCACTTTTATTAAATCTGGACGTTGTGTCATAGCAGCTCCTACTAATAAACCACCGTTAGATCTACCCAAGATTGCCATGTAATCAGGTGATGTATATTGTTCTTTTTGTAAATATTCAGCAGCAGCTATAAAATCATCAAATACATTTTGCTTTTTCATTTGTGTCCCAGCATCATGCCATTTTTCACCATATTCGCCACCACCTCTAAGGTTAGGAACCGCATAAATTCCTCCTTGTTCTAACCATATTGTATTAGCAATACTAAAACTTGGTGTTAAGCTAATATTGAATCCTCCATACCCATAAAGAATGGTTGGGTTTTTACCATTTAATTCAATTCCTTTCTTATGGGTGATAATCATTGGTATTTTTACACCGTCTTTAGAAGTGTAAAAAACTTGTTTAGAAACATAATTATCAGAGTTAAAGTTGATTTCTGGCTTACTGTATGCATCAGAAGTTCCTTCTTTTGGATTGAATTTATAAATAGTACTAGGATTGGTATAATTGGTAAAAGAGAAGTATAAACTAGTAGCTTCTTTTTTTCCTTCAAAACCACTAACACTGCCAATACCAGGTAGCTCAATATCTCTAACTAATTTACCGTTATAATCATATTGTTTAATTTGAGAAATGGCATCTTTCATATATTTAGCAAAGAAATAACCTGCACCAGTACTTGGTGATAGTACGTTTTCTGTCTCTGGAATAAAATCAACCCAATTTTCTACTGTTGGTTTTCTTGCATCAACAGTTACAATTTTCTGATTAGGCGCATTTAAATTAGTAACAATAAATAATTTATCTCCTTCATTTTCAATAACAGAAGCATCGGATTCAAAACCTTTTACCATAGGTATTAAAGGAGCGCTAGGAAGTCTTAAGTCTTGAATAAATAAATCATTTCCAGAAGTAGAAATAGCTCCAGAGATTAATAAGTATTTATCATCTTCGGTAACTGTACCACCTAAGTAGCGTCTTTTTTGATCATCGGTTCCCCCAAAAATTAATTGATCTTCTGGTTGTTTGGTTCCTAACTTATGATAATACAATTTGTGTTGATCCGTTTTTGCAGACAACTCACTTCCTTTAGGTTTGTCATAACTAGAATAATAGAACCCTTCATTTCCTTTCCAAGATAATCCTGAAAATTTTACATCAATTAAGGTATCCTCTTTAATTTTTTTGGTTTCAGCATTCATCACAATTACTTTTCGCCAATCACTTCCTCCTTCAGAAATAGAATAAGCAACGATTTTTCCGTCTTTAGAGAAGCTTAAATTTTCCAATGAAGTTGTTCCTCCTTCAGAAAAAGTATTTGGATCTAAGAATACCTCATCAACACCATCAGATTTCTTACGATAGATTACATGTTGATTTTGAAGACCATCATTTTTATAGTAATATTCATGCTCTCCTTCTTTAAAAGGAGCTCCAATTTTTTCGTAGTTCCATAATTTAGACAAACGTTCGTTTAAAGTTTTACGATATGGGATTTGGTTTAAATGCGAGAAGGTAACTTTGTTTTGCTTTGTAATCCACTTTTCTGTTTCAGGGCTTCTGTCGTCTTCTAACCATCGATAAGGGTCGTTCACTTTAGTATCGAAATACGTATCTACAACTTCACCTTTAAAAGTTTCTGGATATGTTATTTTCATTGTTTTAGCTTCGTTTTGTGTTACTGTTTTTACAATAAGTTATTAATACAATTGTAAAAATAGAGAGAACAATTCTTCTAGATATGATTATTGTTTTATAGGATAGGTTCCCAAATCTAAGCATAAAAAAAACTCTTATTATTAATAAGAGTTTTTTTTTGCCAGTAGAAAATACTTATCTAAGTAAGTTTCTGAACTTACTTTTGTTTTCTATCAAGTTTAGTAGTGTTAATAAGCCAACTAAACCAATTGGACTTAAAATATCTTTTGGGTTGTTTTTTAGGAGGTAGGAAAAGACCTGGATGGCAAAAAAGGCTAAGATGATTAAAACTAAAGGCATAGCCTTTTTAAAGAGTATCGCTATTCCAGATATAAGGAATAACCCACCATAAAATAAATCAATCGAATTTAAGCCGAATAATTCGCCAGAAAAATAAAAGAAATTAGAAAAATGTACAAATTGATTTGTACCTAAAATTATTAGAATTGCCCCTAATAAAAACCGAATAATGAGTGTATAGTTTGACCCCATAATAAAACAATAATAAATTAGTTAATTAATTGAATTACAGAGTTTAAGTTAACTACAAGTTAGGGTTAATTAGTCGAATAAAAAACATTATTCGACTAATTGACTTTTTTCTTCGATGAAAAGCAACCTTGTTTTTACACTAAATCACTCTTAATTAGGTATTCTGCTATTTGAATGGTGTTGGTAGCAGCTCCTTTACGAAGGTTATCACTAACTATCCATAAGTTTAAGGTATTTGCTTGAGAGCCATCACGGCGAATTCTACCTACAAAAACATCATCTTTACCTTTTGCGTAAATAGGCATTGGATATGTATTTGTTTCTGGATTATCCTGTAACGTTATTCCTGGTGTTTTATCTAACAAGTTACGCACATCAGTTAATTCAAAATCATTTTCAAACTGAACATTCACTGCTTCACTATGTCCTCCGGAAGTTGGTATCCTTACTGCAGTAGCTGTAACTGCAATACTTTTATCACCTAGAATTTTTTGCGTTTCACGCACTAATTTCATTTCTTCCTTAGTATATCCGTTTTCTTCAAATACATCGCAATGAGGTAATGCATTTTGATGTATTGGGTGTGGATAAGCCATTTCTCCCTCAATACCTGCAAGTTCGTTTTCTAATTGTTTAATGGCTTTTACTCCGGTACCTGAAATAGATTGATAGGTAGAAACTACAATCCTTTTAATTTTATACTTCTCGTGTAAAGGAGCTAGTGCCAACACCATTTGAATAGTAGAGCAGTTTGGATTAGCAATAATTTTATCTTCTTTTGTAAGTAGATGTGCGTTTATTTCTGGCACTACCAATTTTTTGGTTAAATCCATTCTCCATGCTGAAGAATTGTCAATTACCGTTGTTCCTACTGCTGCAAATTTTGGAGCCCATTCCTCAGAGGTACTTCCTCCAGCTGAAAATAAAGCAATGTCTGGTTTTGCTGCTACAGCTGTTTCTAAATCAACAACTTTGTAGTTTTTACCTTGATAAGTAATTTCTTTACCTACGGATCTTTTTGAGGCAACTGGAATTAATTCTGTAATTGGAAAATTACGTTCGTCTAAAACTTCTAACATAATGTTTCCTACCATTCCTGTTACGCCAACTACTGCTACTCTCATTTGGGTGTTCTTTTATAAATTATATACTACAAAAATAAGTATTTAACCAATGTGATACTTAATTATTTTCTCATATAAAGGGAATATCACAAAATGTTATAGAAAATAATAAAATATAAAAAAGCCGCTTCGAAGAGCGGCTTTAAGAAATATGTCATTGAAATTTATTTCTTCAATAAATCCCTGATTTCTCCTAATAAATCTTCTTGAGTTGGTCCTGCTGGAGCAGCTGGAGCCGCTTCTTCTTTTTTCTTTGTAGCATTAACACCTTTTACAATCATAAACATTACAAATGCAACAATAATAAAGTCAATAACGTTTGTTAAGAAAACACCGTATTCCATAAAAATTTCATTTTCTATAACACCTTCGGCATTAGCAACTCCATCTTTTAACTTTAACTTCAAGCCTTTGAAATCAGCATTAAATATCATTCCAATTAAAGGGGAAACAATTCCTCCAGTAAAAGCGGTTACAACTTCTTTAAAAGCCGCTCCCATAACGAAACCTACTGCAATATCAACAAGATTTCCTTTCATTGCGAAATCTTTAAATTCTTTTATCATACCCATAGTTAAATGTTTTTTAAAATTAGTTAGACTAAAACGAATGTACAGTATTTTTTACAAATTAAAATTTTATGTAAATAAAATATCATCGCTTAAAAACTCTTTTTATCCGTCGAGAGGTAGCTGTTATGATTTCATAAGAAATTGTATTGACGGATTGAGCCAAACTTGAAGCTGGATGTGAACCATCATAAATAATAACCTCATCAGTTTCGTTGCATTTAATTGTAGTTACATCAACCATAATCATGTCCATACAAACGTTACCTATAATAGGTGCTTTTTGATTGTTTATATATACGAAGCCTTTACTATTTCCATATTGTCGAGAAACTCCATCAGCATGACCAATGGGTATTGTTGCTGTTTTAATAGTTTTACTAGCAGTATAGTCTCTGTTGTACCCTATACTTTCCCCTTTTTGAATAGTGTGAATTTGAGAAATGATAGATTTCAAAGCCGCTATTGGCTTTAAGTTTTTACTATGAATTTCAGAATTTCCAAACCCATATAATCCTATCCCAGTCCGTACCATATCAAAATGAGCTTCAGGATAATTTAATATCCCAGATGTATTTGTTAAATGAGCAAATGGTTTTTCGTTTGACAAACTTTCAAAATCAGTTTTTATTGTTTTAAAAAGTTGAATTTGTTGCTGCGTAAACTCTTGCTCATTTAAATCTTCACTAGCTGCCAAATGAGAAAAAATAGAAGTTACTTTTATAACATCAGTTGCATTAGTAATATCTGTAATTTGCTCAATTGTGTTAGCTTTAAAGCCTAATCTATTTAAGCCCGTGTTAAATTTAAGATGAACAGGGTAGTTATTAAGTTTAAGTTCTGTTGCTAGAGCAACGAATTCCTTTAAGACTCTAAAATTATATAAGTTAGCCTCTAAACAATGTTCAATTAAAAGTTTGAAATTTACTGATTGCGGATGTAATACTAAAATGGGTTTGTGTATACCAGCTTTACGTAATTGAATTCCTTCACTAACATAAGCAACAGCTAAATAATCAACATCTAAAAGTTGTAAATAGTTAGCTATAGTTTCAGCATCACTTCCATAAGCAAATGCTTTTACAACGGCTAAAACTTTAGTTTGTGGTTGCAGTTTACTCTTAATAAACTCAAAATTATGCTTGAGTTTATTTAAATCTATTTCTAAAACTGTTTCTTGAGTTTTTGCCATTAGTCAGCTGTTTTAAACAATAACCTCGTCAGAATCTACATCAAGGTTTTTTATACTTTCCTTCAGCATTGCTTTATAATACGCAGCTCTACTTAAAGGCTCGTATTCTTCAGTTTCACCAAGTAAAACAATATCATCACTTGAAGCTTTACGATAACTGTATTGCGCTAAGTTTCCTGTATGTGTACATACGGCATGAACCTTAGTTACATATTCGGCAGTTGCCATTAATGCAGGCATAGGGCCAAACGGATTTCCTTTAAAATCCATGTCTAATCCAGCTACAATTACACGAACTCCTTTATTAGCTAAATCATTACAAACTTTTACAATTCCTTCATCAAAAAATTGAGCTTCATCAATACCAACTACATCACAGCCATCGGCTAAAATTGGAATATTTACTGCTGCAGGAACTGGAGTTGATCTAATTTCATTGGAATCATGTGACACAACCATTTCATCATCATATCTAGTATCAATAGAGGGTTTAAATATTTCAACACGTTGTTTTGCAAACTGAGCACGTCTTAATCTTCTGATTAATTCTTCTGTTTTACCAGAAAACATAGATCCGCATACGACTTCAATCCAGCCAAATTTCTCTTCATGATTTACGGTATTCTCTAGAAACATAATAATTTAGGTATAGGTGTAATGATGTGTTTAACAAAATTACATAATTTTAATGTATTGACTCCTAAAAAATCTAAGACAATATCAATGCCATTTTAGCGTTTATTTTAGTATATTTCAAGAAATTTACAAGAAAATTAAATGTTTAGTGAAGGTATGAAAGCATTACTTAAATCAGATTTACAAGCACTTGCCGAAAAAATTCAAAATTCATCAGAAAACACTTCGGTTTCAGATATGCAAAATTTAGCAAAGGAACTGTATGAGAAATTAACAGTTTTAAAATTTGTTGAGGAGAATCTTGGTGTTCAAAAAGAAACGGAACCTATTTCTGAAATAATTGTAGAAGTTCAGGAAAAAGAAGAAGAGATAATTATAGAAGAAATAGTTATAGAAGATGATTTTGGGGACTCAGGAATGTTATCTACACTAGATGAAGACTTGTTTGTTTCTGATGAAGGGATGGAAGAACACTTTATAGAATCGGCAACAGAAAAAATGATTGATATTGTTGCGCAAATGGAGCCAGAAACACAACAAATTGATGATATGTTTGAGGCGGTTATGGCACAACCATCAGTAGGTAAGGATGATATGGAAACGGTTACTCCAACTCAGCGTGATATTGAGATTTCTTCATCTAAATCGGGATCGCTAAATGATCGATTAAAAAAAGGAATTACAATAGGACTTAATGATCGTATTGCTTTTGTAAAACATTTATTTAACGGAAGTACGGAAGATTTTAACCGCGTGATATCTCAGTTAAACACTTCTTCAAGTGAATTAGAAGCTCTTGAGTTTTTAAACAATATGGTGAAGCCAGAATATAATAATTGGGCTGGAAAAGAAGCATATGAACAACGTTTATTGTCTTTTCTAGAAGGTAAATTTTCTTAAGCAATTAGGGGTGTTTATTTTCATTATAATATTTATTAGCTAAATCTTAAAAACATTATTGTAAAGTGTGTGATATTGTATAAGGATTGTTAATCTTGCATTATTAATTTTTTCAATTACAGCATGAGTAAATTATATATCGTACCAACTCCTATTGGTAACCTAGAAGACATGACTATTAGAGGAATAAGAGTGTTAAAAGAAGCAGACTTAATTCTTGCTGAAGACACTAGGACTTCAGGGAAATTATTAAAACATTTTGAAATAGCTACTCAAATGCAAAGTCATCACATGCATAATGAGCATAGAACAGTAGCAAATGTTATTCAGAAGATAAAGTCTGGACAAGTTATCGCATTAATTTCTGATGCAGGTACACCAGCAATATCAGACCCAGGTTTTTTGTTAACGAGAGCTTGTGTGAATGAAGGTATTGAAGTAGATTGTTTACCTGGAGCTACAGCGTTTGTGCCTGCTTTAGTGAACTCTGGACTCCCAAATGATAAATTTGTATTTGAAGGATTTTTACCAGTAAAAAAAGGAAGGCAAACACGTTTTAAGCTCTTAGCTGAAGAAACACGTACCATCATTTTTTATGAATCTCCACATAAATTAGTGAAAACCTTAGCTCATTTTTGTGAATACTTCGGAGAGGATAGGCAAGTTTCTGTTTCTAGAGAGTTGACCAAACTATATGAAGAAACTATTCGTGGTACTGCAAGAGAAGTGCTTACACATTACGAAAACAAACCTCCAAAAGGGGAAATAGTTGTAATTGTAGAAGGGAAATAAATCAAATTATTAGAATTTTGTAAATCATTTGAAAAGTAGCTTTTCAAATAATCTTTATTGTTAAAAAATGAACAAACTTCAATACATCATAAAAGCGACTCAGTTAGCTGAAAAAGGAATTGTAAACACCTTAAAATTGTTAGATGAGGATGCTACAATACCTTTTATTTCAAGATATCGTAAGGAAATGACGGGGAACTTTGATGAGGTTGCTATTGGAGACATAGTAAAATATAAAGGCTTATTTGAGGATTTAGAAAAACGAAAAAACACCATCTTAAAAGCAATAGAAGAGCAAGGTGCTTTAACTTCAGAATTGAAGCATAAAATTGATAAGGTTGTTGATTTAACTCAGTTGGAAGACATATATCTTCCTTACAAGAAAAAGCGAAAAACAAAAGCAACGGAAGCTCGTGATAATGGATTAGAGCCATTGGCAAAAATTATCATGAAGCAACAAGATTTAAATATTGAAACTACCGCTTCTCGCTATACTAAAGGAGTTGTAACTGATAAGGACGAAGCTTTACAAGGAGCTCGTGATATTATTGCGGAATGGGTAAACGAAAATGAATTTGTACGTCAGAAAATCAGACGTATGTATCAGCGAAAATCATTAGTATCTTCTAAAATTATTAAAGCGAAAGAAACTGATGAAAAAGCTCAGAAATACCAACAATATTTCGATTGGGACGAGCCTTTACACAAAGCACCATCACATAGACTATTGGCATTGTTACGTGCGCAAAACGAAGGTTTTGTTCGTATAAAGGTTGCTGTTGATAAAGAAGATGCTTTGGATAGTATTGATAAGGCGGTAATTAAAACAGGAAGTCAGTCATGTGCCGATCAGATTTTTATGGCTATTGAAGATTCTTATAAACGATTATTACAACCAGCTATAAGTAATGAAGTGTTAAAGGCTGCGAAGGAAAAAGCAGATGAAAAAGCAATTCAGGTATTTTCGAATAACCTGCGACAATTATTGCTAGGTTCTCCATTAGGAGAGAAACGAATTTTAGCTTTGGATCCAGGTTTCAGAAGTGGTTGTAAGGTAGTCTGTTTGGATGAAAATGGCGATTTAAAACATAATGATGTTATTTATCCACATCCGCCACAAAACAAAGAAACTGAAGCTTTAAAAAAGATTAAATCATTAGTAAGTAGGTATAAAATTGAAGCAATAGCTATTGGAAACGGTACAGCTTCAAGAGAAACAGAAGCCTTCGTAAAAAAGCTATGTTTAGATAAAGAAGTGCAAGTATTTGTTGTTAATGAAGCTGGAGCATCAGTATATTCTGCCTCAAAAATAGCACGTGATGAATTTCCAGATTATGATGTAACGGTAAGAGGTGCGGTATCTATTGGTAGGCGATTGGCTGATCCTTTGGCTGAGTTGGTTAAAATTGACCCGAAATCTATTGGTGTAGGACAATACCAACATGATGTTGACCAGTCGAAATTAAAGAAGGAATTGGATACGGTTGTAATGAGTTGTGTAAATACTATTGGAGTAAATGTAAATACAGCGAGTGCTCCGTTGCTAAGTTATGTATCAGGTATTGGAACTACAATTGCAGAAAATATTGTAAAATATCGAACAGAGAACGGTAGTATTCAGTCACGTGCAGAATTAAAAAAAGTACCTCGTTTAGGAGCTAAAGCTTTTGAGCAATCTGCAGGTTTTATGCGTATTATTGACGGAAAACATCCCTTAGATAATTCAGCAGTTCATCCGGAACGCTATAAGCTGGTGGAGCAAATGGCGAAAGATTTAAAAGTAAAACTTTCCGATTTGATAGGTGATAAACAATTGATTTTAAAAATACCATTGGATACCTATTGTACTGAAGAAATTGGTTTACCAACATTAAAAGATATCATTGAAGAGTTAGAAAAACCAGGGGTTGATCCAAGAAAAAAAGCTAAAGTATTTGAGTTTGCAGCTGATTTAAAGAAAATAGAAGATGTAAAAGTAGGTATGAGCGTACCCGGTATTGTGAATAACATTACCAACTTTGGTTGCTTTGTTGATATTGGTATCAAGCAAAGTGGTTTAGTGCATATTTCAAAATTAGCAACTAAATTTATTTCTGACCCAAACGAAGTAGTAAAGTTAAACCAACATGTAACCGTAAAGGTAATTGAGGTTGATGAACAGCGTGGGAGAATTCAGTTGAGTATGGTGGATTAAGACTTCTTAGCTTTTGTTGTTCGCTTCTCCTTATTCTTAACGAAAATTAATTTATGCTTGCTTTTTGGGTTTTCACGTTGTTCAATTTCAAAACTTCCAATAGATTTAATTAATGGAGTTAATTTTTCAAAACCATAATTTCTTGAATCAAAATTAGTTTGCTTTTTTTGTAGCAAACTTCCTACATCACCAAGAAATGCCCATCCATCTTCATCTGATGAATCAGTAATAGTTGAAGATAATAACTTAATTACTTTTGGAGTGATTTTGTCAATACTCTCTTCTGTTTTATTTTTCTTATTAACGTCTTCCTTCTTGTTAGTTTGACCTCTAAGAATTTCTATGTAGATGAATCTATCACAAGCTACGACGAAAGGTGTGGGTGTCTTTTTTTCACCGATTCCAATAACTTGCATTCCAGCTTCCCTTAATCTAGTAGCTAGTTTTGTGAAATCGCTATCGCTTGAAACCAAACAAAAACCATTTACTTTTTCAGAATATAGAATATCCATAGCGTCAATAATCATGGCAGAATCAGTGGCATTTTTCCCTGTCGTATACGCATACTGTTGAATAGGTGTAATTGCATTTTGAAGGAGGAGGTTTTTCCACTTTGACAAATGAGGATTTGTCCAATCACCATAAATCCTTTTGATGGTTGGATTTCCATACTTCGCAATTTCTTCCATCATCTCTTTTACATGAGCAGAAGGTATATTATCCCCATCTATAAGTACTGCTAAATTTAAATTCATAAATCACTTTAATTTTTATAGTTTGAATATACGATTTTTTAATGGTATTTATTTATTGTTATAGAAAGTTCCATTTTGTTCTTCTGAAAATTTTTCCGCTAATAGGTTCCATAACTCAGGATAACCATTGTCATATCCTAGAGCCCATATACCAACACCGCCAATTTTATTTTCCTTTATCCAATCGTATTTAATTGTCAATGATTTTACATCTTCAAAAAATAGCTGCCGATAGCCGTTAACACTGTCTTTAATAACGATATAACTTGAAGCACTTTTGGAGTCAAATTGTATGGGAATATTTAAAGAGTCAATATAAAAATCCCTTATTGATTTATACGGTGGATGAGATTTAAATTTTGTTACAATGGAACCTGTTTTTGGTTTTTTGGTATACCATTCAGCACCGTAATAAGGTAATCCTATAATTAATTTATCAAGATGAACACCTTTGTTTTTATAATAATTAACGGATTTTTTAAGTCCATTCCCAAACTTCTTACTATTTTTAAACGGTGTTACGGGGCCGGTAGTTTTACTAAAACTTCCGTAATAATCATATCCCATTAAGGTGTAAAAATCTATATGTGGGTTAATAGCATCAATGTCAAAAATATTGCCCCAATCAATAGCATAAAGGCATAACGATACCATATAATTTGGATTATCTTCTTTTAGTTTTTTTGAAATTTGAATAATAAATTTTGTAAAGCTTTTCTTGTGTTTTTTTGGCACTCCTTCAAAATCTATATTTATACCATCAGCAGACCTGAGAGCTAATAAACTAGACAAACTATCAATTAGTGTTTCTTGAGCCTTTGGGTTTTCTAGGAAAATGGTGTTATTTTTCTTGCCGAAATTTGAAACAGAAAAAAACACTTTACAGCCTTTAGCTTTAGCACTATCAATTATAGAAGTAGTTTTCCATTGATGTATGCTTTTATAATTACCAGTTTCTGGTTGGATAGTGTATGAAAAATAAGAAAGCCCCCATAGCATTGAAAAATTATAATTTTTATAAGAAGAACCGTTAGAATATAGGTGCCAGCCAAATGTACGTACATCTGGATGAACTCTTCCTTTTGTGTGAAGTACTTTTTTATGGGATATATTATTTAAACTATCCCATTGCTGTTCAGATTTAAAATTAAAAGCTCTAAATGTATTATCGTGTAAGTGCCGTTGACTAATAAAATCGTCACTATTGGTCAAAATTATTGAATTTTTATTCTTGATTTTAGACTTATTATCAACTGTACAACTTGTCAATAAAGTTAGTGAAATAAGTGTAATGAATAATGTTTTCATCTAATGGGTATAATATTTAACTATAGTTTTCTTGTCAACATAAACTATGAGGTTTTTCTATTTTCTTTGTTAATATGGAAACCATATTTATTAAAAAAAACTGATACACTTGTTTTTGTTGAGTAATTGATTAAATGTAACGGTCTTCGGTTTTATATGCTGTTAGCAAACGTTTTTCATTAATGAATTTCTATTACAACTTAACTCTGGTGCTTGTAAGTGTATTAATTTTCGATTTTCTCTATCGTTTCTTTGAATAAGCCTAATAAAAATGTCAACTTTCCGGAGTCACCTTGAGCATTAAACTTTTGGTTCTCTATTTTGACACCATACCAATCTTGTTTTCCATTTTCGTTAAGTATCCAATTTATACTAATATTAGCTATTGAAGTCTTCGATATATCAATTTCGACTTCCCAACCAGGATTATCTAAAGTGGTTATTTGAATACCTTCACCATTTTCCCAATCTCCGTCACAATTATCCTTAAACCAATTTTGTATCCAGTCTAAAATTTCCATTTGCATTTAGTTATTAAAATTTAGTGTTTTTTAATGTTTGTTAACTAATATATATAATTTTCTTGTCAATACAAGCTATGAGGTTTTTCTATTTTCTTTGTTAATATG
>JAWUYQ010000115.1:0-9632 GCA_034110725.1 Flavobacteriaceae bacterium
TAAAAGGGCGTTTGAAAAAATGGATTTTATTCGGAGGAGGCTTATTATTAGTATTGTCATGGGGAAAAAACTTTAGTGTATTAACTAACTTCTTTATTGATTATGTGCCGTTTTATGACAAATTCAGAGCGGTTTCTTCAATGCAAGTAATAGTAGAGTTTGTAATGCCCATTTTAGCAATATTCGGATTACATAAATTCTTAAATAACTATGAGCAGAAAGGTGAAAAACTTAAAGCTCTAAAATACACTGTAGGTATTACTGCCGGATTAGCAATTGGATTTTACTTACTCAAAGGAATTTTATTTGATTTTGTAGGGAATAGGGATGGTGAGTTATTAGAAAACTATGGGCCTGATTTCTTAAACATAATTAAGGAACAGCGAGAATCACTATTTACAACAGATGTATTGAGAACGTTAGTTTTTGTATTGTTAAGTGCAACTATACTATGGATGTATTTAAAAGATAAAGTAAAGGAGAATGTTGTTTTATTGGTAATAGGATGCTTGGTTATATTTGATTTAGTAGGTGTTGATAAACGCTATGTGAATTCTGATAATTTTGTTTCAGCAAGAAATGTTAATGTACCATTTCAAATTACCGAAGCAGATAAAAGAATACAAGAAGATACTTCTCATTACAGAGTGTTAGATTTTAGTACGAGTCCGTTTAATGACGCAAGAACTTCTTATTTTCATAAATCATTTGGAGGATATCATGCTGCTAAGCCAAAAAGGGCAGAAGATATATTTGATTTTTATGTGAGTAAAAATAACATTGGTGTTGTGAATATGCTTAACGTGAAGTATATTATTCAGGATGATAAAGGAAGAAAAGTAGCTCTAAATAATCCGTATACGAATGGAAATGCTTGGGTTGTAGAAGAATTAAAATCTGTTGAAACAGCAGATGAAGAAATCGTATTATTAGACACTTTGAATTTAAAAAAGCAAGCGGTTGTTCAGTTAGGACAAACTGAATTGAAGTCAGCTTATTCTTTAGATTCATTAGCTTCAATTAATTTGAAATCATATAAACCAAATCATTTGGTATATGAAACTTCAAATGTAAATGATGGGTTGGCAGTGTTTTCTGAAGTGTATTATAAAAATGGATGGAACGCCTATATTGATGGAGAATTAACAGCTCATTTCCGAACTAATTATTTATTAAGAGGATTAGAAATTCCGAAAGGAAAGCATACAATTGATTTTAAATTCGAGCCTCAAGTAATAAAAACAGGAAGTAGTATTGCTTTAGCTTCATCAGTTGGCTTGCTCTTACTTGTTTTAGGAGGGTTGTTTTACGAGTTTAAGAAGAAAAAAGATATATAATATCTATTAATAAATGTCTAAAAAAGTACTTATTATAACATATTACTGGCCACCAGCAGGAGGGCCTGGGGTTCAACGTTGGTTGAAGTTTGTAAAGTACTTGCCCGATTTTGGAGTAGAGCCTATTGTATATTGTCCAGAGAATCCTAGTTATCCATTATTAGATGATAATTTGGTTAAAGAGGTTTCTGAGAAGGTTACCATAATAAAGCAGCCAATTTTTGAACCATATCAATTGGCATCATTCTTCTCTAAAAAGAAAACAAAAACAATTGCTTCGGGGTTGATAAACACAAAAAAGCAATCACTCGTAGAAAAGGTGTTATTATATGTTAGAGGGAACTATTTTATTCCAGATGCACGTAAGTTTTGGGTAAAACCTTCAGTAAAATATTTGTCTAAATACATTCAGGAAAATACTATTGAAACAATCATAACGACTGGTCCGCCACATAGTTTACATTTAATAGGGCTACAATTAAAAAAACAACTGGATATAAATTGGATTGCTGATTTCCGTGACCCTTGGACAACCATTGGTTATCATGATAAAATGAAATTATCTAAAGCTTCTCAACAAAAACATAAGTTGTTTGAAAAAGAAGTATTGCAAACAGCAAATACTATTTTAGTAACAAGTTCTTCTACTAAAACAGAGTTTGAAGCAATCACAAATAAACCAATAAATGTTATCACAAATGGTTTTGATGATATAAATATAAAATCATTATCATTGGATACGAAGTTTACATTGTCGCATATTGGTTCATTGTTGACTGGTAGAGATCCAAAAGTATTATGGGATTCAATCGCAGAATTATTGCAAGAAAATAATGATTTTAAAGCTAATTTTGAATTAAAACTAATTGGAGCTGTAAGTAATGATGTATTAGCTTCAATTGCTGCATCTGGATTAGAAAACCATGTAAATGTATTGGGGTATGTTTCGCATGAAGAGGCGCAAATACAACAACGTGTATCTCAAGTATTGTTGTTAATAGAGATTGATTCGCCTATAACAAAATGTATTATTCCGGGGAAGTTATTTGAATATTTACAATCTAACAGACCAATTTTAGGATTTGGCCCAGAGGAGGCTGATTTTAAAAGTATTATTACTCAAACCAATACCGGAACATCTTTTGGTTATGCAGCCACAGAAAAAGAGTTGATAAAAGCAAAAATAAGCTCTTGTTTTGAAGCGTATCAAAAAGGTGTTTTAAAAGCAAATAGTATTGGTATTCAAAAATATCATAGAAAATATCTTACGAAAATATTAGTAGATATTCTTCCATAACTACCTAGATCATGAAGTTTTTAAACATATGTTTAGGGGTTTAAAGGAAAAATGAACCGTTTGCCTATTATATTGGTAGGGTTAATAAATAAAGTGTTTCTTTACTTCCCCCAAAATACTTAAAATGCCCAAATTATTACTTTTATTAGTATTCCCGTTACTAAGTTTTTCTCAAATACCAGTAGATTATTATCTCACAGCTGAAAATTATGCTGATGCAGCCTTGAAATATGAACTGAATCAAATAATAGATAATCATATTGAATTTTCATACACTAGTTCAAGTACAGATGTTTGGGATATTTTAAAAGAAACAGATAAAGACCCAAATAACCCCAGTAATGTTATTCTTATTTATTCAGGTGTATCTGTAAATTCAAATCAAGAATATAATAATGGTAATGGATGGACTAGGGAACATGTTTGGGCCAAATCTAGAGGGGATTTTGGCACATCACAAGGTCCAGGAACAGATGTTCATGCGTTAAGACCATTAGATACTAATACAAACTCTACAAGAAGTAATAGAGGGTTTGATGATTGTGTAGATTGTGCCATTGTTTATGATAAATGGTCAAATAACACCAGCTCTTTTAAGGATACAACAGACTGGTCATTTGAGCCGCGTTCTGAAGTTAAAGGTGATGTTGCAAGAATGTTGTTTTATATGGCGGTACGATATGAAGGTTATGATGGATATCCAGATTTAGAACTTTCGGAAACCATTATGCCTTCAACAAATAAAACCCCTTTTCATGGGATATTATCTGTGCTTTTAGAATGGCATCGGAATGACCCTGTAGATTCATGGGAGGAAAATAGAAATGATATAATTTATTATTCTTATCAAGATAATAGAAACCCTTTTATTGACCATCCAGAAATAGCGGAACATTTATGGGGTAATAAAACAGGAATTAACTGGCCAGAAATGACACTTGATGTAGTTGAGTTTAGTAATGACTCAATTGATTTATATCCAAACCCTGCTTCGGAATTTATAAATATTAATGGATTAAAGGATAATACATTATTAGAAATTTATGATGTTGTTGGACGAAAAATCATGTTTATGGAATTGGATATCTATCAAGGGAAAATTGATGTCTCTGAGCTAAACGGGATATATGTGTTTAGACTAACTCAAGGAGGAAAATCTGTTTCAAAAAGAATTATAGTAAACTAGTTAATAAAAAAGAAAAGCTCTTTTTGTACAATTGTACAAAAAGAGCTTTTTTAAAACTAACCAACCAAAATTTATTATCGTTTATTCTTTTTATGTTTTTTATTTCCTTTTCTGTAGTAGTATAAATCATCATTGTTATTTCCATGATGATTATAATCTCCATAGTCATTGTGATCATCATAATCATTATGACCGTGATTGTTTCCGTAATGATTTGTTGAACAGTTACTCACTCCACAGAAATGACATCCCATATTGTGTTTTATAGCACCTGTGGTTCTATGTATTCTACCATTTCTTGAATAATAAATATGTAAGCCACCAATGTTAGCTAATAAATGGTGAGGGTAGTTCATATAAACTGATCCAATACGTTTTATTCTACTGTGACTATCATAATTGATAAATACACTTCCTATGCGTCTTACGCGTCCTAAACGGTCATGCTCTATTCTAACACCTCTATTAATGTGGTTATTGCCGTAATATGTGTTATGAGAAGCTCTGGGAGCACCATGAGAAATGTTTATACTTACTCCATGACTTCTTGATCTATTGTATCTTGGATGTGTATTAAAGTCAAATTCTCCATTTGGAAAAACATAAAACTCAACTCCACGTTCAACAAATTTTAGAGGTTGCGTGTAACTGTATAGAGATGTGTTTGTATTATTTTTTCTGCTGTTGTTTACTTCGTTTGCATTTACAAATGTAAATACTCCTAAAATAAAGGCTATTAATAAGATATTGTTTTTCATAACATTAAGATTTAGAATTTACCTACTCGTTTGTTTTACCACTAAAAACTCAAATCAACCTCAATTAAATTGCTCTTTTTAATTAATCCTTCATAATAAAATTTAAACGTAGCTAATACTATGTTGAATTTTTCTTTTTCGTCTAAATGAAAAACTGCTGCTTTTCTTTAAGGTGAATTTAAATTATTACTGGTAATAGCTTTTCGGTTTACGCTATATGTGTTATGATTTTCAAAGAGCGTGCCAAAAAAGTAAAAGTATAGTGTTAGGGAGTGAAATTAGGTCATGATAACTTTTTACAAGACACTCTGTATTAGAGGGGTGTAAGCTTGTAGTGAATATGTTTCAATCTCTATATTTTTTCTTTTAAATAAATACCTGTAACAGATTTTTTGCTTTTTACCATTTCTTCTGGGGTACCAGAAAATAAAAGTTCCCCACCAAAATCACCGCCTTCTGGACCAAGGTCAATTATATAATCAGCACATTTTATCAATTCTAAATTGTGTTCAATTACAATAATGGAATGACCTTTATCTAATAAAGCATTAAATGAAGTTAATAATTTCTGAATATCGTGAAAATGTAAACCAGTTGTTGGTTCATCAAAAATGAATAATACTTTATCTTTTGTTTTTCCTTTTACTAAAAATGAAGCTAGTTTAATACGTTGTGCTTCACCACCAGATAGGGTAGAAGAGGATTGTCCTAATTGTACGTAGCCTAAACCAACATCTTGTAACGGTTGTAGTTTATTGGCTATTTTAGATTGTTCGTTGTTTATAAAAAAGTCTAAAGCGTCATCAATTGTCATGGTTAAAATATCATGAATTGATTTTCCATCAAAAGTTGCCTCTAACACTTCTTTCTTAAAACGTTTACCTTTACAGACATCACATTCCAAATGAACGTCGGCCATAAATTGCATTTCGATTGTTACCTCACCTTCACCTTTACAAACTTCGCATCGCCCACCATCAACATTAAATGAAAAATGTTTTGGTTGATAGTTTCTTATTTGAGAAACGCTTTGACTGGCAAATAAACTTCGGATATCATCATAAGCTTTAATATAAGTAACCGGATTTGATCTGGAAGAACGTCCTATAGGGTTTTGATCAACAAATTCAATGTTTTTAATATGACTATAGTTACCAGTAATACTTGTAAACTCTCCTGGTTTGATTCCATAACCACCTAGCTCTTTATGTAAAGCAGGATAAAGAATACTTTTAATTAAGGTACTTTTTCCACTACCTGAAACTCCTGTAACAACAGTTAAAGAATCTAATGGAAAAGTAACATCAATATTTTTTAAGTTGTTTTCTCTGGCTCCTTTTATATAGATGTTGTTTTTTGAAGCTCTTCGTTTTTTTGGAACTTCAATTTTTAATTTTTCATTTAAGTATTTTGCTGTAAGAGAATCAGATTGTAGCAATTCCTTGTATGTTCCCGAAGCAACTACTTCACCACCAAAAGTTCCAGCTTCAGGGCCAATATCAATAATTTGATCGGCTGCTTTCATGATATCTTCATCATGTTCAACTACAATTACTGTGTTTCCTAAATCACGTAGCGATTTTAAAACGGTAATTAATTTCTCGGTGTCTTTAGGATGTAAACCAATACTTGGTTCATCCAAAATATACATGGATCCTACTAAACTACTACCTAAAGAAGTTGCCAAATTAATACGCTGACTTTCTCCTCCTGAGAGTGAGTTTGATTTTCTATTTAAGGTTAAATAATCCAACCCTACATTCGCAAGGAATCCTAATCGGTTATTAATTTCAGTTAATAAACGTTTTGCTATTTGAGTATCATATTTATCTAATTTTAAAGTATTGAAAAATGGAATTAAATCTTTTATTGATTTTTCAACTAAATCAGATATTGAAACATCATTAACTTTTATGTAATTCGTTTCAGGCCGTAATCGTTTACCTGAACAAGTATGACATTTTGTTTTTCCTCGATAACGAGATAATAATACTCTATTTTGGATCTTATAACTCTTTTCTTCCAATTCCTTAAAGAACTCAGTTAGTCCAGTAAAGTGTTTGTTACCAGTCCACAATAACTCTTTTTGTTCTTCTGATAACTCAAAATATGGTTTATGAATAGGGAAATCAAATTTATAAGCACTATTTACCAATTGATCACGATACCAACTTAAAGTTTCTCCTCTCCAAGCAAAAATGGCATTTTCAAATATAGAAAGAGAGGTATCTGGAACAACTAACGTTTCATCCAAACCTACAACATCCCCATAACCTTCACAAGTTGGGCATGCACCATACGGATTGTTAAAACTAAACAAATGTGTGTTAGGTTCTAAAAAAGTAAGACCATCTAATTCAAATTTATTACTAAATGGAGTAGTAGTATTTTTTGTTATGTTTTCAATACTACAATCGCCTTTTCCTTCGTAAAAAGCCACTTGTTTAGCATCGGCTAAACGGTTATAGAAATCTTCATCATCTTGTTTTAATATAACTCTATCAACAACTAAATGTATGTTGGTAATTTCATCGGAATCTTTAAAATCATCTATTCTGATAACCTCATTATTTACTTTTATTCTAGCAAAACCTTGTTGTTGTAATATTTTTACTTTTTGAGCAAGTGTCCTTGTTTCTTCTACTTCAACTGGGGCTAGTAGTAATAATTTATTATTATCATCAAGTGTTTTTAAATAATTGATAATATCGCTAACGGTATGCTTTTTAACTCTATTTCCAGAAGTAGGGGAATAGGTACGACCAATACGAGCAAATAACAATTTTAAGTAATCGTAAATTTCTGTTGTAGTACCAACGGTACTTCTAGGGTTAGTTGAGTTTACCTTTTGTTCTATAGCAATTGCTGGAGCAATCCCTTTAATATAATCTACTTTTGGTTTATTTAACCGCCCTAAAAATTGCCTTGCATATGATGATAAACTTTCTACATAACGTCGTTGTCCTTCCGCGTATAATGTATCAAAAGCTAAGCTGGATTTACCAGATCCAGATAAACCGGTAATAACAACCAGTTTGTTCCTAGGGATAACAACATCAATATTTTTAAGGTTATGCAATTTAGCACCTTTAATGATGATGTTTTCTTTAGGGTTAATTTTAGATAAATCAGCTTTTAGCATAATTAGGTCGAAATTGGGTTAAGACTAATTAGCGAAATTACGGAAAATTATGTCAAAATTGCTTAGCTATTTATTTCAATATTAACAGAGTTTATCCATTAACTTAATAGGATAACACATTATTATAGTTATATTTGAGATTATAATTATAAAAATCCTGCCTATACAATAGCATTACTTTCAACAAATTTAGTATTAAAGATAGCTCCTATCTTGGTTTGTTTAACCTAAAAAGTAATGTTATGAATACAAACACTTCTGATGCCGTATTAGTTAAAAATTATATTGATGGAAATGAAAGAGCACTTGAAGTTTTAGTGTTAAGACATAAAAGTAGGGTATATAATTTTATTTATTCAAAAGTTTTAGATGGGGATTTAAGCGAGGATATTTTTCAAGATACTTTTATTAAAGTAATTAGAACACTAAGGAAAGGTACTTATAATGAGGAAGGGAAATTCTTGCCGTGGTTAATGCGTATTGCTCATAATTTAATTATTGATCATTTTAGAAAAAGCAATAGAATGCCCAAATTTGAGTCAAAAGACAAAGAGTTTGATATATTTTCTATGTTAAAAGATTCAGGAAGAAATGCTGAAAAACAATTAATTGTTGATCAAATTTCTGCTGATGTTAGGAAGTTGGTTGATGAACTACCTGAGGATCAAAAACAAGTAGTGTACATGCGCTTGTTTAAGGATATGAGTTTTAAAGAAATTGCAGAAAACACTGATGTTAGTATCAATACAGCCTTGGGTAGAATGCGATATGCGATTATTAACTTAAGGCGTTTAGTAGTGGAACATAATATTGTTTTAACAGAATAACAATAAAGGCTATTTTTTTGCGTTATCAGTTTATAATCATTAAACTATTTATATGCCAAAAATTTACTCTCAAGGTTCTAAAAGAATGAATAATTTACAACCGAAACAAGAAACAATTGATTTTATTTTAAATTTTTCAAAAGCTATTCACGTTGTGAAAACAAGAAGTATGTTGATAGAAGTACACAAGAATTAGCAAGCTTAAAGATATATTTTTTGTTGGTAAACAACCATCGCACATTTAAGTGTTATTAAGTGCGTTGGTTGTTTACTTACTTTTAGAATATTTTTTATAATATGCGTCTAATACACTTTTTCTACCAATAGTCTTAGTAATAATATCTTCTTCTAAATTCCATCCTCTAGCAGGAGAGTATTCTCTACCATACCAAATAATTTGTAAATGTAAATCATTCCATATTTCTTCTGGAAATAAACGTTTGGCATCTTTTTCTGTTTGAACAACATTTTTCCCATTAGTTAAATTCCAACGATACATCAATCGGTGAATATGCGTGTCAACAGGGAAAGCAGGAATTCCGAAAGCTTGAGATAAAACTACGGCGGCTGTTTTATGACCTACAGCTGGAAGCTCCTCTAGGTCTTCATAGGTTTTAGGAACTTCACCCTTGTGTTTGTCTATTAAAATATGTGATAAACCATAAATTCCTTTTGATTTCATAGGAGATAAGCCTACAGGCTTTATAATTTCTCTAATTTCTTCAACAGATAGTTTAATCATATCATAAGGATTATCAGCTTCAGCAAATAACAATGGCGTAATTTTATTTACACGTACGTCCGTACTTTGTGCGGAAAGTAAAACAGCTATAAGTAATGTATAAGGATCTTTATGATCTAACGGGATAGGTATTTCAGGGTATTTTTCAGCGAGTGTATTTATAACAAATTTTACTTTTTCTTGCTTATTCATAGTTGTATCTTTACGAATGTAAAAATAGAAAAATTAAAGAAATGAATACACTTAAAGTAGGAGAGAAGGCACCAAATTTGTAAGCATTAGATAATGCAGGAAATACTGTGAAATTAACGGACTATGCTGGAAAAAAACTAGTAGTATTTTT
>JAWUYQ010000116.1:0-13394 GCA_034110725.1 Flavobacteriaceae bacterium
CAATTGCATCTAACAGTAAAGCTTTTACCACAGCAGCATTGGCAATTTTAGTCGAAGAAGGTAAAATATCATGGCAAGACATGGTTAAAGATCACATTCCTGAATTTAAAATGTACAATCCGTATGGAACTGAAAACTTTAATATTCAAGATTTATTAACCCATCGCAGTGGTTTAGGATTAGGAGTTGGTGACCTAATGTTTTTTCCTGACGGTTCAAATTTTACAATCGACGATTTATTATCGAGTTTTCAGCATTTTAAACCTGTATCTGCTTTTAGAACTCAGTTCGATTATGATAACTTATTGTATTTAGTAGCGGGTGAAGTTATCAAACGGGTTTCAGGTATGTCATGGGAAGATTTTATTTCAAAACGAATTTTTCAACCGCTAACTATGGATAATTCATATGCTGCCTTAGATAGAGTAAAAGATAAAAGTAACTTGGCAAAGCCTCATGATTCAAATTCAGGTACATTAAAAGTACTACCTGATTTTCAAGAAATGATTAATGGTGCAGCAGGCGGTATTTATTCAAATGTTGATGATCTTTCTAATTGGATGCTGATGCATTTAAATAAAGGAAAGTATGGTGATAGTCTCAAAAACCAACTATTTACCCAAGAATCACAACGTGAAATGTGGAAAATACACACAGTTACTGAATTAAATAGAAATCCGCGTTATAACTCACATTTTTCGGGTTATGGTTTAGGTTGGGGATTATCTGATATTAAAGGAAACATGAGTGTTTCCCACACGGGTGGTCTACCTGGGATGTTATCCAAAACAATTATGATTCCAGATATTAATTTAGGTGTTGTAATCTTAACTAATACAAGTGATGATGGAGCTGGTATATTTGGTGCAGTATCGAATACAATTATTGATAGCTATCTAGGATTAGATGATTTTGGATGGATTGATAAATATGCTGCGTATTTCAAAAAAAATAAAGAAAAGGGAGATGCTGTGACTAAAAAAGTATGGAAAACTGTTGAAAATATTGACAGTTCTAATATAAATTATGATGACTATATTGGAATTTTTAAAGACGCTTGGTTTGGCAAAATAGAAGTTTTTATGAACGGAAATAAATTGTGGATGAAGTCACATAAATCACCAAAACTTAATGGTGAAATGTTTTTTTATAATGCAAATACATTTGCCGTTAAATGGGAATACCAAGACATGAATGCGGATGCTTTTGCTATGTTTTCTTTAGATCAAGAAGGGAAAGCTCAAAGTATAAAAATGAAAGGGATATCTCCTAACATAGATTTTAGCTTTGATTTCCATGATTTAGATTTAATAAGAGTTGATAATAATTAATATGAGTCTAATAATGGCTACTACTCGTCTACTGCTGAAAATACTCGCAGATTTTCAGTCTGGTCAGTATTTTCAAATTAATAGTTAAATCATGCAACTATTCACAGTTAAACGATACTAAAAAAAATGTGCTTTCACGCTAGTCAAACCAAAACTACAACGCAACTAGAGGACAGATTTAAAGTCCTACGTGATGATATTAATGCTATTGAAGAGGGTGATTTTACGTTTTATCATAGCAATGGTTTTGAGCATAGAGAAATAGCAATAATTACTCAAGAAGCTTCTGATGTTTTAGAACCTGCTACTTGGGGTATTATGCCATCTAATGAAGTAGCTACAAATCAAAAAGAATATTATAAGAATGCTGCCAAATGGGGGGCAGGGTTAAATGCAAAATCAGAAAAAGTATTCGATCATTTTATATATAGCAATTCCATTTATGAGCAACGTTGTATTATTCCTTTCGATGGTTTCTTTGAACCACATGATTTTGAAGGTAAAAAATATCCATACTATATAACAAGGAAAGATAAAGATAGCTTTGCATTGGCTGGATTATATACCATTACTGCAGATGGTTGTTTAACAACTACAATACTTACAAAACCTGCAGATCCATTATTAGCAAGTATTCATAACTTAAAATTAAGGCAACCTGTACTACTAAGAAGAGACCTTGAAAACGAATGGCTGAATGATAACTTAAATGAAAATAATATTAAAGAGTTGATCAACTCATCTTATCAAGAAAAGGACCTACAAACATATACAGTAGGTAATGATATTTTCAAAAGAGTTAATTCCAATCATAAAGGAATTCTCGAACATATAAATTACACAGAACTTAAAGGTAGGTAATTTGTTAACCCTTAAGAGCTTCAGTGCTTTTTTTAATAGTATACGAAGTCCTGTTTTCTTCTATTTTTCGCTCACAACTTTCTTGAAGTAATGAATAAATAAAAATTAATACAAATGTTAAAATCAAATTTATAAGCACTCTTTTAAAAGTAAGTTTCCTTTTTCGATAACCTCTTTTATGAGTCTTTTTCGCAGCAAAATATTGCTGATTTAACTTTTCATTCATTTAGAGATGTATTCTATTTATTCTTTAATTCTTTCACCACTCAGTCTTCTGATTTTATTGTGTTCTATAGTTACGTTATCTTGTAATATCTCATTAGTTGGATCGCTTTCCAATGCTTTTAATGCCTCAATATATTCAGGATGATTTTTACCATATCTAATTTCTGAAAGGGTATAACTAGGTAGTAATAATAAAAGCAAACCAATACCACCAAAAAATGCTACTCTACAGATAATGTTAATATAAAAAGCTGATTGATTCATGAATAGCTTAACAAGGGAATAGAAAAAGAACACACTTACAAATAGCAACCCAATTATAAGCATAAAGTATGAACCTGGCCATGACATAAACTTAAATAAGACTCCAATAATAGCTGTTGATAAACCAATTCCAGTACCAATTGCACCAACTATTCGCATACTACTAATTGATGAATAGCTACTTTTTTTAAATATTTTCCGTAATGGGATGCCATTTAAAAGTGCAAACCCAAAATAGAAATAGAGTATAGATAAAAAACCTAAGGATAAAATCATTAAAGCAGCTCCTCCAGGTAGAGAAAATAAAAATAGTAGTAGTGCTAAAATGAATAGTGCTATTGATATAAGCTCAACTTTACTGATTCTATTAACATTGTGTTGCTCAGCAGTCTTTTCACTAAGTGGATTCTCGTTATTCATAGTTAGTTTTTTTTTAATGGTATAAATTACATCGTTTTATAAAGCTCAGCATTTAATAAGTTTACTTTTTCTTCACACTTAACAACTTCTAAAATAAGAGTATTAAATTCTTTTTCTTGACTAGTATAATCAAAGAGAATAGTATCTTCTTTAGCATCATATTCCCAAGTACTATCTTCCTTTTTTAATAAGCTCAATATTGCATTTATATTTTCCCCATAACCAATATGTGCATTGATATAGGGTTCAAAAACGGCTCTTTGAATGGAGTCCTTCTTTAGAAAGTTAGTCATGTATTTTTTTACAGATGTACTATTTAAATCTTTTAATTCTTCTTTTAGTATACTTTTTCTGTTTAGGAAAAAAGATTTATATTTTTGAGATTTTAAAATGTAGTTATCAATTATAGTAATTTGACTATCATAGTCAGAACTTGTTCTTAAATAATTGAAATCTAAAACTTTTGAATTTTCAAGCGAACCGTGTGATTCATTCCAATCTTTATAAATACTATCCATTTTAGAAAAATAACCTTGTAGTCCGATAAATAATTTTTTCTCCTCTCCTTTACTATTCGAGATTAAATTGGTGATATTTCCTTTCAAAGAAGAAGAAAATTTAGTGTAGTTTGTGTCTATCGAATCTGGATGTTCTATAGAAGATTCTTTATATTCAGACAAAGAATTTAAGATGTCTTCAGACGTTTTATTATTCTCTTGAATTCTACTAGAATATTGTCCAAACTGACTAAAAAGCATAATAGCCATCATAATATTGAAAGCGATTGTCCCACCATTTTTTTTACGCCCTAATATAAACCAGAAAAACAAAGCTATTAATAAAGGAAATAAAAACACTCCAAAAAGGGAGCCTATAATATTACCAATTAAATAGCCATCTAAATCAAAAGATCTAGTGTTTAAAAAAGTTACGATTAAGCATACGATCCCTCCGAAGATGTAATTGGAGGAAACTAATTTAAAGGGATACTTCTTTTTTTTTGCTCTTTTAGGAGTTTCTAAATTATTAATTTCTGTCATAGTTAGTTTTTATAGATGCTAATATACAATCCTTTTTAGAAGAGAAAAATGCATAAATATAGTATATAAAGATATGTGTAAAACTACTAAGGATTTAACGGTTAAAAACTATATATTTATGCCATATGATTTCTAGTTTGAATAAAATAATACTTAGTTTAGTTATAATAGGAAGTTCCCTAATTAGTGCTTGTTCAAGTAAATTAACTACTGAAAAAGAAGCTTGGAATGATTTATTAGTAAGCCATCATATTCAGGAAGCTCATGAGAAATTTACTATGTTAATTGAGAATGAACCTGCTGTTAAAAAACACTATTTAGGTTTAGCATACACACAATGTATACTTGATAACGCTGTTTGGATGTCTACTCTAGAAAAATTCTCAACAAAAGAAGAAGATGTTTGGGCCTATAGTCATTTTGCTACTACATTTAAAAGATATTTAAGTAATCAAAAAACACAGGTAGGTTTAAATATAATTGAATTTAGAGCATTACATTTAGGAGGTAAATTTAAAATTGAAAAGAATTATCAAACCATTGAAGGGGAGTATAAAAATATGAAGCCTTTTGGTACTTGGAAGTATTATAATTTCAAAGGTGATTTTTTAAGAGAAGAGAAATATTAAGAGTTAAGAAATAGAATAAATGAAAGAGCAGTTTTCAATATTTAAGAAATTCCCAACTTTAGAACATGCTAAAGAAATAGCAAATGTTTTAAATGATCATAATATAGATTCATTTATAGATGATAACGTACCTCCTGTAGACGTTACTTTTTCGGGAAATACATTACAAAATGAATTTGAGGTTAAAATAAAGCAAACTGATTTTAAAAAAGCGAATTCAATTATTGAGAAAGCTAATGAAGTCTCACTTGAAAATGTAGATCCAAATTATTACTTATTACAGTTCACTAATGAAGAACTTTATGAGGTACTCTTGAAGTCTGATGAATGGGGAGATTTCGATTATGCTTTAGCTCAAAAAATATTAGTACAAAGAGGAAAAGGAATAGATAAAGAGGAACTAGCAACGTTAAAAAAAGAAAGAATAAATGATTTAGCGAAACCTGAAAAAAATCAAAAACTTTGGATTATTGTTGGGTATATATTTGCCATTCTAGGAGGGTTTATTGGTTTGGTTATTGGCTATGCATTATGGACAGCAAAAAAAACATTGCCTAATGGTCATAAGGTTAGCTCTTATAAAGAGGAGGACAGAGTTCACGGAAAGTATATTTTTTTAATAAGTCTTGTAGTTTTTCCAATTGGACTAATTTTAAGAGTAATTAATTCATAATAGCAAGTAGTATTTATATGAAAACATTTGAACGAAATAACTTAAAGAGTAAGCAAAATTATTATAGGGGATTAATTCTCTTAGAAGTTTTAGCTGTCATTTCATTATTTTACTTTAATGTAAATGGGTTCCTAATATTTTTTGCATTTCCTTTTTTGCATTTCCTTTTTTGTTAATTGATATGTATTCTAATAAAAGATGTTTAAACAGACAGAAAAATTTCATACAAAGTATTGAATTCAAGGAGGGTAATATTATTTGTACACATCTAAAAAATAATCAGACAGTTATTCCATTTAAGAAAGTTAAGTTTTCTATTCGAGAAGAGAAGTTTGAAAAGGATAAAACTGAAATTGAAATAAAACTTAAAAAAGCACTGAAAAGTAAACTTATTGGTAGACTACATATAGATAATTGGGACTCCATATTTGATTTAAAAAATGAGTTTTTAACTAATAATATAACTCAAGTAAAATATAGACCTGAAGGATTTTGGTCAAAATATGGTGTGTTAACTGCTGATATTGTTATTACAGGTACAGCTATGGCTGGCGCATCTCTCGCAGAAATGAATAATGATTTTAATACGGCAAATAGCTTAGAAAATGTTTTTATGCCCTTGTCAAGTATAAAAGACGATATAGAAAGTAAAAAAGAAAGAGTACGTCAAGAATCAAATAAAGGTAATTAATTGTATTACTACTTTACCTCTTCGGTTTTTTATATAAGACATAGGTTATATGAAATTACATATAAAACGATGTTATTAGTCCAGTTTATATGCTTTTAGATATAATAATGGATACGTGAACAGGTAATAAGGAGTTCGTCAAGTATTCCTTTTTGTTTCCTAAAACATAGCAGCAAGAGGTATTAACTGTCATTATGAGTATTTTGATAAAAAGTTGTGGTAATCTCATCATTAGTATTTAAATCATGTTAATCTCTTGCATCTACCACCCAAAACACCACTGCGGTGACACATCCTCGTTGGCGTTTTGGGTTTGCTTTAGTACACACAATACATACCTTCCTCACCCGTAGCTATTCTTGCACCCAAACCCAAAAGGTAGCTTCGCAGAATATTTAATTGGGTGCAACCGCTACTTAATGCTTTGCGAGCCTGCTGGTCGCTTCGGGCTATATGTGTGTCACAGTTTTTGAGCCAGCCATCATGCCGTATAAAATCACCTTTCAGGATGATTACATCCGGCAACGCGCAGTAAGAGCTAAACGTTTATTCAGTTTTCCCTATCGGTACACCTCATAAAGTATAGCACTTACTTTTCCTCCAGGTCAAAAACTCCGCCACCCGCGTGTAACACGTAGCTGTGGCAGCCTTCTACTAAAACGATATAATGATAAAATGGATTGTACTTAAAAGGTATCAGGCTACTTTGCCACAACACCCTCGCTCATCTCGCAGGCGGCTCGCGCCTTTTTGATTACCTGTTCAAAAAACAATTAATTTTATGTCATCGTGTATTATTTATATTATGCTTTTACAAGCCTCTTTATATTTGTTATTATAAAATAAATAAGGGGGAGCTGAAAACCTTTACTAGAGTAGGCACTATTTTAATTCTTTTACTATGAAATATGATTATACTCAAGCTGATTTAGACAATCATGCAAATCAGTTAAATCCTGATCACGATGAATATTTACATTCAAGAGAAGGTAATTAAGAACTTTAAGCAGCAATATTTTAATTAATATTGCTGTTTTAATTTATTGTATTATGATATTAAAAGTAACGGATGCTATTTCAGAGGCACTCAATTTAAATAAAAATGAATTTCAATGGGACCTTATTGAAGAATCGTTAATTTATCATTATGGTAGTCATTCAAAAGCTAACATTGAAGTGTTAAAAATAACAGAAGGTTACACTTCAAGTCAAGACTATTCTGAGAGAGTAACAAAAGTATTTATGAGTATTCCAGTTATAAAGGATATATGCCAAATATTAAACCATTATAATGGATTAAATAGTATAACAGATACTATAGATTTTGTTGCTAAAATAAAAGAAGAAAAAATTAATATTGAATTTAATTGCTCAGATTATACTTCTGAAGTTAATAAATTATCTAGGATGCTTAAAATAAGGTTTGCAAAACATTTGGGTAAGCAATCAAAAATTACAGATGAGGTATTAGATGAAATATTAGCAAAAACAACTAAACATACATTAAAAAAAACAAGGGAAGAATTAGGGTATCCAGATTCTAGAACATTTAATCCCTGGCTAATTGCATTTTTTGATGACAAGTATGTTACATGTACAGGGAAAACTAAATCAGGTAAACCTTCTTACAAAAGCAAAAATAAGGGATATATTAATTTTAATGAATACTTAGAAATTGTAAGTATGTTTTTATTAAGTGAAAATGAAGAATATTTTGATTTAGAGAATAATGCACTGGAATATAGAGATCGGATAAAAAAACAAAAAGTAACTCAGAAAAAGGTTTTAAAAGAGCTTACCAAAAATGACTACAAACTACTTAGAGAAAGAGTCGAGGATGTTTTGGGGATAAAGAATATAAACACTTCTCATGAATTCAGAAATATACCATTTAGAATAGTTTCTATAATAAAGAATGAAATTAAAAATTACAATGACTAAGTTGCAAGGGCACTATAAAATAATGCCCTTTTTCGCTACTTAATTATTAAAAGCAAAATATCCTTCATCTAGGTACACACTTACATCTATCAAAATGAGCTTATTTTTATCGTCTAGTTGTTTTTTTTTGTTCAATTGAGCTTTTCGATAAGTTTCATTTGTACCCGGCGTTCCAATATTTTTATTTTTAATATCTGCGTTGTGATTTCTCTTTTTCATAATAAAATTTTTAATTACACTTCAAAGATATAGTGGTAGTAAAAATCAATTTATAAATAATACACGATGAATAAAAAAAAGAAAAGAGACTGCAAAGTTAGGCACTACCGTGCCAATGTATTTTGCTTTCTCTTTTCTTTTTTTGACGATTTTTTCGTTTCTCTTTTAAAGATATTTAGTTGAAATACTTCTTGACTATTTTACGAAGTAACAGGGAGACTATAAAACTGACTACAGCTCCAATAGCAGCCATGATGATTGTATAGACTATAGCATTCCAACTTAAATTCATAAAGGCCGACAAAATCGTACCACCTAGAATACCGGCTTTAGTGTTTGGATCTATCATTTGAAATAATAGTTCCTTTTTGTTTAGACTTTCCATCAACAACTACTGCTTGACTCACTGCCGTTGCTACTGTTCCGGCAACTGTCATATAAGTTGCAATAGTAACAATTAAAGCAGGCATACTGATTGGTGCAGCGATAATAACACCTCCTGCAGTTGCTAAAGCGATTCCAATATTTCTTAATATTTTAAAAAACTTTGGTGTTGGCTTTTTATATCTTTCTACTAAATTCATGATCTTGTGATTTAATGGTTATAAATATTTTTTCTTTCTGGTCAATAGCTTGATACACTATCGACGTTAATTTCTGCATCGCATTCCTAGAGTTGATTCCTTTTCCTAATCCTCCTAAATAAGTGACTGGAGCAATACAACCTTGTAATTCCTTCAGTGCATTATTTGCAGGGTGTAATAAGATTAAACTACGTTGAGGTACTCCTTTGACTAATAGTTGATGTTTGAAATGTGGGGAGTATCTAGTAACGATTTCATACCGACCTTCAGGAATACAAGAAATATTACGTTTGTTATCTCTCCAGGGTAATTCGATTGTATGACTTAGAAAATTTCCAGAACAGAAGAGGGTACCATTGGTACCTCCTTCAAAATATGCTCTGTAAAGTGTTAACTCCATGATTAAGGAGTATCAATACCAACAATTGCTAAAGCATTGTAATTTCCGTTCTTAAGTGAATACATTTGTCCATTCACTTCTTGAAAGAATTCAATTCCAATTACTTGAAACATTGGCAGCGTAGAGTTAGCTGTTAAATTCGCAGTAAGCGATAAAGCAGAAACAGTAGTGCTATCCCAAGGCAATACAGCAGAAGCTTCACTGTCAAAAACATAAGTTTCTGCAGCGAAATCAACTTCAACACCTCCATTAGAGATTTTAAAGTGAGTAGTTCCACTTGGAGCTACAATATCATTAACTGGTACAAATGCAGGAATATCAGCAACTGCAGTTCCAGCTACTCTGTCAATCGTTCCTGTATAAGGAGCGTATAACAATCCAGCAAGTTTCCCTTTTATGTTGAATTCGAAACTTTCCAATAATGCTAAATTACCATCTGGAATAGTTCGTAACCCACGATCATTTGTGGTATCTGTTTTAATAACAGCCAGTACATTCTTGGTCAATCTACTTGTGACTCTATTGTCAGAAGCTTTTTGTAAAAGTGTACGTAAGGCTACTCTCAATAATTTACCACCTTTTCCTGCACGTCCAAATTCTGAACCGTTTTCACGTGTTCTTTGAAACGCAGGATCATTTGCAATTCTAGAAGCTTCAATACCTCCTTTACCACGAGCCAAATGCCCATCTTGCGATTTGTAAAAAGAAATATCTCCGATAGTTCCTTTCAACTTAATAATACCAATTTGCTTTGCCATAACTATTCATTTTTTGATTACTACTATAAAGCACGTAAGTTTTTAGCAATCAAAGAAATATGGAGTTCCGTTTTGGTGTAGTCATTCCGATACAGCCAATAAAGTTTCAAAAAAACACGTTATCTTTACATAAGCCATCCAAAGAGCATGGATAAAGCATAGATAAAGTATGATGATTGAAAAAAGAGTTTGTATATATCCAAAAGATATCCAGCGTATCACCGGAAGAAGTGAACGCTATGGACGTAAAGTGTTACAGAATATTAGAAAATATCTAGGAAAAGAATCTCATCAGTTTATTACTATAAATGAGTTCTCTGAATATTCAGGTATTCAATTAGAAATAGTTAGTCAGTATATTAAAGATTAATTATTAGTAATCTCTTTATCACAAACATATTTATTTCTCATATTATAAGTTAATGCTTTCAACGTTTTTCCATTTACGGGGTGTTGTCCTGCGTAGTTATAAAGCTCTAATTTGTGATTATTAACTTTATAATACCAAACGTTTTTGATTGACGTGTCACAAGCTATAGTGATTTTCTTATGGTATTTAATAGCCATTTCATTATAAGGAATAAGTTTTACAGGTTTTTGGTTATTTACTTTCATTTCATTAGTGAAAATTTCATAATGATCTTTATTCCAAATCATCCATTGGTTATTATATGAAGCTACTTTGTTAAAGCTGAAAAAGTAAAATACTAGTATGATGGTCAAAGTTCCCCCTGCCATTAATATCTGATTGTTTTTAACTTTAGGTTTAAAGCCTCCAAGATTTTTAGAATTTTTATTTGGGCCTAATTCCTTTAGAGTCCCAACGAATGTCTTAAAATCTTTGTGTTCTAATATTTCTGCCAAATAATTATTCAACTCAAATGTTAACACTCCACAAGTCTCATCTTTATTTAAAACATATTTATTGTAGTATCTAACTAAGGTCCTAGCTGATTTTTGGTGTTTGAATTCTTCAAGTAATATATCTTCTAATATCTCAGCAGTCTTATTTATAGAAGTCCCCCCGTTTTCTTTCTTTATTTTTTCAAAAACTTGATGCAATATTTCATTCTCATAACCATTCACTTTTGTGTTACTCATCCCTTGTTAGTTAGTTAGTTGTTGCACCAAATTTAACAAATGATTTATTCATAGACAACATTGTCTGACATAAGACAGACAGTATTGTCAGACATCTGTCTGCCAGAAGTTTGACTTCTCCTGTTTCTTTGCCTCAGAATTAGTTCCGTATGGGATTGCAAGCCCAACGAAGTGTACATAACTGATTCTATAGTGAAGTGTAGTGATTGTATAAATAACAGGTTAGAGAAGCTGTTATAAACTACAATCTACTCACTTCATACTTCTCAAAACAAAGAAATACCAAATGTATTTCACAGCAATATTGCTGTAAAACAAGTATCCGAAAATATATCGGACAGGAATTCAATTGTAAAATTTTAAAGAAAGTAAAAAATGAAAAAAGTAATATTTATTTTAGTAGTAGGAGTGTTAAGTGCAACATTATTTTCATGTAGTCCATCAGAATTAGAAGTTGTAAATCCAATTAATGCAACAGTTGGAGAAGACGTAAGTGATATTGAGGAAGAGGATGGTACTGGGAACCGCGAAGGAGATACTGTTGGAGAAGATGGAAGTGATATTGAAGAAGAGGATGGTAAATAACACTAGGATTTTTCATAGTATTTAGTAATTTAGGGGGATGAAATTAAAATTTTCTTCCCCCTTTATATTTACACTATTGTTTTTTTTAATTTCTTGTAATGAAGAACCTCTATTTCAGGATAATACATCCTTGGTTAATGAGAATGTTGTAAAGGTTAACACGTATTATAAAAATGCTGTAAATAATAGTAAAGACCCAATAAAAGCAATGCCTTATATTGACTCGGCATTAGTTATCTCCAAAGTTAATGCTATTGATTCATTACATTTGAAATGTTTGGCATATAAATCTTACTTGCTTTCTGAAAATAAAAATTTTGAGAAAGCAATAGTCTATTCAGATAGTTTATTGCAAAAAGCAGAACATTTAAAAGACACATTCTATATAGGTAGGGCATATTTTAAAAAAGGACTATATAATTTAAAATTAGACAGAAAAATAAAATCTTTTGAGAGTTATGCACAATCTAAGAAATACTTTTTAGCTATAAAAGATAGTAATCAAGTTGCAGGTAAATTATTGAATATTTCATATATTCAAAAGGATATTGGTGATTATGGTGCAGCAAAAGAAACTGTAATTGAGGGGCTAAAATTTCAAAGGAATAATACAACTAAGAAGTATATTTCAAAATTATATAATATATTATCGATAGTTAAAAAAGAAGAAAAAGAATATACTAAATCTCTGGAGTATAAAGATAAAGCAATTCAACTTTTAAGAAATAGTGTAGATACATTAAAATCAAAAGATTCAATTTCATTAATAAAATTATTAAATAGTAAAGCAGTTATAAACATTAAAAAAGGAGACTATGTTACTGCATTAGGATTGTTGGATCAAATATATACCTTTCCTGTAATTAATCTAAAAAGTAATCTAGATACTAAGGCATTAGTATTGGATAATTTGGGTGTTGTAAATGGAAAATTGAATAATAAAGAAGCTGAAAGTGTTTTGTTAGAGGCTTATGGTATTCGAGATTCATTAAAACTCAAAACGGGGTTGAATGCTAGTTACATTCATTTATGTGAGTTCTATATTAATGAAAACAAACCAGACGTAGCTTTATCCTGGGCTGAACGTGCTTACACTAATGCACAAGAAATAAAAAGTTTAGTATCGCAAAAAGAAGCATTGCATTATATAACGGAACTGCAAAATGTACCCAAAAAAAAACATGTAAAATCCTATAAAAAAGTAACTGATAGTTTAACATCACTTTCAAATCATACACGGAGTATATATGCTGAGGAAAAATATGAAGCGCATGAAAATAAAATTAAAGCGCTGCAAAGTAAAAAGGCTGAAGATGATGCAAAATTTCAAAAAAACATCTATTTAATAGTTGGTTTTACCTTGGTTTTACTCTTACTATTATATAAATACTATTCTGATAAGATTAAAAACGAAAAAAATAAAAAAGAACAATTAGTAACTGCTTATACTACCGAAACTAGGATATCAAAAAGAGTTCATGATGAATTAGCAAATGATGTGTATAGTGTAATGACCAGATTACAAACTAACGATAAACTAAGTGATGTTAGTAGTAAAGATGATATCATGGATAGCTTAGAAATTATTTATAATAAGTCAAGAGATATTTCTAGAGAAACAAATAGTGTAAATACAGATGATTTCACAGAAACACTTAAGAGTATGTTATCT
>JAWUYQ010000117.1:0-19385 GCA_034110725.1 Flavobacteriaceae bacterium
ACATTATCAAAACAGGTTTGAAGTTGAAGAAAATGAAATTATTAAAACACATTTGAAAAATATTCTAATTTGTTTTGAGAATAATCCTAGTTTAGTTTCGGGCATAACTACATCTTCAGAATTAGAAGGATTGAAAGATCCTATTGGTTTTTTGTTGGGGGATTTATTTCCGCAAGCACTTACACTAAATGAAATTAAAGCTGCAACCATACCATTTCAAGCACAATATTTTTATCATTCAAAACGCTTTGAAAATATTATAGAAGCTGCAGGAGAAGATTTTAAATTTCACTTATTAGATTTTTCAGAAGATGAAATGTACGTGATGACATGTAATTTTATATTAGCAGCGAATTATGGTGTGAAACAAAATTATCAAAAACCATTTTATTACACCATACCAGATAAAAATGGTGAAAAAAAAACATATCGGTTAACAATGAATGCGGATTTTGTTGACATTAAGCCAACTCCTTTGTTTAAGGAATTAACTTCAGAAGATATAGACGTTTTGTTGCAAAACTTTGAGAACATAGCTTTGTGGAAAGAGAAATTCCCTCCTAATTCATGGGAGTTAAAAGGTTTCGTTTTGATGACCTTGTCTGATGTAACTATTGATACTATTGTGTCCGATTTGAAATCAGACATGTTAAATCATTCAATTAGTTCAGATAATTTTGAGGAGTTCCAAGAAAACTTTAGGAGGTTTTTTAAAAACCCTAAAATTTGCATTGGTTTTTCACAATATGATGCAGATTTAGATAGTTTTGTTAGCTCTTCAGGGAAACCTGTTTCTAGTTTTGTGCTTGGGGATACTCTAGAATTGAATTGTAAAACAGGACTTTGTGCTCATTCTTATAGAAAGTTAATTCAGCAAAAAAAATATTTTACTATTTCGGATATTAATAGATCGCTCTCTAAAGGAGAAAATTATGTATTAAGCCAAATTCAAAAACAAGGGTTTAATAGCTGTATTATAGCGCCAATTGTTGTTGATGATGTGTTAATAGGAACTTTAGAAATTGTATCGCCCAATAAAAATGATTTAACTTCGGTAAGTGCAAATCGGTTAGATGCTATTATGCCTTATTTAATAGCAACTGCAGAGCGTTCCGCTCAAGAGTCTGAAAATTATATTAAAGCTATTATTCAAAAAGAATGCACTGCAATTCATCCCTCTATTTTGTGGAAGTTTGAAGAAGAAGCTGCAAGATATATGGAAACTACATTAATTGATAAAAACAATAAAGCACAGTTTAATGACATAGTTTTTGATTATGTACATCCTCTTTTTGGGCAAATTGATATTATTGGTTCTTCAACAGTTAGAAACGAAGCAATTCAAGCTGATTTTGTTAAACAGTTAAAACTGGTAAAGGATATTTTTAAAAACGCATATACTGCAGAGTCTTTAGCTTTTTATGAACAAATGATTCTTCGTATAAATGATTTTATTGCTGAGTTTGAATCAGATTTTAATACCACTAGTGAAGAGCAACTATTACACTTTTTAAAGAATGAAGTAAACCCGATAATGGATCATATTAAAAATCTATCCGATACATTAAAAAGCCAAGTTGAAACCTATGATGGAGAGATAAATGAAGAAACAGGTATTGTGTATGATAAGCGGAAAGAATATGAAAACTCCGTTCAGATAATCAATACAAAAATTTCAGGGTTATTAGATGACAAGCAGAAAGAGGCGCAACAAATTTACCCACACTTTTTTGAACGTTTTAAAACAGATGGGGTTGAGCACAATATGTATATAGGACAATCCTTAGTAAGAAATAAAGACTATAATAAAGTATATTTAAACAACTTACGCTTGTGGCAATTAACCACAATGTGTGAGATGGAACACGAATTTTATAATATACAGAAGAACAATACTTTTCAATTGGATTGTGCTTCTTTGGTTCTAGTGTTTGGTAATAGTTTATCTGTTCGTTTTAGAGTAGATGAAAAAAAGTTAGATGTAGATGGAGCTTATAATGCGCGCTATGAAATAATCAAAAAGCGAATAGATAAAGCGCATATAAAAGGAACAGCAGAGCGAATTACGCAAAAGGGTAAATTGGTAATTGTTCATTCACAAAAGAAAGATGAGTTAGAATATTTACGTTACATAAAATACCTGCAGTCTAAAGGTTATTTAGAAGATTTTGTAGAAACAGTAGTTTTAGAGGATCTGCAAGGAGTTGTAGGTTTAAAAGCTATACGTGTAAATATTAAATACAATACTGTTCAGAAGAAAATAACATATGATGACTTGGTAAAAGAAATTGAAAAATAGGATATGGATGATGTTGTTGTAAAGCAAATATTTGAAGTTCCAATAGAAACACTTTGGAGTGGAATTACTGAGCACGATCAAATGATTCAATGGTTTTTTGAAAACATACCTGTATTTAAACCAAGTGTAGGATTTAAGACACAGTTTTTAGTAGAAAACGAAGGAAGAAAGTTTACTCATTTGTGGGAAATTGTTGAAGTTATCCCAAATCAGAAAATAATTTATAACTGGAAGTATGAAGAATATGAGGGCGAAGGGTTAGTATTTTTTGAATTACTAGAGCATGAAAAAGGAGCTGCCTTAATACTTACCAATAAATGGATAGGAGAGTTTCCTCAAGATATTCCAGAATTCTCTAGAGAAAGCTGCATAGGAGGTTGGCAGTATTTTATAAATGGTAGACTAAAAGAATATTTAAGCAATAAATAATTACTTCCCTAAACTCAAAAAAGCCAAAAAGAAAGATAATACGGACACAACAATTCCTATTGTAAATACGGTATACGTAGTACGCAACAATTTGTATTTTCTGTTTAGTACTAAACCTAGAAAGTACAAGTCTTTAATCATTGAATCATACAGGTATTCCTTATCTTTCATTACTTCTTTCATTCCCCATTTGAAATCTTCTAAATTCATTTGATGAAAATTCCCAAAAAATAATAAGTTAACCTTCTTTTGAGCAACATCCTCTTTAGTGAACTGTCCCTCTGTAACTTTTGGACGAGTAGATTGTATTGCAAAAATGATTGAAACTACACTGAATCCGACTAAAATAATGGTGGGAATAATTAAATGAGCATTTGAAGGATTGTCTAATCTAGGGACTAAACTACTTAAAGCAATAGAAATTAAAATTGCATTTACTGACAATAAAATATTCGCTTTTGTATCTGCAATCTGGCTCAATTTATTGTGGTTTCTTAATGTAACACGAAACATTGTTTCTACTCCTTTTTCAGGAAGTTCAGCTTTTTTTTCTTTTTCTTTTAAAGCTTTTTTCTTTTGCTTATTTACTTTGCGTTCTTTCTCTAATTTTTTAACTG
Source organism: Flavobacteriaceae bacterium (assembly GCA_034110725.1). Taxonomy (GTDB): domain Bacteria; phylum Bacteroidota; class Bacteroidia; order Flavobacteriales; family Flavobacteriaceae. The sequence goes on from JAWUYQ010000117.1 coordinate 3,346, forward strand.
ATTTGAATAACTCTAATAGATTAGATTGTTTTTTCTCTTGCCAATTTTCAATGGCGTAATTAGTATAAAATTGATGGTTGGTTAAAAAAGTAATATTTCCTTTTTTCCAATCTAAGTCAGAATGATCTGCAGTATTAGTTAAGCGTAATTCTTCTTTTAATAAATCACTTGTTTGGTTAAAACTTTTTGAAGACAAATGAGAACAATCCGCGTCTTTTATAATACGTTCTAGTTGGTTAATGGGTTTGTGTCCCATTTTAGTAGCTAGAATTAACTGTTCTACAGTTGCAAAATCATCATCAGAAATTTTATTTTTTAAAAAACATTTAGCCAATTGAACCCCAGACTCTTCATGCTTATTAGCTCCTTTGACAAACCCTGAATCATGAAACCAAGCTGCTATTTGTAATAATTCAGCTTCTTTTTCAGTAACACCTTCACCTTTTATCAGTTCTTGAAGTTTTTTAACAACTCGTAAGGTGTGAGGAAAATTATGGTAAATGATGTGTGAAGGTAATTCGTCTTGTAAAAGAGAAAATACATATTCTTTACATTCATTTATTAGATTGTTCATAGGATAAAAGTATATCTGACTAAGTTATAAAAAAAGACTAAATTAGTTAGATATCTGTCGTATAAAAACACCATAAATTTCGAAGATGATTATATTTTTGATAAATAGTTGGTTGTAAGAAATAGTTGTATAAATCGACAGAATGTAATACTTGAAAATAATTTTATTTAAAAAATCATCAAAAACAGCCTTCATTAAAGCAGTTTTATAGTATCTTATTTAGTCTATGGGTATGCATTAGTTAGAGTAAAATGTTGCCTTAATAAAATGATTGTTATTTTTGATTGAAATAAAATATACCTGTGAAAAAATATAGTTTATTATTAAGTTTTTTTGTTTTGATATCATGTGTTTCTCAAGAATTTAAAATGTTAGAGATAACAGGGGATTTGCCAAACAGTTTGAAAGAATCTTCTGGGGTTGAAAATTTGAATAGTTCTGATAATTTCTGGATGATAAATGATTCTGGGAATTCTAATGAGTTATTTGAAGTATCTGAATATGGAAAAATACAACAAGTAATTACGGTTAAGAATGCTAAAAATAAAGATTGGGAAGATTTAGCTACCGATGGTCAGGATAAATTATTTATTGGGGATTTTGGAAACAACGGAAATAAAAGAAGAGATTTAACAATATACACGGTGTCAATTTCATCGATTAATAATGGAGAAGTAATTGCAGAGAAAACAACTTTTCACTTTGAAGATCAAGAGAAATTTCCGCCAAAAAAAAGAGATAGGAATTTTGATGTAGAGGCTTTTGTATTTATGGAAGGGTATTTTTATTTATTTACAAAAAACAGAAGCTCTCACTTTAACGGAACAACAAAACTATACAAAATCCCTGCTGACGTTGGCGATCATACTGCTCAATTAATTAGTGAATTTATAACATGTATTGATTCTAAAACGTGCTTGATAACTAGTGCAGCTGTTTCAAATGATAATAAAAAATTGGTTTTACTAACACATGATAAGTTATTTTTATTTACTAATTTTAAAGAAGATGATTTTTTTAATGGAACAGTTTCTGAAATCAACTTATATCATAATTCGCAAAAGGAAGCGGTTTGTTTTAAAGGAGTTGATATGTACATAACCGATGAAGCTACTAAAAATAGTGGTGGATATTTGTATAGAATAAAAAACTAAATTGATGAAAAAACTAGCGATACTACTGACTATTCTATTAGTTTCTTGTGCTACATATCAAGAGCAAGTAGATGAAAAAATAGATCAATCATTATCAGGAATTCAAGGTGAATTGTCTCATCGATTTTATTTTATTGGTGACGCAGGAAATGCAGATTTGAATGAGAGTACTTTTCCATTAGAATCTCTTTCAAAGCGGTTGAAAGATGAAGGTGAAAATACAACAGTTTTATTTTTAGGAGATAATATCTATCAGCATGGATTGCCCAAGAAAAGTGATGAAGGTTATGAATTAGCATCGCATAGATTACAAACTCAAATAGATGTTGTTAAAAAATTTGAAGGAAATAGAATATTTATTCCAGGGAATCATGACTATTATACTGATGGAATTAAAGGGTTAAAAAGACAAGAGAATCTTGTTGAAAAAGCTTTAGGTAAAGGAAGTTTCTTGCCAGAAAGTGGTTGCCCAATTACTAAGTTAAAAATATCAGCTGAGGTTACTTTAATTATTTTAGATACGCAATGGTATTTGGAAAATTGGGATGATAATCCAACTATGAATGACGATTGTGATATAAAAACACGTAAAGATTTCTTTTTGGAATTTGAATCGTTAATTAAAAAGAATAGGAATAAAACAACTATAGTCGCTTTACATCATCCGCTATTTACGGATGGTGCTCATGGAGGTAATTTTTCAGCCAAACAGCACATATCTCCTAACAATCGTTTTCCATTGCCAGTTTTAGGTACTTTGGGTAACTTCATTAGAAAAACTGGTGGAATTTCTCCTCAAGATTTACAAAATAAAAATTACAGATTTTTGGTCAATAGATTAACTACAATGGCGCAAGAATCTGATAGAGTAATTTTTGCTTCTGGACACGAACATAATTTACAATATATTGAAAAAAACAACTTGAAACAGATAGTTTCTGGCTCAGGGAGTAAAGCTTCAGGAGTTAAGAGATCTAACGAAAGTAATTTCGCATTCGCAACCTTGGGTTATGCGGTTTTAGATATGTATAAAGACGGAACCACTCAAGTAAAATTTATTCAAACAAATGATATTGATGATAAAATAGTATTCACTAAAGAGGTTTTTGAAGCATATAAAGAAGTTGAAAAGTCAAAGTATTCTAAAATAGAAGCAGGAGAAAAGAAAGCTACAATTTATGAGCCTTTGGCTACACAAAAGAGTGAATTCTACAAACGTTTATGGGGTGAGCATTATAGAGCCACTTATGGAACAGAAGTTACAGCGCCAATTGCCAATTTAGAAACCTTATATGGTGGTTTGAAGCCAATAAAAAGAGGAGGAGGGAATCAATCAGTGTCATTACGCTTAAAGGATAAGAAAGGTAAACAATGGGTAATGCGTGCATTAAAGAAAAATGCAGTTCAGTTTTTACAAATTAATGCGTATCAACAAAAATATGTCAAAGAAGATTTAAAAGGAACTTTTTTAGAGTCATTTATTGAAGATGTATATACCACAACACATCCATATGCATCGTTTATTCTGCCAACACTTTCTGAAGCAATAAATGTTTATCATACCAAGCCTAAATTGTTTTATGTGCCTAAACAAAATAGATTAGGAATATATAATGAAGATTATGGTGATGCATTGTATATGATAGAAGAGCATGTTGGAGAAACTCAAAATTCCCAAGAACATTTTGGAAATTCGGATGATATTATTAGTTCTCTAGATTTATTTGAGAAATTGCATAAAAATCCAAAGCATCAAGTAGATGAAAAAGCATTTGTAAGAGCTCGTTTATTTGACATGATTTTAGGTGATTGGGATAGACATCAGGATCAATGGCGTTGGAGTAAATTTGAAGGAGAAAAAGAACATTTGTATAAGCCTATTCCAAGAGATCGAGATCAAGTGTTTGCAAATTATGATGGAGCCTTATTAAGAGTTGTAACACAATTGTTGCCAAGTTTGAGGAAAATGCAAACATATACGCATGAAATTAGAGATTTAAAATGGCATAATACTAATGGGAGACCAGTAGATATGAAATTGTTAAAGATGTTAACCATTAAAGATTGGTTAACGGAAGCTAAGTTTATTAAGGACAATTTATCAGATGAAATTATAGAAAAGGCATTTAGTCAGTTTCCTTTGGAAGTACAAAATGAAAAAATTGCTAATGCTAAAAGCGTATTGAAGTATAGAAGGAATGAGGTTGAAAAAATTGCTGCAACATATTATAAAATTTTATCAAAATCAGTTATTCTTACTGCGAGTGATAAAGAGGATAAAATTATTGTTACGCGACAAGATCAAGGAAAAACTAAAATTCAGTTTTATTATAAAGATAAATTAAACTTTGAAAGAGTTTATGATAAAAATGAAACGAAGGAAATTTGGTTATATGCTTTAGATGGCGAAGATGTGGTTGAGGTAAAGGGTGAAAGTGATTCGTATATTAAAGTGAAAATAATTGGCGGACAAAACAATGACACTTTTATTGTAGATAATGGAAAAGGAATTACTATTTATGATTTTAAGAGTAAAAAGAATGATGTGTCAAAAGCTCAAAAAGCAAGGGTTAGGTTATTAGATGATTATAAAACTAATACCTATGATTATTATAAACGAAAAGAAGTAGTAAATCAGTTATTACCAGTTTTTGGAATCAATAAAGATGATGGAGTGTTTGTAGGTGTTAATAAAACGATGACATTTAAAAACTTACGACAAGCCCCTTTTTCACACAAGCACAACATAAAAGCGAATTACTTTATAGGGAATAATGGCTTTGACTTAGGTTACATAGGCGAGTATGGAAACATCTTTAATAAGATGAATATTCAGTTTGGAGTTCATTACACAAGTCCTAACTATGCAACCAATTTTTTTGGATTAGGGAATGAAACAGAAAACCAAGAAGATGATGATAATTTAGCTTTTAATAGAGTGAAATTAGCACAGTTTAAAACAAATGTAGGAATTGTTAAGCGTGGTAATCAAGGAAGTAAATTAAGCTGGCTAGCTACTTTTGAGAGTAATAGAGTTGAGAATACACCAGGCAGATTTATTGGTTTTGTAGCAACAGGATCTAATTTATTCTATAGAAAAAACTTCATTGGCTCAGAAGTTAATTATCGATTTAAAAACTATAATGATTTAGCATATCCTACTTTAGGAATGGATTTTCAATTAAATGTGGGTTGGAAGCTGAATGCAGAAGATACCAAGCAGAGTTTTGGATATGCAGTGCCATCATTTAGTTTTATACATAAACTAACAAAAAATGATCGCTTAGTTTTGGCAAATAGAACGAAAGCACATTTTATGTTTAGGGATAACTTCGAGTTTTATCAAGGAGCTTCCCTTGGGGCTGATGATGGATTAAGAGGATACCGATTTCAACGTTTTAGAGGAAATACATCATTTTACAATTCAATGGATGTACGTTATAACTTAAGGAAGTTAAAGTCAGGTTTAGCACCAATGAATCTTGGGTTTTATACTGGCTTTGATTTAGGTAGAGTATGGTTAAGTGATGAGAATTCTAAAAAGTGGCATAATTCATATGGTGGTGGTTTATGGTTGAAAGTAGCAGAAATGGCTACAGCAAACTTAGGAATTTTTAGTTCAAATGAAGATACGAGAATTTCATTTGGATTAGGTTTTGGGATATAAACAACTAAAAAGTTAACGAAACTTCTAAATCAAAATCATCATTAATAGCTTTGTTTTTTAAGTTATCAAAAAAACTAGTAGACCTATATTTAATGTTATAGTGAGTTCGGTTAATTTTTAGTTTTGTTGTAGCCTTATTATCTACAACACTCATGTAAATAGATACAGGTTTGGTGATTCCTTTAATTGTTAAATCTGCAGTTATAGCGTATGAATTTTTAGCTTTTATAACCTCAGTGAATATCAAACTAGAAGTAGCATGTTTTTTTACATCAAAAAAATCATCACTTTTTAGGTGTTTGGTAAGGAACTTTTTTTTCATTCCTTTCAGGTCATCTACTTTTAAACTAGTCATGTCAACAATAAACTCACCCCCAATTAGGATATCGTTTTCAAATTTCAAAACACCATCTTTTAATAGAATGGTTCCATGATGTTCGCCTGTAATTTTATAAGCTTTCCATTTAATAGAACTTTCCTTTACAATAACGTTTTGGGTGATTACTGATGTAAATGCGAGTGAAGTAATTGCAATACATATAATTATTCCAAAAAATAGTTTCTTATAATTCATCTTTAAAAAAAATAATAGTTAAACTTGTTTTAAGTTATAGATTTAAAGCAAGTTATTTTGGAGTACTATTTTTGTCGAAATTTAGTCAGTAACCTTTCAGATTTATAGAAGTTATTTAGAAATACTGTCAAAGGAAGTTTTAATTCCCTTGATTAACGCTGAGCTAAACCCTTGATGTTCCATTTCATTTAAACCTGCAATAGTGCACCCTTTTGGAGTAGTTACTTTATCAATTTCAGCTTCTGGATGATTTCCTTTTTGTAATAATAATTCACTAGCTCCTTTTACGGTTTGAGTAGCTATTTTAGTTGCTGTTTGGGCATCAAAACCTATTTCAATACCACCTTGAATCATACCACGGATAAATCGCAATACGTAGGCAATTCCACAGGCCCCTAATACAGTTGCGGCATCCATTAAGGATTCGTTAATTTCAATAGTTTCTCCTAAAGAGGTGAATATTGTAGTAACTACTTTTAAATCTTCAACAGAGGCATTATTGGAAGCTAAACTAGTCATCGATTCATTTACAGAAGACGCTGTATTCGGCATTGCTCGAACTATTGAAGGGATGTTAGTTAAGTTTTCTTCAATTTGTGCAATTGAAAAATCACTCACTACTGAAACAAGAATTTTGTCTGAAGTGATCACTGATTTTATTTCTTGTAATACCTCTGCAATCTTATAGGGTTTTACTGCAATGATTACTACTTGAGCATTTTGTGTGGCTTCAATATTGTTATTACTAACGTGTACACCTTTTTCTTTTAAATTATTTAGTAATTCAATTCTATTACGGGTAATAGTAATGTTTGCTGGAGCATAGTTGTTTTCTAATAAGCCTTGAGCGATAGATTTCCCTAAGTTTCCTCCTCCTAAAATTGCAATGTTCATTGGTTGTATGTTATAAAATATGATACAAAGAAAAGATATTATTTGTTACAAAATGAGGTGTACAAAAAAACTCTCATAAATCATTAAGAATTATGAGAGTTTGAACAGATGAATTACCTATTAATTAATACTGATAAGTAATTGCATTTATATTCATACCTGCACCAACACTAGCAAACATGACTATGTCACCTTTTTCTAGGTTGTGCTTTTTGTAGTTTTCTTTTATAACGAGATCAAATAAAGTAGGAACTGTTGCTACAGAGCTATTACCTAGTTCATTTATGCTCATAGGCATAATGTTATTAGGTACATCTGTATTGTATAATTTGTAGAAGCGTTCAAGAATTGCTTCATCCATTTTTTCATTTGCTTGATGGATGAATATTTTTTTCAAATCTTTAATATCAGTATCACTTTTGTCTAAGCATGATTTCATTGCTAATGGCACATTGTTTAATGCAAATTCATAAATTTTACGCCCAAGCATTTTAATATAACGTGTATCAGAATCACTTTCGTTATCGTATGTTTCTCCGAAGAAAATATATTCTGATTCAGTAAAAGTATGAGTTGCAGCTTCATGAGAAAGAATACCTCTTTCGTTATCTGATATTTCTAATATAGTTGCTCCAGCACCGTCAGAATAAATCATTGAATCTCTATCTGAGGGGTCAATAACTCTTGAAAGTGTTTCAGCTCCGATGACCAAACATTTTTTGGCAATTCCAGACTTCATAAATGCATGTGCATGAATCATAGCTTGCACCCATCCTGGACATCCAAACAATAAATCATAAGCAACACAACTTGGGTTTTGAATACGTAATTTATGTTTGATTCTTGAGGCCATACTTGGTACAGTATCACATTGGGTATTCCCGTGTTTTACATCTCCATAATTACTGGCAACGATAATATAATCTAACTCTTCAGAATTAATATTAGCATCTAGAATAGCTTTTTGAGCGGCTATGAAACCTAAGTCAGAAGTAACCTGATTGGTTTCCGCATAACGTCTTTCTTCAATACCAGTAATAGCCTTGAACTTTTTAATAATGATGTCATTATTTTGTTTAAAAGCAGAGCCATCTTCATTTAAAAAAACAGATTGTAAGAAATCTTCATTCTTTTTAATGATGTTAGGTACATAAGAACCAGTTCCGGTTATTTTGATATTCATAGGAAAACGTATTATGGGTCGTCTATAAGAGAGCTAATTTAATTAATATTATTGTACTAATACCTTGTTTCATAGTAGAAAAGCTTCATTTTTATGATATGCTCAAAAAAACACAGTTAAATAATGAAGAATGAATAAAAAAGACCTCACAATAGCTAAAAATTGTGAGGTCTTTAAATTTTTATAAAGTGCTATTATGCTTCTTCATATGCTTCAATACCAATACAGCTACAAATTAAGTTTCTATCACCGTATGCATCGTCTACTCTACGTACAGTAGGCCAGAATTTATTTTCTGCGATATAATCTAACGGAAATGCAGCTTGCTTTCTTGAGTAAGGTAAATCCCACTCATCAGCAGTTAACATTTCTTGAGTATGAGGTGCGTTTCTTAAAGGATTGTTAGGATTGTCTGTAGTAGCTTCTGCAATTTCTTTTCTAATAGAAATTAAAGCATCACAAAAACGATCTATCTCTGCTAAATTTTCCGATTCAGTAGGTTCAATCATAATGGTTCCTGCAACAGGGAAAGAAACCGTTGGAGCATGGAAACCATAATCCATTAAACGTTTTGCAATATCTGCTGCTTCAATTCCATTTTGCTTGTATGATCTACAATCAATAATCATTTCGTGTGCAGCACGTCCCATTTCACCTGTATACAGTGTGTCGTAATGACCACTTAAACGTTCTTTAATGTAATTAGCATTCAAGATAGCGTTCATTGTTGAGTTTTTCAAACCATCAGGTCCTAACATTGTAATGTATCCGTAAGAAATCAAACAGGCTAAAGCAGAACCCCAAGGAGCTGCAGAAATTGCCGTGATTGCTTGATCACCTCCGGTAGCAATTACAGGATTTGTAGGTAAGAAAGGAACTAATTGTGGAGCTACACAAATTGGTCCAACTCCTGGTCCACCACCACCATGTGGTATAGCGAATGTTTTGTGTAAGTTTAAGTGACATTCATCTGCAACATTAGTAGCAGGATTTGTTAATCCTACTTGCGCATTCATGTTGGCACCATCCATATATACTTGTCCGCCATTATCATGAATTATTTTTGTAATCTCACAAATAGCTTTTTCAAATACACCATGTGTAGATGGATAAGTTACCATTAAAGCAGATAAATTATCAGCATGTAAAATTGCTTTTTCACGTAAATCAGCTACATCAATATTTCCTTTTTCATCAGTTTTTGTAACTACAACTTTCATTCCTGCCATAACTGCAGAAGCCGGGTTAGTACCGTGAGCAGAAGAAGGGATTAAACAGATGTTTCTGTTGTGATCATTTCTAGACTCATGGTATGCTCTAATAACCATTAATCCTGCTAACTCACCTTGAGCACCAGAATTTGGTTGTAAAGACGTTCCTGCGAAACCAGTAATTACATTTAATTGATGTTCTAAGTTTTTAAGAACTTCTTGATACCCTTGAGCTTGTTCTAAAGGAACAAATGGGTGAATATTTCCCCAGTTAGGATTACTTAAAGGCAGCATTTCTGAAGCAGCATTTAACTTCATGGTACAAGATCCTAAAGAAATCATAGAATGATTTAATGATAAATCCTTGCGTTCTAATTTTTTGATATAACGCATCATTTCTGTTTCAGAATGATGAGTGTTAAATACTTCATTGTCTAAAAATGAAGTGTCTCTTAATAAGTTGTTTGCAATACTATCAGTTCCTACAAATTCAGTAACCGTTGTAGGATTGATATTTAAAGCTGTAGTAAATACAGTAATTATTGCATTAATATCTGTTATACTAACCGTTTCGTTTAATGAAATAGAAAGTGTATCGGCATCAATATAATTGAAGTTAATTTGAGCAGCTTCAGCAATTGGTCTGATTTTATCAGCAGGAGCTTTTACTGTAATAGTATCAAAGAAAGAAGAGTTTGTTTGCTCAATTCCTAAATCAGTTAAAGCATTTGCTAAAGTAGCAGCCGATTGGTGTACTTTGTTTGCGATGTATTGTAATCCTTCTTTTCCATGGAATACAGCGTACATACCAGCCATAACGGCTAATAATACTTGTGCAGTACAGATGTTAGAAGTCGCTTTTTCACGTTTAATGTGTTGCTCACGAGTTTGTAGTGCCATACGTAAAGCACGACCACCATCTTTATCTTGAGTAACTCCGATAATTCTTCCAGGAATACTTCTCTTGTATTTGTCTTTTGTCGCAAAATATCCAGCGTGAGGACCTCCATATCCTAATGGGATACCAAAACGTTGTGTTGTACCAACTACAACATCAGCACCAAATTCTCCTGGAGCTTGTAATTTTACTAAAGATAAAATATCAGCAGCAACTGCTACTTTTATATTGTTAGCATTTGCATTTTCTACAAATCCTTTATAATCGTTTACTTGTCCGTGTTTTCCAGGGTATTGTAAAATAGCACCAAAGAATTCTTCAGAGAAATCAAAATCTTCATGATTTCCGACTACTAATTCAATTCCTATTGGAGTTGCTCTGGTTTGTAAAACAGATAATGTTTGAGGTAATATTTCTTCTGAAACAAAAAACTTACAAACATTTGCTTTTTTCTGAGCTCTTTCACGAACATCAAATAATAAAGCCATGGCTTCAGCAGCGGCAGTTCCTTCATCTAATAAAGAAGCATTTGCTAATTCCATTCCTGTTAAATCAACCACCATAGTTTGGTAGTTTAATAAAGCCTCTAAACGTCCTTGAGCAATTTCTGCTTGATAAGGAGTGTAAGCAGTATACCAACCCGGGTTTTCTAAAATGTTACGTTGTATAACACTAGGAACAATAGCTTCATTGTAACCTAAACCAATATAGGTTTTAAAAACACTGTTTTTAGTAGATAACTGTTGAATGTGATTTAAGTATTCGTATTCACTTAAAGCAGCTGGTAAATCTAAATCATTTTTTAAACGAATATCATCTGGGATAGTCTCATAAATTAACTGATCTAAACTATCTAAACCAATAGCTTTTAAAATAGTAGCACGACCTTCAGAACTTAGGCCAATATGTCTTAATTGAAATGAATCTGTTTTCATTCTCGTTGAGGTTATAAGTGTTGTGTTTTTAATGTTTGCAAAAGTACGGATTATTCTGAAATTATTTTAACCCATAATAAGTAAATATTAACTAAAAGTGATGGTTGTTAACAGTTTAAGTTAGAATGCTAGTTTTTGTATGTGTCAGACAAAATATAAGTTTATTTTTACACTGTGAAAAGACTAAATAAAATAGTAGAATTTTGTGTTAGTTCCAGTATTTGGGTAGCCATTTCTGTTGCTTCATTGGTTGGTGTGACATACCGTAATTTAGAACTCCCAATGCATTATTATTTGTTATTATTTGTTTTTTTTGGAACGATTTTCGGATATAATTTTATAAAACATTTTGAAAAAGTACAAATGAAAGGATTGCGATTAAAAAAATCAACTTTTGATTACAACTATTTTGTAAAGGAATTTCAGAAATTAAAATCTAAAGAAAAGACGATTTTTATAATTAGTTGTATCAGTTTTTTAATGAGTTTCTTTTTTCTTTTTAAATTAAAAAGTGAGACGATTTTGTTGCTGATAATTCCAGTATTACTCACTTTTTGTTACGCAGTCTCATTAGGGTATAAAACACTAAGAAACATCTCAGGGATTAAAATTTACGTTGTTGCTTTTGTTTGGGCTTTTGTAAGTGTTTTATTGCCGATAATAGAAAGTGAAATAGTATTGTCAACAGATGTTTGGATAATGACATTTCAGCGATTTGTATTTGTCGTGGTATTAATTCTTCCTTTTGAAATTAGAGATTTGTCAATTGATGAAGAAATATTGAGAACTTTACCTCAAAATATTGGCGTAAGGAATACTAAGTTGTATGGATTATTATTACTAATGCTATTCTACTTTTTGGGTTTTTTTAAAGATGAATTATTGGAAGTTAATTTAACTGTAATGCCACTTGTGTTTTTAATAACACTACTATTTTTAGTGCTGGCAAAAGAAAAGCAATCTAAATATTATTCAAGTTTTTTTGTTGAAGGAATACCAATTTTATGGGTTATTTTATTGATGATTTTTTAGTTCCTGCTCAAATTTAGTTTTTAATTTAGCTTTTGATTTAACTTCCATACAATCAACTTTTTTATCAGTTACTAATTTTGATAATTTTTGATTTCTCTTTGAGTAAGTTTTAGTTACTTTACAATAAAGGAGTCTAATGTTTAAACGAAAAAGCTCCCACCAACTTGACTCATTGTATTGTGCTTTATCACAAATATGCTTAGCTTCTTCGCAATTTATAAAAAATGTATTTTTTCCTGCTTCCATATTCATTCCCACCAATGTGTTTGATTTGTTAATTTTCTCATAGTAAATGCGTTTTAATTTTGCTATTTAAACCAGGTGTCATCTAAGCAACCAGCTAAAGCTGTCCTTGCTCTGTGGATGATTACCCAAAGATTAGACGCAGAAATATCAAACTCATTACAAATAGCTTCAGTATCAAAGTTTTGAATAGTTTTCATTTTAAATATTTCAGCTTGTCTTTGTGGTAGTTTTTCTAAGCAATTGTGAATAGCCAATCCTAACTCTTCATTTTCAAGAGTACTTTCTGCATTTCTATCAAAAGGATCTGCTACACGTTCTTCAAGCCAATCTCCTTCAGATTCTCCTTCATTATAGTTGATACGAACTTCAGCTTTTCCTTTGTTTGAATTTATCTTACGATAATGATCAATTATTTTACGCTTTAAAATAGAAACCAACCAAGTTCTTTCAGAGGCTTCTCCTTTAAAGTTTACTGCAGATTTTAATCCTGAAAAAAAAGTTTCCTGAACTAAATCTTCAGCAATATCTCTATTGCTTACACGTGTGATGGTGTAATTAAAAAGATAATCAGCATAACTGTCAATCCACTTATTTGGGTCTAATTGATGTTTCGGCATTATTGGCTTTTAATTGAATCAAATGTACGGAAAAAATTCTCAAATTTATTTTTTATTTTTATAACAGATTCTGAACTCTTATGTCTGTTAGTTGTCTCTTAAAAAGTCTAAATTAAATTTTTAAGAAAATAAGACATAAGAATCAATTTTATAATTCTGCAAGCTGTTTTATTTGTCTACTTCTTTTTTCAAGAACGATGGTAAGATGTTTCTTAAGTAACAGCCAATCAAAGAAGTTTCCAAAAATACCATAAGGAGTCTGATAACAAAATTTGTCAATCATATTCGTAACCCCGTTTTCATGTTTAAAAATATGCTCGTGTTTTAACCATTTAAAATGGCCTTTTTTCATTTCATCAACAAAGTAAATAGGGGAATTCATGTCCGTGATGATACTTTGATGTCGTATGCGTAATCCGAAATGTTTACCTTCCCATGTAACTGTTTCATTATTATTTATTAAAACAGAAGTTACTCCTGCAATGGCCTTTTCTTGGGTGTAACCCATGCTTTGCATGTGTACATCGATATTTCGTGATAAATCAAATACAGTTTTTATAGGAGCTTTTATTTGTGTGCTGAGGTTGATTGTTGTCATTTTTGGTGGTTATTTGAAATTAAGTTATTTAGTGTTTCATTAATGGTCTCGTATTTAAATTTGAAACCATTATTAAGTAACCGTTTGGGGATTACATTTCTGCTTTTTAAAACTAATTCAGTTTCAGTTCCCAAAAAGAATGTGCCAATTTCTAGCAACCATTTAGGTTGAGGTATACCAAAGGGGATTCTCAACTCCTTTCGGATAATACTCATTAACATTTTGTTGTTACTTGGATTAGGAGCTGTAACATTCACATTACCATTAATCGTTTCATGCTCTAATAAAAAGGCTACAGCTCTAGCAAAATCATACTCGTGAATAAAACTTACCTTTTGATTCCCACTTCCTTGTTTTCCTCCTAAACCTAACTTAGTAATGCTTTTTAATGGGATTAATGCTCCACCATTTTTACCAAGAACAATAGATGTTCTAATTGCTATTTGTCTTGTGTTAGGAAGATTATGATTGTAAAATACCTTTTCCCATGATTTAGCAATATTCATAGAAAAGTCATCTCCAATATCACCGTCTTCTTCAGTCATTTCTTTTTTTAAAGAATATTGATATATTGTTGCTGTAGATGAATTTATCCAAACTTTAGGAGCTTTTTTACACTGTTGTATAGCTTCGCCAATGACGTTTGTAGAATCAATTCTTGATGAATAAATTACCTCTTTGTTTTTCTGATTGTATCTGCAATCAACTGATTTTCCAGTAAGATTTATAACGGCATATGCATCTTCAAAATCATTTCGCCAAGTACCTAATCCCTTTGCATCCCATAATACATGATTTGCTTTTTTAGGACTTCTTGATAGAATAGTAACTGCGTATCCATTTTTAGTTAAATGATTTTCTAATACTTGACCTAAAAACCCAGTTCCTGCTGCTATGATTATTTTCTTTTTCATAATGATTTAGTGTATTAATAAAATTGGAATCCATAGTACTCGATATAATATCCATGTAAAGGTTAGATATATAGGGAGGGTTAAAAATGATACTCTTCGTCTGTGTTCTAGAATCATTAAACAAACAACAAAACCAAAATAGACAATATTGTGTAATTCGGATATTTGAAAAAAATGATTTATGATTAGGATTGGAATTAAAGCTAATGATCCAAAAAAAGATATTGTAATCATATTTCCTAAGTAATTTAGATACCCTTTTTTAACTAGTGAGTACAGAACAATTCCTTGAAAGAGAATTTGCCCTGAACACATTATAAATTCTCTAATAAATGAACTTTCTGTTATAAAACTTGTAAGTAAATTTGAATATTGATTAAGTATCAATGACGATATTAATGAGCAAAATATAATATATGTCCATCTATATTTAATACTAAAGTCAGGTGTGCATGAATGTTTTGTTTGTTTTACTGTGATAATTACTTTTCTATTGTAAGAAATGAACTTATAACATTTTTGTAAAATATAATTTATCGGTTTTAAATTTCCAATTTTTGATATAATAGGAAATGAGTTTCCTATTATAGTTAGTAATGATTCTACGCCATATATAACTTCTTTTGTTTTTGTGTTTATTAAAGCTATTTCATTTGATGCTTTATGCATGTCAATGATTTCTTTTTCTTCTTCAGTCAGTTTTGAAAACGGTTTTTTCCCTTTTTCATCAAGTAAATTATATTTAGTGAAAACATTTGTATATCCTATACAAAGAGGACAATCTGTATCGTATATTAATGAATGGTTATTTAATGTTTTCATAATTCTGTTATTTTAAAACTTTCAGTAATTTGTGAAATATTTATTGAAAAATAAAAGGAGTTTTACGTCCTTTATGGTTTAATATGAAGATATTCTGATTAATGTTAAGAATATAAAAAAACTTCAACGGTTCCTTCTTCAAAATGACACAGTGTGTCATTTTATAAGTTTAACCAATGTTTTAGTTAACCAGTTTTGTTCTTGATTTACAATTTTATTCATCATAGTATCAGCTGTATCTGCTAATTCATATAGCTCTTTTGTTTTCTTAATTAGTTCTTGTGTTTTAGCAGTACCATCATCCTTTATACTACATACTTCTTTTAGTATTTTTAATGTTGGTCGTATTTCACGTCTACTGCGTTCTTTTGCAATGATTCGCCCAAGTTCTTGAACATCTTTTTCAGAAGAAAAGTATTCTTTTCGTTCCCCTGCAATTGAGGTTTTATAAACGATACCCCATTCAATAAGCTGACGTAAATTCATACTTGTGTTTCCTCTAGATATATGTAATTCTTCCATTACATCTTCCATGGATAAAGGTTCAGGAGAAATAAATAGCAAAGCATGAATTTGAGCCATAGCTTTATTTATTCCCCAAAGTGTCCCAAGGCTTCCCCAGGTGTTTATAAATTTGTCTTTTGCTGCTTGGTATTCCATAAGTGTATCATAATATTAGTACAAAGATATAATATAATTACTAAACTTTCAGTAATTATTG
>JAWUYQ010000118.1:0-8770 GCA_034110725.1 Flavobacteriaceae bacterium
ATCATAACATCTTTGATTGATTCTTTTATTTTCCCAGAAAGCCTATACAACTCATCAACTCCCCCAGGAGAGGTAACAAAATACACCTGATCATTTTCTTTAAAAATAGTATCCCCTCGAGGTATAACAGTATATTGTGTACCGAAACGCTGAATAGCGATAGGTACAAAGTGAATTTCAGGTAGCAATTTAGCAGCCTCCCTTACTGTTTTCCCAACAAAAGATGCATTTCTAGATAAATTTAAACCCAACATTGTAAGCATTCCGCCTTCAAACTCAAATCGCTCATTAAAAGCTGATTCGTTCAATAGAGATTCTATTTCTTTGGCCGCTAGTGATTCTGGAGATATTAATTCATCAATCCCTAATTTTGAGAATTGCAGCTCTTCTTTATGCTTAATAAATTCCGTATTAGAAATTCTAGCTATAGTTTTTTTTACTCCTAATTGTTTTGCTAAAACACAAACAGTAATATTTGTAGTTTCTGATGATGTAACCGAAATTAATAAATCGGTAGCAGCAACATTGGCATCTTTTAAAACTGATATTGATGTTGCATCTCCCTTAATAACTCTAATATCTAAGTGATTATCTGCATACGCCAAATTCTCTCTATTACAGTCAATCAATGTGATGTCCTGCGCCTCAAAGGAAAGTAATTTTGCTAAATGAAAACCTACTTCTCCTGCACCAGCGATAATTATTCTCATCAGTTTTTGTTTTATCTTGGGATAGTATAACTTAAGCTAAACCATAGTTGCTTAGTTTATAAACAAGAATGCAAAGATAAATTTATTTTAAAAGAAAAACTAAAATCACCACATATTATACTCTCGATTTTACGCAAGAACTTCCAATATATGTGATTTCCCTTATTCCTTATGTCTATTCTTGCTTTACCATAGTTCATTTTGTATTTTCGCTTAAATTTCAAAAGATGTCTAAAAACGTAACACCATATAAAGATTCAAATCTTGGCAAGAAAGAACAAGTAACCAAAATGTTTGACACCATTTCACAAGAATACGATGGGTTAAACAGAGTTATTAGTTTTGGTATTGATCAAAAATGGAGAAAAAAGGTAGTACAGTTAGTTGATAGCATCTCCCCTAAAAGCATTTTAGATATTGCTACTGGAACTGGAGATCTTGCAATTATGTTTGCAGAAAACACAACTGCAGAAAAAATTGTAGGTTTAGATATTTCTGAAGGCATGTTAAATGTTGGAAGAGAAAAAGTAAGGAATAAAAATCTTGACAACAGAATTGAAATGGTTATTGGAGATTCTGAGAAATTACCTTTTAAAGACAGTTCCTTTGACGCAATAACAGTTTCTTTTGGAGTTAGAAACTTTGAAACACTAGAAACTGGTTTGTCAGAAATTTTACGTGTATTAAAGCCTCAAGGAAAGTTTGTTATTCTAGAAACTTCAGTACCAACCAAATTTCCTTTCAAACAAGGGTATTTATTTCATTCAAATATTTTACTTCCTTTAATTGGTAGGTTATTCTCTAAAGACAAAAAAGCATACGGATACTTATCTGAATCTGCAGCAAATTTCCCTTACGGAGAAAAACTGAACAATATTTTACGAAAAGTCGGGTTTATAGATATTCAGGATCATCCGCAAACTTTTGGTGTAGCATCAATATATACTTCTAGCAAGCAGTAAATTAGTCTTAAATGAAGAAATTAATCATACTTATCTTATTAATAACATTTGCTCATTCATCGTACGCGCAACTTTTCACTACACAAAAAGTAAAAAACAGGTCTACTGGAGGAAATGATAATATTGATAACAAGCTCTTATCTTATGGATATTACCTTGGCTTCAATAGCTTAGATTTTAAATTTCAATACAAAACTGATGCACATAAGGATATTACAGTAAAATCCTCAACTGGATTCAATGTTGGGTTAATTGGTAATTTAAAATTATCCAACTATATAGATTTACGCTTTGAGCCAGGATTAAGCTTTACCTCACGAACATTATTATACCCAGAATCCTACACAACAGCAGAAGAAGATTTTACCAGTACCTCAAACTCTGAACGTATAGTAAAATCTACCTATGTCTACTTTCCTCTACTTTTAAAAATCAACACTAAAAGAATCAACAACTTTAAACCCTTTTTATTAGCTGGTGCTTCAACAGCCATGAATCTTTCTAGTAACGAAAAAAGTATAGACGATAATTCTGCAGGGAAATTCAGAATGACTAGTAACCAAAACTTCCTAGAACTGGGTTTTGGAATAGATCTTTATTTATATAATTTTAAATTCACCCCTTCAATAAGAGGCGTGTTTGGCCAAGGTAACGAACTTATAAAAGATAAAGACTCTAACAGCCCATGGACAGGAAACATAAGTAAAATGCAAACACGAGGTTTCTTCATCAATTTTACGGTACAATAGTTTTTCGTTTAAACTCACTCAAAATAATAGATGTAGCCATTGCCACATTTAAGCTTTCCGTTTTTTGAACAGCCCCAAATTTTGGTATGGTAATTTTTTGAGTTACCAATTTTTCAATCTGCTCAGACACTCCATTAGCTTCGTTTCCTAAAACTACAATTCCAGATTTAGGATTAATCTTAGTTGTATACAAATTATCTCCTTCCATAAAAGTTCCGAAAACAGGCATGCTTTTTTCGGAAAGATATTTCTCTAAATTTAAATAGGTTACATTAACTCTTGTCAATGAACCCATAGTAGCTTGAATAACTTTAGGGTTATAACAATCTACTGTTTCCGAATTACAAATCAAATCCGTAACACCAAACCAATCGCATAATCTAATAATCGTACCTAAATTACCTGGGTCACGAACATTATCCAATCCTACTAACAATTTAGATTCATCAATTGCTTTGATCGATTGCATTTTAAAAACTGCCAATGCCGAATTCGTGTTTTTTAAAGAACTAATTTTTTTTAATTCAACTTCTGATACAACTGTTTGGAAATCATCGGAAACATTATCAAACCTATTAATAGCATACAAATACTCTAGTTCATATGACGAATTTAAGAACTCATTAATAGTTTTTATCCCCTCAACAACAAACAATTTATGTTGCAAACGGTACTTTTTTTGTTTTAAACTCGTTATTAATGTAATTCTGCTTTTGCTTAACATTCAAATAATGTATTTTTGAATTTAATTCTAACTATCGATTGAAATACTTTTCAGCAAAAATATCATTTATTCTGGTAATAACTACCATCTTAATTTCTTGTAGCGTTACAAAAAACCTAGAAGACGATGAATATTTCCTTACTAAAAACACTATTTTAATCAATGAGTCCAATAGCAGTAACGAAGTTGTTAAAAATTTAATTAAGCCAAAACCTAATAGCCTTTTCCTTTGGTACCCGTTACGATTAAAAATACACAACATTGCTGGAAAAAACCCTGACTCAACCTTCACCCCATGGCTCTACAAAAAACCAAAAAGAGAACAACGCTTACACAGTCTTTTATCAAAAAAACAAACTATTAAATTACAACGCGCATACATTGGCGTGAATAACTGGCTAAAAAAATCAGGTGAAGCCCCTGCTCTTATTGATTCTACAAAAATAAAAAAAAGCCTAAAAAACTTAAAAAAGTATTATCAACAAAATGGCTGGTATGACATTGATGTTAATTATGATATCGACTATTTTGGTCATAAAAAAGGAAAAATAACATATAACATTCAACCAGGAACACCTTATATTATTGACTCTATCACTTATAATATTAACTCAAAAACCGTAGATTCTATATATAGTATTCATAAGAAAAATTCTTTTATAAAAACAAATGTACAATACCAAGTAAAAGACTTAGTTGATGAGCGTGAACGAATTAATAATATAATGCGTAATTCAGGACTCTATACTTTTGAAAAAGAAAGCACTTCCGAAATGCTTTCAGAATATGATTCTATAAATAAAACTTATTCCGTAAGAATATCGATCACAGATAGGAAAGTAAGAAATCAGGATAGTACATTTTATGAACCATATAAGATACATAAGATAAGTGAAGTAAACGTTTTCACCGATTTCAATTACAACAATAGAGGGAAAGACATTACTGACTCGACATCATTTAACGGACATAATTTCTATAGTTTTGATAATCTACGCTATAAACCTAAAGCTATTTCTGACGCTATTTTCATTAAGCCAAACACAATATTTAAAGACAACGATAAATCACTCACACTAACTCAACTAAATAATCTAAGAACATTTAAATACCCCGATATAAAATACATTTTAGATGAACGAGATTCGACTAACACTAGTTTAATCGCTAATATATTATTAACTCCTCTTAAGAAATTTGAGCTAGAGTATAACCTAGATGCTTTACACAATGATATCCAGAATGTTGGACTTTCACTAAGTACATCTATATTGGCAAGAAATGTTTTTAGAGGAGCTGAGAGTTTAGAATTAGCCTTTAGAGGTTCCATCGGCGCATCAAAAGACGCTGCAGACAAAGAAGATCAATTTTTTGATGTAAGAGAATTTGGAGCAGATTTAAAGCTTTCTTTTCCAAGAATACTTTTCCCAATAAACACTTCAAAACTTATCCCAAAAACAATGTCGCCTACTACAAAAACAAGTTTTGGAGCTAGCACACAAACAAATATCGGATTAGACAAAACTACTTTTACAGGGATCTTAAATTATAGTTGGTATTCATCAGTAAAAGTTACAAATCGTTTTGATTTATTTAATTTACAGTTTGTAAACAACCTCAATAAAGGGAGGTATTTTGACATCTACAACAATTCATATGACAAACTAAATTTCATCGCTAATAATTCCGGATATACACCAGAAGCACTTAGCATCCCACAAGGAACTACTCAATTTACAAACGATGTTTTAACAAACAACCTAACTCCTTCTGTAAGTGCTCTAATCTCAACTACTGATACACAGGAAATTAAAAACATCGAGGAGCGAAGACAAAGATTAATTGAAGACAATGTTATTTTCACAACAAACTATTCATACATAAAAAACACCCGCTCAAGCATAATAGACAATAATTTTAGCAGATTCGGAATAAAACTAGAGTTAGCAGGAAACACCATATCTACCTTAGCTAATGCATTGGGATTGAAAAAAAACAGTAAAGACAGATATGAATTATTCTCAGTTCCTTACTCACAATACGTTAAAACTGAATTAGATTACATAAAATATTGGGGACTCTCAAACAACAACACTTTAGCATTTAGAAGTTTTTTCGGCATAGCAATCCCATATGGAAATTCAAACTCCATTCCTTTTTCAAGAAGTTTCTTTGGAGGAGGTAGTAACGACAATAGAGCTTGGGACGCATACAGCTTAGGCCCAGGTACTAGCGGTGGACAAAATGAATTTAATGAAGCGAACATGAAACTAGCATTAAATGCAGAGTTTCGCTATACTTTTTTCGGAGATTTAAAAGGTGCCTTTTTTATTGACGCAGGAAACATCTGGAATGTTCTTGATAATGAGGAAGACTCCGAATATAAATTCGAAACCCTTAACGACTTAAGTGAGCTAGCTATAGGCTCAGGAATTGGATTTCGTTATGATTTCAGCTTCTTTATACTACGTTTTGATATCGGCTTTAAGACTTACGAACCCTACTTGAAAAACAAAAAATGGCTTCAGAATTACAACTTCAGAAATGCTGTTTATAATGTTGGAATAAATTATCCTTTTTAACAGTTGTAATTTTATTACATTTGTACTCTATTTTTTCAAAACAAACACTCAACTAAAATGAATCATAATATAAAACCAGGAGTAGCAACAGGGAAAGAAGTTCAAGAAATTTTTGCTTACGCAAAAGAAAAAGGCTTTGCTATACCTGCTGTAAATGTAGTAGGATCAGATAGCGCTAATGCTGTTATGGAAACCGCAGCTGCAGTTAACTCACCAGTAATCATACAGTACTCTAATGGAGGAGCACAATTTAACGCAGGAAAAGGACTAAGCAACAAAAATGATGTTTCAGGTATTCTAGGTGCAATTGCAGGTGCCAAACATGTTCATTTATTAGCAGAAGCATACGGTGTTCCTGTAATTTTACATACAGATCATGCTGCTAAAAAATTACTCCCTTGGATAGATGGCTTATTGGATGCTAGTGAAAAACATTTTGCAGAAACTGGAAAATCTTTGTATAGCTCACACATGATTGATCTATCTGAAGAGCCTTTAGAAGAGAATATTGAAATTTGCAAAAAATATCTTGCTCGTATGAGTAAAATTGGGATGACTTTAGAAATAGAGTTAGGAATTACTGGTGGAGAAGAAGATGGCGTAGACAACTCTGATGTAGATGTTTCTAAACTATATACCCAACCTGAAGAAGTTGCCTATGCGTATGAAGAGCTAATGAAAGTTAGTGATCAATTCACTATTGCAGCAGCATTCGGAAACGTACATGGAGTATACAAACCAGGAAATGTAGTATTGACTCCTAAAATCTTGAAAAATTCTCAAGAATTTATTCAAAAGAAATACAACACCGAAGCAAATCCTATCAATTTTGTATTTCATGGTGGATCGGGATCAACAGTGGAAGAAATTAGAGAATCTATTACTTATGGTGTAATCAAAATGAACTTAGACACTGATATGCAATTTGCATTTACAGAAGGTGTACGTGATTACATTCTTGACAATCAAGATTATATTAAAAAACAAATAGGTAACCCTGAAGGGGAAGAATTACCAAATAAAAAATATTACGACCCTCGTAAATGGCTTAGAGAAGGTGAAAAAACTTTCGTTGCTAGATTGAAAAAATCTTTCGAGGACTTAAACAATATAAACACTTTATAAACTGTTTATGACAGTTATACTTAGCAATAAAAGATATGGGTTGGTTTAAAAGAACAGAAAAGGGAATTCAAACATCTACTGACGAGAAAAAAGATACTCCAAAAGGATTGTGGTACAAATCTCCTACAGGTAAGATTGTTGACGCAGAAGAATTAGCTAACAATTTTTACGTAAGCCCAGAAGACGGCTACCATGTAAGAGTTGGAAGTAACGAATATTTCGAAATTCTTTTTGACGATAATCAGTATAAAGAATTAAATGAAAACTTAACTTCAAAAGATCCATTAAATTTTGAAGACAAGAAGAAATATATTGACCGTTTAAAAGATGCTCAAGAAAAAACCAATCTTAAAGACGCAGTAAGAACAGCTGTAGGGAAATCAAAAGGAAAAGATATTGTTATCGCCTGTATGGATTTTGCTTTTATCGGAGGCTCAATGGGCTCTGTAGTTGGAGAAAAAATTGCACGTGCTGCAGATTATTCTTTAAAAAACAACATCCCTTTCATGATTATCTCAAAGTCTGGAGGAGCTCGTATGATGGAAGCTGCATTATCATTAATGCAATTAGCAAAAACATCATCAAAGCTTGCACAACTTGCAGAAGCAAAAATACCTTACATTTCATTATGTACAGATCCTACTACTGGAGGAACAACTGCTTCATTTGCTATGTTAGGGGAAATTAACATATCTGAACCAGGTGCTTTAATTGCATTCGCTGGACCAAGGATTGTTAAAGATACTACGGGGAAAGAATTACCTGATGGTTTTCAAAAAGCAGAATTCGTATTAGAACATGGTTTTTTAGATTTTATAACTCCAAGAAAAGAGTTAAAAGACAAGCTTAACCTGTACATCGACTTACTTCAAAATAACGAAGTACGAGCATAACACCTTAACAAAACCGACTAGTAGAAATACCCGTAACTTGGTATTTCTACTAGTCGGTTTTTTATCAACTTTACTTTAAGCCAATTAGCTACTTAGCTTTTAAGCTCAAATCCCTTTAAATAATACAATTGCCACAGAAATAGCGCATTACACCTAAATAGACACTTTCCTAAACAAAGGTTTGCTTCAATGTTTTTTACACCAAAACAACTTCATTAATAATTGTTAATTACCAAATATATATTATATTTGCAGCTTGATATGAAAGGCATATCAATTGCATAACAATCATTTAAATAAATATTAGCATGTTATTATCTAAAGAAGCTAAAGCAGAACTTTTCGCAAAACACGGAGGAACTGCAAAAAACACTGGTTCTACTGAAGGGCAAATCGCTTTATTCACAGAAAGAATCAGCCACTTAACTGAACACTTAAAAAAGAATCGTAAAGATTATAACACTGAGCGTTCATTAGTAATGTTAGTAGGAAAAAGAAGAAGCCTACTTGACTATTTAACTAAGAAAGATGTCTTAAGATATCGTGCTATTGTTAAGGAATTAGGATTAAGAAAATAATCAAAAAAGAGAGGCTTTATGCCTCTCTTTTTCTTTTAAAGCTAAACCACTAATTTAGTTTTAAATACATAACGAAGAAGCTACTATTATAGTTTTTCATTGGAGTACAACTACTACAGCAACACAACAACCAATGTTTAATTAAGAATTAAAAAATTATGATTCCAAAAGTTTTTAGAGAGGTCATTGACCTAGGAGATGGAAGAGAAATTTCTATCGAAACCGGAAAATTAGCAAAACAAGCGCATGGTTCGGTTGTTGTTCAGTCAGGAAAATGTATGATGTTATGTACAGTTGTTTCTAACTACGAACAAAAAGATCTTGGTTTTCTACCATTAACAGTAGATTACAGAGAGAAATTTGCCGCTGCAGGACGTTATCCAGGTGGTTTCTTCAAAAGAGAAGCGAGACCAAGTGATGGCGAAGTATGAACAATGCGTTTAGTAG
>JAWUYQ010000119.1:0-17506 GCA_034110725.1 Flavobacteriaceae bacterium
AAAATCTACAGATGTAGCTTTTTGCATTTCGGTTGCGTTCTTAAAATCTTTTTTAAGTCCACCACCATACCATAAATAACTATCTACGTTTTGTCCTAATAATGTAATTTCTTTGTAACCTTTAGAAACTAAATCTGTTATTTCGCCTAATATAGATTGAGTATCTCTGCTTCGTTCACGTCCTCTGGTAAAAGGAACAACACAAAATGTACACATGTTATCACAACCTCGAGTGATAGAAACAAAAGCAGTTACACCATTACTTTGTAGTCTTACTGGTGAAATATCGGCATAGGTTTCTTCTTTGGAAAGTAATACATTTACTGCGTTTCTTCCATCTTCAACATCAGCGATAAGATTTGGTAAATCTTTATAAGCATCTGGCCCAACAACAAGGTCAACTATTTTTTCTTCTTCAAGGAATTTTTCTTTTAAACGCTCAGCCATACATCCTAAAACACCAACTTTCATGTTGGGATTGATATCTCTTTTTACAGCATTGTATTTCTGAAGACGTTTACGAACCGTTTGCTCTGCTTTATCACGAATAGAACAAGTGTTTACTAAAACAAGATCTGCTTCTTCTAACTTGTTTGTGGTATTAAATCCGTCTTGAGCTAAAATAGAGGCAACAACTTCACTGTCCGCAAAGTTCATTTGGCAACCATAGCTCTCAATAAAAAGTTTACGTGAATTTCCTTTTTTATTAATAGTGGTTAATTGTTCACCTTGTTTGTTTTCGTCAATTGTCTTCTCCATCTAAATATGTTTCTCTCCGATTCACAGCAAAGATAATGCTAAAATACTCTTCTGACAAAGTGGCAGAGATTATTTGTTTATATTTGCTCAAACTAACAAAAAATAAAAGAATGAATTTTACTGAATTAGAACAGAAAATCAATGAAAATAAAAGTATCGACTTTGGAGATATTTTTAGTAAATCGATAGAATTATTTAAGAAAACCTGGAAACAAGGGCTGGTACATATGTTGCTATCTATTGCTTTGGTATTGGGTGTTATGGCTTTGGTATTTGTGCCAATGTTTTTAATGGGGGTTATTGATCCGTCAGCTTTCCAAAGCCTTGAAAGCGGTGATCCGGATTTTAAAGGTATAATAGTCTTTTATATAGTATTGTTTCCAGTAATATTTATTGCTTCTATTTTTTCAATGTTGTTAAACATGGCTTTTTATAGAATTATTAAGCAAATTGATTTAGGAGAGCCTACTTCAAGTGTTTCTTTTGGAATGTTTTTTAAATCTGAATTTTTTATTAAAGCTTTAGTGTTGTCAGTTATAGGTTTTGTAATATCAATAGTAGCGATGTTAGCTTGTTACTTACCGTTGTTTTATGTAATGATCCCGCTTACGTTGTTAATACCAGTTTTTTCTTTTAATCCAGAAATATCTAATTCGGATTTATTAAAGGCAAGTTTTAAATTAGGGACCAAAAAATGGTTGATTACTTTTGGGTTATTAATAGTGTCTGGAATACTGGCAGAATTGATTGGATTAATACTATGTGGTGTAGGGATATTTGTTACTATGTCATTCGTTTATTTACCAACATACTTTGTGTATAAAGACACTGTTGGCTTTGGGGATGATTCAAGCAATTCTCAAGAATTTGAAAGGATAACAGAGGAGTAATCTTCTTTAAATAGTTGAATTTAGTCTGCTTTTAATCGATGTTTTTTTTGGTTAAAAGCAGATTCTTTATAAGAATAGTTTTTTTTGATATACTTTTGCAAAATCTAAAAGGGGAATAAATGGCAAAGAATTTAGTTATAGTTGAGTCACCTGCAAAGGCGAAAACGATTGAAAAATTTTTAGGAAAGGATTTTAAAGTAGAATCGAGTTATGGTCACATAGCAGATTTGCCTTCCAAAGAATTAGGGGTAGATGTAGAAGGAAATTTTGACCCTAAGTACATTGTTTCTGATGATAAAAAAGCGGTAGTTAAAAAACTAAAATCTTTAGCTAAAAAAGCTGAGATGGTTTGGCTAGCTTCGGATGAGGATCGCGAGGGAGAGGCAATTGCATGGCATTTATCAGAAACATTAGAATTAGATAAAGACAAAACAAAACGTATTGTTTTTAACTCTATTACTAAAAAAGCAGTAACCACTGCTATTGAAAATCCAAGAGAAATAGATTATAACCTAGTAAATGCACAACAAGCTCGTAGAGTTTTGGATAGGCTAGTAGGTTATGAGTTGTCTCCAGTATTATGGAGGAAAGTAAAAAGAGGGTTGTCAGCAGGTAGAGTACAATCAGTATCTGTTCGATTAATTGTAGAGAAGGAAAGAAGTATTGAGGAGTTTAATACAAAAGCATCCTATAAAGTAGTAGCGGAGTTTAGTACTAAAGCTGGGAAGAAATTCAAAGCAAAGGTGTCGAAAGACTTTTTAACTAAAGCAGAAGCGGAAGCGTTTTTAGAAAAAAATAAAGGAGCTGATTTTAGTGTAGCTGATTTAACAAAAAAGCCAGCGAAAAAATCACCAGCAGCACCATTTACTACTTCTACAATTCAACAAGAAGCATCACGTAAATTATATTTCTCGGTAAGTAAAACAATGCAAGTTGCTCAGCGTTTGTATGAACAAGGGTTAATTACTTATATGAGAACTGATAGTGTTAGTCTTTCTGGAGAGGCATTAGAAGCTGCTAAAACAGAAATAGAAAACTACTACGGTAAAGAATATGCAAAAACGAGGAGTTTTGCTAATAAAAGCAAGGGAGCTCAAGAAGCGCATGAGGCAATTAGACCTACAAATATGGATGTGCATACGGTTGACTTGGAAAGAGATCAATCTCGTTTGTATGAATTAATATGGAAACGTACGTTGGCATCGCAAATGAGTGATGCGCAATTAGAAAATACAAATGTAAAAATTGCTGCCTCAACACATGAGCAACAATTTACAGCAAGTGGACAAGTAGTAAAATTTGAAGGTTTCTTAAAAGTATACCTTGAAGGAAATGATAATGAGGAAGAAGAGGAAGATGGAATGTTGCCTTCAATGAAGGTTAATGATTCTGTTTCTAATCATTATATAACTGCTACCGAGCGTTTCACAAGGCCACCATATCGTTTTACGGAAGCTTCTTTGGTAAAGAGGTTAGAGGAGTTAGGTATTGTTCGTCCGTCTACTTATGCACCAACAATTTCTACTATTCAAAATAGGAATTACGTTGAAAAAGGTCAAATAGAAGGAGTTGAGCGTAATTATTGTCAGTTACTTTTAGAAAACGATACAATAAAGGATAATGAATTGACAGAAAAAGTTGGTTCGGATAAAGGAAAATTAATTCCTACTGATGTTGGAATTATTGTAAACGACTTTCTAGTAACTAATTTTGAAAGTATTTTAGAATATACTTTTACGGCTAATGTAGAAGAAATGTTTGATCAAATTGCTTCTGGGGATAAAGACTGGAAAGTAATGATGAAAGATTTCTATCAAGAATTTCATCCACAAGTATTAGATGTACAGGAAAATGCAGAACGTGGAAATGGAGAGCGTATTTTAGGAGTTCATCCTGAATCTGGTCGTCGTGTAAGTGTTCGTTTAGGACGTTTCGGTGCGATGGTACAGGTTGGAGTTGTTGAAGATGAAGAGAAACCTTTGTTTGCAAGTTTAACTGAAAATCAAAGTTTAGGATCTATTACTTTTGAAGAGGCGCTGGATTTATTCAAGTTACCTAAAAATTTAGGTGATTATGATGGAGAAAAGGTAATTGTGAGTAACGGTCGTTTTGGTCCGTATATTAAATTTGGTGAAAAGTATGTATCTCTTGAAAAAGGAGAAAATGCTATGGATGTTGATTTTGATCGTGCAGTTATATTGATTGAAGCAAAGAAAAAGGCAGATGCGCCAATTCATCATTACGAAGGTCATGAAGTAACTAAAGGTGTTGGTCGTTTCGGTCCGTTTATAAAATGGAATGGAATTTTTATCAACGTAAATAAAAAATACGATTACGATAATTTAACAATTGCTGATTTAGAAGAGTTAATTGAGGTAAAGAAGCAGAAAGAGATTGATAAATTAATTGTTAATTGGGAAGAAGAAGGTATAAGAATTGAAAAGGCTCGTTGGGGGCGTTTTAATATTATCCAAGGTAAGCTTAAGGTTGAGTTAGCTAAAACAGTTGATGTTTCTAAAATCACATTAGAAGAAGCTCAGGAATTAATTGAAGCTAAAAAGCCTAAAAAGAAAAAGGCAGCTGCTAAAAAGAAACCTGCTGCAAAGAAAAAAGCAGCTACTAAGAAGACAACCAAGAAAAAATAAGTTAATTAAATGATATTAGATTTTTTAACTCCAGTTGCAGATAGTGTAATAGCTCATGCAAAATTACAAGACAAGCAATCATTAGGGAATTCAATTTCATTCTATAAAAAAGGTGATGAGTTTCCTGAAATTGAAAAAGGTGCTTTGGTGCTTGTTGGGGTTCTGGAGAATAGAAACGATATTAATTACTTTGGGGAGCAATTGTCTTTTAATGAAACAAGAAAGGCGTTTTGTGAATTGTTTCCGGGCAATTGGAAAGCTTCGATTATTGATATCGGTGATATTCATCCAGGTGAAACGGTTTCGGACACATATTTTGCTTTAAAAAAAGTAGTAGCAGCAGTGGTGAAACTTGGCGCTATTCCTATTGTGTTAGGAGGTTCTCATGATCTAACTTATGCAATGTATCGCGCTTATGATGATTTAGATCAGATGGTAAGCTTAGTGTGTGTAGATGCTAAATTCGATTTAAAAGATCCTTCGGAAGGAATAAAAAATAATAACTACATGAATAATGTGGTTGTAGAAGAGCCAAATAATTTGATTAATTTTTCAAATATTGGCTTTCAGACTTATTATAATTCACAAGAGGAGATAGATTTATTAGAAAAACTATATTTTGAAACCTATAGGTTGGGAGAAGTAACTAATGATTTAGGTTTGGTTGAACCAATTACTAGGGATGCTGATATAGTTAGTTTTGATATTACGTCAATACAGGCTTCTGAAATAGCTAAAGATTCGGGGTATAGATCTCCAAATGGATTTAATGGAAAAGAGTCTTGCGCAATTGCTCGTTATGCAGGAGTGAGTAGTACTGTTTCTAGTTTTGGCTTATTTGAATTGAATAATAAATTATCAGCGTCAGGAGTGATGCTTTCGGCTCAAATGATCTGGTATTTTGTTGAAGGTGTGCATTGTAGGATAGTTGAGCCTTCTTTAAATTCAGAATCTGGTTATAAAAAATATATCGTACCATCTCAAGACTACGATTTAGTGTTTTATGAGAGCTTAGTTAGTAAAAGATGGTGGGTAAAATTACCAGATAACGACATAAATCGCAATAAAACGAAAAAACATTCGTTATTATCTTGCACACAAGAAGATTATTTGATAGCTTGTGACCAACAAATACCTAAGAGAATATATAAGGCATTTAGGAAGAATTTAATATAGCGTGTTTTCAGCTTATCATCGACAATTGGTTGTTTTTGTAAGTTAAAACACACGTTTTTTTTTCTGACTTAGGTAAATATTTTTTCAATTAAAAGTTGTTTTTTTGAAAATATATAGATATGTTTACGCCT
The DNA here is from genome assembly GCA_034110725.1 of Flavobacteriaceae bacterium. Lineage (GTDB taxonomy): Bacteria > Bacteroidota > Bacteroidia > Flavobacteriales > Flavobacteriaceae. Next base: position 5,602 of record JAWUYQ010000119.1, read on the forward strand.
TTGAAAATAATAAGATATTAATATAAGACAGCGATTCTATGAAGAAGTTTATGCTATTAGCCATGATTGTTACCCTGATTACTAGTTGTGGTAGCAAGAATTCAGGAGAACTTGTGGGAACAAGCGGAAAGAAATGGCACCCTGAAAAGCCTTACGGAATGAGTTTAGTTCCTGGTGGTTCTTTTACAATGGGTAAATCTGATGAGGATAGACCAGCGGTTCAAGATGCTCCAGCAAAAACGGTAACGGTACGTTCTTTTTACATGGATGAAACTGAAATTACAAATAACGAGTATAGACAATTTGTGTTTTGGGTAAGAGATTCTATAGTTAGAACAAGGTTAGCGATTTTAGCAGATGAACTTGGTGAAACTGGAATGGATGCTACTACTGGAAAGAAAAGTAAAAACGGTGGAATTGGTGATTATGCGTTTAAAGATGCTGATACTACTGATATGACTGTTTGGGACAAGTATATGCTTGATAACTATTACAGTATGATGGATGGTTATGAAGGTAGAAAGTTAAATCATGATGTTGATTTGAAGTTAGATACTGCTGAATATCCAGATGAGTATTATTCTGAAGTAATGGATACTATGTATTTGCCAATAGATGAAGCATTCAACGGAAACCGTCCTTGGGATGTGAAGAAGTTTGTATACAGATATAAATGGTTAGATATTGAAGAGGCTGCAAAAGCATCTAATAAAGGAAAAAGAAGAAGAGATTTTATCAAAACTGATACAGTTGAGGTTTACCCTGATACTACAGCTTGGATTAGAGATTTTGCTTACTCATATAATGAGCCTATGCACAATGATTACTTTTGGCATGATGCTTACGGAACGTATCCAGTAGTTGGTGTTTCTTGGGCACAGTCTAAAGCTTTTTGTGACTGGAGAACATTGAATAAAAATTCAACAATCAAAAAAGGGCAATCTCATGTAAATGGATTTAGATTACCTTCTGAAGCTGAGTGGGAATATGCTGCTCGTGGAGGATTACATGGTGGTACTTACCCTTGGGGTGGGCCGTATGCTAAAAATGACAGAGGTTGTTTTTTAGCTAACTTTAAGCCTTTAAGAGGTGATTATGCAGCTGATCAAGCTTTGTATACAGTAGAAGCAGATGCATATCAACCAAATGATTATAACTTATACAATATGGCAGGAAATGTTTCTGAGTGGACAGCGTCTTCTTATGAAGCTAATGCTTATGAGTATATGTCAACAATGAATCCGAGTGTAAGTGATAAGAACAACATGCGTAAAGTAATTCGTGGTGGTTCTTGGAAAGATGTAGCTTTCTTTTTACAAGTGAGTTCACGTGATTACGAATATGCTGATTCAGCTCGTAGTTATGTAGGGTTTAGAACTGTACAGGATTATATGGGTACAGATACTACGCCTTCAAAAAACACAGCTCGATAATTTATACTATTAATATTACCAACAAATTTATAATAACTTAACTTAAACTAAAAACTATTTATTATGGCACAATCAAAAGGATACAAAAGATTTATGGCAATGGCTTACGGACTAGGAGCTGCAGTTGTAATTTTAGGAGCACTATTTAAATTAATGCACTGGCCTGGAGCAAGCGCAATGCTTATTATAGGTCTTGGAGCTGAAGCAATTATTTTTGCATTATCAGCTTTTGAACCATTAGGAGATGATTTAGACTGGTCATTGGTTTACCCAGAATTAACTGGAGGAGCATCAATGGGAGGTAAAAAATCTAAAGAAGCACCTGGAGATGCTAAAGGAATGTTATCTCAAAAATTAGATGATATGTTAAAAGATGCTAAGTTAGATGCTAACTTAATGTCTTCTTTAAGCACATCAATCCAAAACTTCAAGGGAGCAGCTGAAAATATACAACCAGCAATTGACTCTATGTCAGCAACTAAAAAATATTCAGAGCAAATGTCATTAGCAGCTGGACAAATGGAGTCTTTAAACTCTCTTTATAAAGTTCAAATGGAATCTGCTGCACGTCAAGCTGAAGCTAACAAAATGGCGGCTGATAATGCTGAAGGATTAAAATCTCAAATGGAATCGTTAACTTCTAACTTATCTTCTTTAAACGGAGTTTACGGTGGAATGTTATCAGCTATGACAAACAAATAATTAGTTTTTTAAACTAAATCATTAATTTATTAATTAAAAAACTAATTAGAATATGGCGAGTGGAAAATTGTCCCCAAGGCAGAAGATGATTAACCTAATGTACTTAGTGTTAATCGCAATGTTAGCACTGAATATGTCAAAAGAAGTATTGACAGCATTTGGTATCATGAATGATAAATTTGTTGAAAACAATGTTACTTCAGCAAGTAAAAATGTAAATTTCTTAGAAAAGATTGCTCAAAAAGCAAAAGATGAGCCAACACAGTATAGTGTTGTTAACTCTAAAGCGAAAAACATTTCTAAAACTTCTAAAGAATTTTACGAGTTTTTAGACGGTGTAAAGGCTAAAATAGAAGCTCCTTATGTTGAAGATAAAGTCGATGGAATATTACCTTATGAATCTATGGATAAAGGTGATCATGTTGATGAAATATGGTTCAACGGTGATAAGTTGTCAAAAGGTGGAGACGAAGTAGTCGCTGCATTTGATAAGTATAGAAATGACATGACTAATTTATTAGGTGATGGTAATGAAACTCTTAAGCAAATTTTAGTTTCAAAATTCAACACTGATGCGGTTAAAGCAAAAGATGGAGCTAAAAAATTATGGTTAGATTATAACTTTAAAGGTTTCCCTTCTATTGCTTCATTAGCAAAAGTATCATCTATGCAGTCTGATGTAAAGTCATTAGAGTCTGATGTGTTATCTAGATTATTATCTGGTAAACAAGATGAAGCTTTATCTTTCAGTAACTACCGTGCAATTGTTATACCTGAAAAAACAGCTTTCTTTTCTGGAGAAAACTTTAAAGGTAGAATTGTTTTAGGACGTGTTGATGATTCAACTAAACCTAATTCAGTATCATTAAACGGAACTGAAGTAGATAAGAAAAACTTTAAAGATGGTGGAGTTGTTTTAGACTTCCCTGCTGGAGCAGTTGGAGAAAGAGACTTAAAAGGTAAATTCGTATTCTTAGAAAACGGAAAACCTGTTGAAGTGGCTATCGAAAGTTCTTATGCTGTAGTACCTAAACCTAATTCTGCTACTATTTCTGCAGATAAGATGAACGTTGTTTATCGTGGAATTCCTAACCCAATGACAATTTCATTTGCAGGTATATCTGACAATAAAGTTAGTGCTGCTGCGTCTGGATTAAGAAAATCTGGAAAAGGTTACATGATGACTCCTACTAAAGGAAGAGAAGTTACTATTAATGTATCTGGTACTTTACCTGATGGGTCTAAAGTTTCTGATAAAAAGAAATTTAGAATTAAAGATATTCCTCGTCCAGCAGCAGCTGTAAGTGGAGCTTTTGGTTCTATTAAGAAATCTAAAAACGCAATGAAGAGTGCTACTATTTCAGCAGTATTGGAAGACTTCGTTTTTGACTTAAAATTAAGAGTTAATTCTTTTAGATTTAAGGTTCCTGGGCAGCCAACTATTACTGTTAATGGAAGTAAATTAAATGATAGAGCAAAAAGTGCTTTAGCTAGAGCTAAACGTGGTGATCAAGTAACAATATTCGGTTTAAAAGCTTCTGTAGTTGGAAGTCCTATTAAGTTGAAAGATGCTTCTCCAGTTATTATTGAGCTTTCTAACTAAGCAGTATAATTAGATTATAATACTTCACATTCAAGACAGTTTGGTTGTTCTAAGCTGTTTTGGATGAATTACACTAAAGTTGTAATAAAAACAAAAATTGAAAAGATGAATTGGAGAAATTTTTTATTAACGATTACATTGTTTACATTAACTCAAGGAGTTTTTGCTCAATACAACCTTTTAAATGCGTCTACTCCTGAAGAGATTGGTGTTAAAACTGAGGCTCAGAAAGAGTATGACAATGCAAAGCCTTTAGAGTATGGATTTATTGATGATAAAGATGTGCTTTGGTCTAAGATGGTGTGGGAAAGAATTGTTCTTGATGAAAGAATAAACTTCCCTCTATACTACCCTGTAGACACCATGAATATTGGTAAGGAAAGAAGAAGTTTGTATGATGTTTTAATGAAAAACATTAAAAATGGTAAGATTGAAAACTTATATACGGATTCTTATTTCACAGGAAAACAAACTTATGACCAAGTTGCAGAAGGTTTAGTAAAAATTGATACGTTGGATTTAGGGTATGAGCAATATAATGCAGGAGAGCCTATCTCTCCAGAATATATTGATACTACACAAATTACTGCTTACAATGTCAAGGAGTATAAAATCAAAGGTTTATGGTATTTTGATAAGCGCCAAGGTGAACTGAAATACAGGCTTATTGCTTTGTGTCCAGTTGTTCCAGATGTGTTTTTCTTAGATTCTGATGAACCAGATTTAGTATCTGCGTATTGGATTTTCTTTCCTGATGTTAGAGATATCTTAAATGAGGCAATGTGTTTTAATAACAAAAACACGGCTATGCCAATTTCTTTTGACCACATGTTGAATTCAAGACGATTTAACGCAAATATGTATAAAGAAGAAAATGTTTATCAAGATAGGAAAATTGACGAATACATACCTAATAATGCTTTAATGCAATTGTTAGAGTCTGATAGAATTAGAACAAAAATTAGAGACTTTGAGTTAGATCAATGGCAATACTAATAAGTTTCTCCAATTTATTATAGTATAGAAAGCCTCTGCATTGCAGAGGCTTTTTTTGTACGCTTATGTTTCCTATTGTGTATCCATTCTCATTGTGATTAAAGTTAGGCTGAGGATCTTTTTATATTTATTTTTGTAATAAATAGTTTTAGTTTTTAAAGCTATTTTGTCCGACCGAGCATGTCTCAGTCTTTTAAGTTGTAAAATATGTTAGATTATATAGTAGTAGGTTTTGGTTTAGCTGGGTTGTCATTTTCTGAGCAATTGTTAAAAAAGGATAAGTCGTTTGTTGTGATTTCAGAAGAAGACAAATCGTCTTCTATTGTTGCGGGAGGTATGTATAATCCAGTAATATTAAAACGTTTTACATCACCATGGAATGCAATTTCTCAATTGGAATATGCTATTCCTTTTTATCAAAAAATTGAGCAACGATTAAATATTCAGGTAAATAATCCTTTCCCTGTGTTGCGAGTTTTTAATACTATTGAAGAACAAAATAATTGGTTGATTGCTTCTGATAAACCAAACTTAGCACCTTTTCTTTCTTCAGACTTTATAAAGAATAATAACGAGTCTATTCTTGCAGATAATAATTTTGGTGTTGTTAAAAAAGCGGGTAGAATTCAAGTAGCTAAATTATTGAATGCTTTCAAATCTGAATTATTAAAGAATGGCAGTTATCAGAATCTGTCTTTTGATTTTGATGCTTTATCTATATTTGACGATTGTATTTCTTATAAAGGACTAAAAGCAAAAAAGATTGTTTTTTGTGAGGGATATGGATTGAAATCAAACCCTTACTTTAATTATTTACCTTTAAATGGCACTAAAGGAGAGGTATTAATTATAAAGGCAGAAAAGCTTAAGTTGGAGTCTATTGTTAAGTCCGGAGTCTTTTTAATCCCCCTAGAAGAGTTGGATTGTTATTTAGTAGGTGCAACATATCATTGGACTGATAAATCTTGGGATGTAACAGAAGGAGCAAAGTCTGAGTTGCTTGCTAAACTTGATACTTTGCTAAATTGCGATTATGAAATAATAGATCAGTTAGCAGGAATTCGTCCTACTGTGAAAGATAGGAAGCCTTTGGTTGGTCGACACCCTGAACATGAAAGTATGTATGTGCTTAATGGCTTAGGAACACGTGGTGTTATGGTAGCGCCTATAGTTAGTCATGAACTGTTTGATTATATTGAAAACAACACGGATTTAGATGCCGAGACTGATATTACACGATTTTCTTCAGAGTATAATAAGTAGTCTTACGATAAATTTCTTTTCAACGATGAGAGTATTAGGATAAAGTGTCTTTGTACTTTTTTACTGCGTCCTTATCGTAGTTTACAAAAAAGTTTATCCATAAATTTCTTGATAAACGAGCTATTATTGGTAAGCCAAGAATCAATGTTGCTGTTATAGTTATAAATGTAGTTAGTAAACTTGCTTTACAAATTACATGGCTAAGGATAAAAGGAGGTACAGTAAATGCGATACCAATAGGGTAGCTTACATACATTGATCCTGTAAAAAAGGAAGGTTCAAGGTGATAGTGTAAATTACACGAGCTGCAATTCTCATTTAATTTAATTGTAGTCTTTAACTTGTATGGGTTTTTAGCTTCATACATGCTTTCTTGCTGACATCTAGGACATTTTCCGAATAATATACTATATAACTTGTAACCCTCTTTAAGCATTTATTTTGTGTACTTTTGCAAATTCATAATTAGTACAAATTTAGTGTTTATTGTTTTAACATTGATTAACATTTGTTACTAGCGCTTATTTAATTTATATCAAATGCTTAACATACACAATTTAACAGTTTCTTTTCAAGGTGAAGATTTATTCAAAGAAATTACTTTCAGATTAGGATCTGGTGACCGTGCAGGTTTAATAGGGAAAAATGGAGCTGGTAAATCTACGATGCTAAAGATTATATCTGGCGATCAAGAGTATGACAGCGGTCAAATTGCACTTGCAAAAGAGGTGGAAATTGGTTTTTTGCGTCAGGATATTGATTTTATTCCAGGTAGAAGTGTTTTGGAAGAGTCGTACCAAGCTTTTGCAACTATAAAGAAGTTGGAGTTTGAGATGGCAGAGTTAAATGAGGAGTTAACTACTAGGACTGATTATGAAAGCGATGAATATTCAAAAATTATTGAGGATGTAACAGAGTTGCAACATCAGTATGAAATTCATGGAGGGTATAATTATCAAGGAGAAACAGAACGAATCTTAATTGGTTTAGGTTTTAATAGAGAAGATTTCGATAAGCTTACAGAGACTTTCTCAGGAGGTTGGCGTATGCGAATTGAGCTAGCAAAGTTATTACTTCAAAAAAATGATATTCTATTATTAGATGAGCCAACAAACCATTTAGATATAGAGTCGATAATATGGTTGGAGTCATTCTTGAAAAACTATGCAGGAGCAGTGGTTATCGTGTCGCATGATAAAATGTTTTTGGATAATGTTACTAACAGAACTATTGAAATTTCTTTAGGTAGAATTTACGATTACAATAAACCATATTCTGAATACCTTGTTTTAAGAAAGGAAATCAGAGATCAACAAGCAGCTGCTCAAAAAAATCAACAAAAACAAATAGAGCAAACAGAAAAGCTAATAGAAAAGTTTAAAGCGAAAGCTAGTAAAGCAACTATGGCACAATCTCTTATGAAAAAGATTGATAAAATTGATCGTATTGAAGTTGATGAGGAAGATAATGGAGTAATGACTTTGAAGTTCCCGGTGTCTATTGTTCCTGGGAAGATTGTAGTAGAGGCTACTAATCTTTCAAAAAATTATGGAGATAAATTGGTGTTAAGTAATATCGATTTATTGATTGAACGTGGAAGTAAGATTGCTTTCGTTGGGCAAAACGGACAAGGGAAATCTACATTAGCTAAAATGATGGTTAATGAAATTTCTTTTAAAGGAGAATTAAAAATCGGTCATAATGTGCAAATAGGATACTTTGCGCAAAATCAAGCAGAATATTTAGACGGGAATAAAACCGTTGAAGATACTATGATTGATGCGGCTAATGAAAAAACAAGAAGTAAGGTGCGAGATATCCTTGGATCATTTTTATTCAGGGGTGAAGAAGTAGAGAAAAAGGTAAAAGTATTATCCGGAGGAGAGCGTAATCGATTGGCTTTAGCAAAAATGCTATTACAGCCATTGAATGTGCTTATTATGGATGAGCCTACCAATCATTTAGATATTAAATCAAAGAATGTTTTAAAAGAGGCGTTGCAAAAATTTGAAGGGACACTTATATTAGTATCTCACGATAGAGATTTTCTTCAAGGACTTACAAGTACTGTTTATGAATTTAAAGATCATGTAATACGTGAGTATTTGGGAGATGTTGATTATTATTTAGCAGAGCGTAAGGTTGAAAATTTACGTGAGGTTGAAAAAAGAGATGTAATTAAAAAAGAAGCTCCAAAGGAAGATAAGAAACAGTCTTACGAGGAGCAGAAAAAAATAAAAGCTTTACAAAACAAACTGAGTAAAGTGGAGGCTAATATTAATAAGCTAGAAAGGGAAATTAAAGTTATTGATGTGGATTTAGAAATTAACTATGAAGCAACTGTAGCGAAAACGAACTTCTTTGATAACTACCAAGGAAAGAAAAACACGCTTGAACAACTAATGGAGGAATGGGAGTTAGTTCAAGAAGAAATAGATTTGATCTCTTAATGGTCTAAAAATTAAGCAAATGTACAATTTACGCAATTTATTTTGATAAAGCACTTGTTATTGAAGAAAACGGTTGTATATTTGCAGTCACAGCGCGGGATAGAGCAGTAGGTAGCTCGTCGGGCTCATAACCCGAAGGTCACTGGTTCGAGTCCAGTTCCCGCTACTAAGCAAAACCTCTTGAGAAATCAAGAGGTTTTTTTGTATATATTATTCTCATTTTATTAGAATAATAAATTTTACATAATATTATATAAAAGACTTGTATAGGTTTAAAACAGTTGTATATTTGCAGTCATAGCGCGGGATAGAGCAGTAGGTAGCTCGTCGGGCTCATAACCCGAAGGTCACTGGTTCGAGTCCAGTTCCCGCTACTAGGTTTAAATACTTTAAAAACAACGGTTTAGTTTTCGCTAAACCGTTTTTTTATGAAAAATATTAAACAGATACTTAACTTTGCATACGATAATGCATACGATTTAACTGTGAAGAAAAATTTCTCTACTCCCAAAATTTATTCTGCAAAAGGTGATTTACTAAAGCGTTGGTATGTCTATTTCTCATTTAGAGATCCTAATACAAGTAAATTAAAGTGAATTACCCCATTTTATGGTACAGCAAATGACTACAAGACTAAAGAAGAACGTATGGAGGTTCTTAGTGTATAGAAAAGTATTGCTTAAACTTTTACAGCAGGGATACAATCCTTATGAGAATAATACCGATTTACATCGTCAACTGCAATTAGGAAAAAACTCTTCGAATCAAAAAACAATAGAGAAACCACTACTAGAAAAAGTGGTTGAAAACACTGATGGGGATAAAATGCCTTTGAAAGAAGCTTTAAGTTTCGGATTAAAGTTAAAAGAGAAACTTCTGAGTGATACTACAATAAGATCGTACAAAAATAGGATTGATAACTTTTCTAAATGGTTAAATGAAAATGAACCAAGTATTAAAACTATTGATCTTTTAAATAAAAGAATTATTTCATCTTACTTAAACAGTATTTTAGAGAAGACAAGCGCGCGAAATCGTAATAATTATTGTACGGATTTAAGTAGTATACTACAGGTTTTAGAAGATAATGATATCATTCAGCAAAACTTTGTAAAGAAGATTCCTGTTTTAAAATCTATACCTGAACGAAATAAAACCTACACTCAAGATACACAAGAAGAAATATTTATTTACCTCGAAGAGAAGGATCCAATACTGTTATTGTATATAAAGTTTATATCTTATAATTTTTTACGCCCTATAGAGGTGTGTAGGTTAAAAGTAGGTGATATAAACTTGAATTGATAGGACCATTCAGTTTAAAGCTAAGAATAGTCCTTTTAAAGACTAAAATAATTCCTAATCTCTTATATGTTGACTTGCCGGATTTATCAAACTTCACAAAAGAAACTGTATTGTTTACACCTAGTCAAATAGGAGGTGAGTGGGATGCCTTGGTCAATAACAGAAGAGACTATTTTAGTAAACGATTTAAAAGGGTAGTAAAAGACCATTAGTAATATCTATTGGTTAATTTAAAAGTTTAATATGAGGTTCAACACCTACTCCTTCATGATTTTTTATCTCTGTTGAATATTTTGTAATTTTTTCATAGTTTCAATGATTTAATGGAATTAATTATATAGGTTAAATCATTAGTGCTTAAATCAGGATAACAAGGTAATGTTACTAACCTAGAAGCAACTCTATCAGAAATTGGTGTAGCTTCATCAATTAAAGGGTGATTGCTTAATGCTGGATAATGAAGGCTTGTAGAAATTCCTTTAGATGCTAAAAGTTGTCTGAATTCATCTCTTTTATTTTCTTTTACTTTAATAACGTACATCAGTTTAGAGTCTATCTTACTTTGCCTATTAAGTAATTTAATAAATGGAATATCCTTTAGTTTAGTATCATATTCATTAAAAATATTTGTCCTTTTCGAAAATAGATTATCTTTAACGGTAAACATATAATTTGTTAAGCTTGCTGAAATGTCGTTTGATTGAAGCTTTAACCCAATTTCTTCTGTGAAAATTATATTATTATGATTGTGATTATTTGATCGTATATGAGTGTTTTCAGGCAATCCCAAATAAGATATACTTTTAGCTTTTTCATATGTCTTGTAATTCTTTCCCCAAATTAAACCTCCTTCTCCACTTGAGAGTTCTTTTAAAACATTAAAACTATAAGCACAATAATCTGAAATAATTTTATTTTCAAAATCTATAAGATGAGCTCTATCTTCCACTAAAGTAATTTTATATGCATCTGCTAATTCTTTAAACTTGGGTACGTCAATTTTTTGACCATATAGATGTACTAAAACAATTGCTTTTGTTTTTTTAGTTATTTTCTGTTCTACGCTTTTTAAGTCAATTAGTGATGAATTGTTATTCACTTCTGCTAACCTAACTTTAAAACCTGCACTAATAAATGCTATTGCAGTACTAATCCAAGTAATAGCGGGAATAATTATTTCATCTCTACTGTCATTATCTTCTTTTAGTAATTTCGCAATAATATAGAGAGCAGATGTGCCTGAAGAAGTTGCTATTGCCCAACCATTATTCTTAGAAGTAAAAGAATTTTCGAGTTTCTTACATTCTGTTCCATATCCCCACCAACCAGAATCTAGGACTTTTTTTATAGAGTAAATTTGTTCTTGTGAAGTGTGTGGTTTAAATAAGGGAATGCTTTTCATTTTAAATAATTTAATATCTTATAGTTTTACTATATTCTTTATTAGTTGTCCATTGAAATATGTTTTTATCCAATATTTTATGAATTACCGTTAACGTTTAGCTATGAATTTTACGGGGCAGAAAATCCGCAGATTTTCGTGTCGACACGAGCCATAAGCTTCTCGGTTTTGTTTTTAGTTTGTTGTTTTATAAAGGCCAAATTGAAAGGTTTGGCGAAAAAGTAAAGATACACTTACACTTGGGATTAGATACCAAAACTCGTATCATTTATAGGTGTTGTTAGCAGCTTTTTTTTTAGAAAGAAAGACTTTCGATTTAATAATAAACTCATCTTTAGTCTCACCTTCATGAGCTCCATGTGCTACGTTCGGTAATATCCAAAGATCTGAATTAGGTAGGTTTTTCTTAACTCTTGCAACTTCATGTAAATCCATACCTTCATCATCATCACCTATCATAATTAATACCTCAGGTTTAATAGATTGTAATTCTTCATTAGTTACTTTGACTGTATAGTTGTTAAATTGACTCATTAAAGCCTTTATTTTATCATCAGAACCGTGGTTAGTTATTAACCATGGGAAATTGGCTCTATTTTCAAATGTAAAAACTTTTTTGTATTGAGGGAAATCATTGATTGTCCATGTTCCAACTGCTCCAATCGTTATCATAGATTCTATTAGAGGTGGATTGATTAAAGCAAGTTGATAGAGTACATCTCCGCCAAAACTAAATCCAATAGCTTTGATT
>JAWUYQ010000120.1:0-8312 GCA_034110725.1 Flavobacteriaceae bacterium
AGAGCAAAAGTTAGTATACTATTTAACTCAAGCTGGTTTAGCAGGTAGAGATATGATGTGGGATCAAAACTACCGTCATAATTTAACTATCCGTAAAGCTTTAGAGAATGTATATGCTAATTATGCAGGAGATAAGACTTCTGATGATTGGAGTAACTTTGAAGAGTATTTAAAGCGTGTGTGGTTCTCTAACGGAATTCACCACCATTATTCTAATGCAAAGTTGACTCCAGCATTTGATCAAGCTTATTTAGAAACATTATTGGCAGCAACAAAGACAGAATTAAAAGGTGATGCGCTAGCCGTTATTTTCAATGATAAAGATGCTAAAAAAGTAAATTTATCTAAAGGAGTTGATAATGTTGCGGAAAGTGCAGTAAATTTTTACGGCCCTGGTGTAACTAATGCTGACGTAGAATCTTTTTACGGAAAGATGATATCTCCAAATAAAAAACAACCATTGTCATACGGATTGAACTCTCAGTTGGTTAAAGAAAATGGTGTGCTAAAAGAACGCGTATATAAATCAGGTGGTTTATATGGAGCAGCTATTGACCAGATTGTTGGTTGGTTAGAAAAAGCACAAGGAGTTGCAGAAAATGAAGCGCAAGGAACAGCTTTAGGTCTGTTAATTAAGTATTATCAAACTGGAGATTTACAAACGTGGGACGATTATAATGTAGCTTGGACAGCTGCAATAGATGGAAATATCGATTATATTAATAGCTTTATTGAAGTGTATAATGATCCAATGGGATACAGAGGGTCTTATGAAACTGTAGTGCAAATTAAAGATTTTGACATGTCTGAAAAAATGTCTGTTGTATCTGAAAACGCACAATGGTTTGAGGATAATTCTCCATTAATGGATGCCCATAAAAAGAAGAATGTTGTAGGTGTAACATACAAAGTTGTAAATGTTGCTGGAGAAGCAGGAGATGCATCTCCAAGTACGCCAATAGGAGTAAACTTACCAAATGCAAACTGGATTCGTACTGCTGTAGGAAGTAAATCAGTTTCTTTAGGAAATATTATTGGAGCTTATGCAAATGCAGGTGGTTCTGGACGATTAAAGGAATTTGCTCATGATGATGAGGAAATTGCTTTAGAAGAAGAATATGGACAATTAGCTGATAAATTACATACTGCATTACATGAAGTAATTGGTCATGCATCAGGACAATTAAATCTAGGAGTTGGAGAAACTAGAGAAACACTTAAAAACTATGCATCTACTTTGGAAGAAGGAAGAGCAGATTTAGTTGGGTTATATTATTTATACGACACTAAATTACAAGATTTAGGATTAGTTACCGATTGGGAAAAAGTAGGAAAAGCTGCTTATGATGGATATATCCGTAATGGGTTAATGGCTCAATTAATTCGTTTGGATTTAGGTGATGAAATTGAAGAAGCACACATGCGTAACAGACAATGGGTTTCAGGATGGGCTTATGAAAAAGGAAAAGCTGATAATGTAATTGAAAAAGTTACTCGTGATGGGAAAACATATTTCAATATTAATGATTATAAGAAGTTACATGATATTTTTGGACAATTATTACGTGAGACACAGCGTATAAAATCTGAAGGTGATTTTGCAGCAGTAGAAGCTTTAGTAGAAGGTTACGGTGTAAAAGTTGACCAGGATATTCATAAAGAAGTATTGGATAGAAACGCACAGTTTAAGTCTGCTGCTTATAGTGGGTTTGTAAATCCGGTTATAGTACCGGCAACTAATGATGCAGGAGAAATAACAGGTTTTACAATTGAACAACCAAAAACGTTTACTGAGCAAATGTTGAGTTATGCAAAAAATTATAGCTTTTTACCAGCTGTAAACTAAAACTTTATAAATCCATTTTGAAAAGGCGTTTAAACTTAGTTTAAGCGCCTTTTTTTTGTTGCTATTTGATGCAGTATAAATTAACAGAATTTCATTACATTTACCGTTTTATTTTTGTATATTAATAGTTAAGGAATTGGTAGAAACCACAATGAAGATTTTAAGTTACATACTATCACCGTTTTTTTTGATTTCTTTTTTGTTGATACTGATAGTGTTTCATCCTCTACAATGGTTTAGCTTAAAGTTTTTAGATTTTAAGTATTATCAACGAGTAGTTGATTGGATGAATTTATCATTGGTGAAAAATTTATTGCTAATAGGTGTTACTGTAAAAGTAGATAACCCACATGAATTACCAGAAGACACTACTTTGATTTTTGTGTCTAATCATCAAAGTTTATTTGATATTTCACCTGTTTCATGGTATTTCAGAAAGCACAATCCTAAGTTTGTTTCAAAAAAAGAATTAGGGAAGGGTATTCCGAGCGTTTCTTTTAACTTAAGAAACGGTGGAGCAGCTTTAATTGATAGAAATAACGGAAAACAAGCTATAGTTGAATTAGCAAGATTTTCTAAAAATATAAACAAGAAAAAATGGTCTGCAGCAATATTTCCAGAAGGAACCAGAAGCAAGGATGGTAAACCTAAGGAGTTTGCCGCTAGTGGCTTAAAAATGATAACTAAGTATAATCCTGAAGGATATATTGTACCTTTGACAGTCAATAATTCATGGAAAGTATTTAAGTACGGAAAATTCCCATTTGGAGTTGGAAGTCCGATTACAATAAAAACGCATGCCCCAATAAAGATTAGCTCATTACCATTTAATGAGCTTGCTAAAAAAGTAGAACTTACAATAATAAAAGATATTAATTAAGCTATGTCTATAAAAAACATAAGAATAGAAGTAATGCAAACACTTGAGAAAAACATCGATGTGTTTGTAGATAAATTCTTGATACCTGTAGAGAAAATTTGGCAACCAACAGACTTTTTGCCAAACTCACAGAAAGACACTTTTATTGATGAGGTAAAAGAAATTCAAGAAATATCTAAAGAATTAGATGATGATTTTTGGGTTGTAATGGTTGGTGATATGATTACTGAGGAGGCATTACCAACTTATGAATCGTGGTTAATGAATTTAGAAGGAGTGGAACAAGATCCCGAAAAAGATAGAGATAACGGTTGGGCTAAATGGGTGAGAGCTTGGACAGCTGAAGAGAATCGTCATGGAGATGTTTTGAACAAATACTTGTATTTATCTGGAAGGGTAAATATGAAAGAAGTAGAAATGTCTACACAACATTTAATTGCTGATGGTTTTGATATCGGTACAGCAAATGATCCTTATAAAAACTTTGTATACACAAGTTTCCAAGAGTTAGCAACATATGTTTCTCATAACAATGTAGCTAAAATAGCACGTCAAAAAGGACATTCTGCTTTAGCAAAAATGTCAAAAATTATTGCAGGAGATGAAATGCGTCATCATATTGCCTATTCAGAATTTGTAAAGGAGATTTTTAAAGTTGATCCTAGCGAAATGATGTTGGCATATTTTTATATGATGAAAAATCAGATAGTAATGCCAGCAATGTATTTAAGAGAATCTCATGCTGAAAAAGCATCTTTATTTAATCAATTCTCTTTGGTAGCTCAACGTGCTGGAGTATATACAGGATTTGATTATGTAGATATTATGCGAAAACTTAACGTGCTTTGGGAGATTGATAAAGTTACTGGTTTGACTGCTGAAGCAGAAAAAGCTAGAGATTATTTATTGCGTTTGCCAGATAGAATGTATCGTCTAGCTGAAAGAGCTGTAATACCAGATACGGCATACAAATTCAAATGGATGAATCAGATATAAATTTATCTGTCTTTATAATATAAAATCCCTTTAACGAAAGTTGAAGGGATTTTTTTATTAGGTTATTTATAGATTAAAGACTTTAGCGCATAAATCAAGCTGAAAAACACAATCAAAGCTACTAAAACCCAATAGCTACCTTTATAATATTTTTGATGTAATTTTAAATCTTTTCTATAAGACCAAATCATCACTCCAACAAAAGTTAAGAAGAATAATACAGCAAAAATTAGTTGGCCAGATGTAAACATAAAAATTTTATTTATTTTAGGCGAAATTAATTAAAGTTAATCATTTAAATACGCATACAATGAAAAAATATACTGATGCAGTTACCGAATTTCATACTGCTTTTAAAATAGGACATAGAGAAACGCCAAAAGCTGATTTAGGAGAAGCAAAAAATACCCTTCGTTTTAATTTAATGAAGGAAGAAAATGAAGAATACCTTGATGCAGCTCAAAATAACGATTTAGTTGAGGTTGCTGATGCTTTGGGTGATATGTTATACATTTTATGTGGTACAATGATAGAACATGGATTACAAGATAAAATGGCAGCGGTTTTTGACGAAATTCAAGAAAGTAACATGAGTAAGCTTGGTCAGGATGGTCAACCTATTTATCGTGAAGATGGAAAAGTGTTAAAAGGACCAAATTATTTCAAACCGAATATTTCAAAAATATTAAATAATAAGAACTAAAAAAAGCGGCAATTAGCCGCTTTTTTTAGTTCTTATTATATTTGTAATTATATTTTTTGAGTCCACCCAAAAGTATCTTCAGCTTCGTTGTATTGAATATCTAACAACTTACCTTTTAACATAGTAGAATACGCATTATCAAGTTTAGGTAAATCATAATGATCTTCCTTGTAGCCAACACCAGTAATTGGTACAACTACTGCGGCAGTTCCTGTTCCGAATACTTCTTTTAACTCACCTTTTTTAGCAGCTTCAATAACTTCAACTACACTAACTTTTCGTACTTCTACTTTTAAACCTTCTCTTTCAGCAAGCGTAATAATACTTTTTCTAGTAACCCCATTTAAAATTCTATCATCTGTAGGAGCGGTTAATAAAGTATCTCCAATTCTGAAAAACACATTCATAGTTCCTGCTTCTTCTAAATACTCATGAGTAGAGTTTGTCCAGATAATTTGTTGGTATCCTTCCTCATTGGCTTTTTTAGTTGGGTAAAACTGAGCAGCATAGTTACCTGCAGCTTTAGTTGCACCAACACCACCATTGGCAGCTCTAGAGTAATGATCAGATATTTTTACTTTTACATCTCCTCCTTTATAGTATGCTTGTACTGGAGTACATATAATCATAAATTTATATTCGTCAGCAGGAGCAGCAGATACGCCTGCTTGAGTTGCAAAAATAAATGGTCTGATATATAAAGTGTTTCCTCTTCCTGGAACAACCCATTGGCTATCCATATTCAATAAGGTTTTTAAACCATCCATGAATATTTCTTTAGGAACTTCAGGCATTGCTAATCTGTTCGCTGAAAAGCAAATACGTTTCCAGTTTTCTTCAGGTCTAAAAATCCAAACATCACTGTTCTCATCCTTATACGCTTTCATTCCTTCAAAAGCAGCTTGTCCGTAATGGAAAACTCTAGCAGAGGGATCTAGCTGTAAAGGTTGATAAGGTGTAATTTCAGGTTGTTGCCATTCACCATCTTTAAAATCACAGAAAAACATATGGTCAGTATAAACTGTTCCAAATGCTACATTATCTAAATCAATTGATTCAAATTTTGATTTATCAACGCGAGTAATTTTAATATCTGTTTCCATCGTCATTTAGTTGGTTTTAATAGTTTTGCGAATTTAATCAATTAATAAAATTATAACGACTAATTATTTGTTAATTTGTATAGATGTACAAAACTTATGGTTTGTATAGGTTAAAAAAGAATTTGGAACTATGAAACGAGAAATAATCATTACTGAAGACGGGTCTACCTCTATTAATTTGCCAGAATTAAACGAACAGTATCATTCTAAAAAAGGCGCTATTCAAGAAGCGTATCATGTTTTTATTAGAATGGGGTTGGATTTATTTTCTGATAAAATAGCAGTATTGGAAATAGGTTTTGGTACAGGACTGAACGCTTATATAACTTTTTTGGAAAGTAAAAGAAGAAATTTAATTATTGATTATACTGGAGTTGAAGCATATCCGGTAATACAGGAGGAGATAGCTGGGTTAAATTATGTGAGCCAGCTCGATGCAGAGGAATATAGGCAAGCATTTGTTGATTTTCATAGTACTGATTGGGAAACTAAACAAGCTATATCTGATCAATTTTCATTAACTAAAAGGAAGCAATTTTTTAATGATATAGTAGATAATAACTGCCATGACTTAATTTATTACGATGCTTTTGGGTCTGGAGTGCAACCCGAATTATGGGGGGAAGAGATTTTTGCCATCATGTACAAAGCATTAAAACCTAACGGAGTCTTGGTAACTTATGCAGCAAAAGGTAGTGCGCGTAGAGCAATGCAATTTGTTGGATTTACAGTTGAACGTTTGGATGGACCTCCAGGGAAGCGTGAAATGTTAAGAGCAAGAAAAATTTTAAAGTAAAAATGAAAATACTAATAACAGGTGCTACAGGATTGGTTGGGCAACATTTGATAGTACATTTGTTAGAAGAGGGGCATGAAATTAATTTTTTAACTAGCCGAAAGGAAGCAGTAAATTCTATTGCAAATTGTAAAGGTTTTTATTGGGATATCAGTAATCAAGCTATAGACGTTTCTTGTATAGATGGAGTGACTAAAATCATTCATTTGGCAGGTGCTAGTATTTCTAAACGCTGGACTACTCAATATAAAAAAGAGATTATTAGTAGTAGAGTAAAGTCTTCAGAGTTACTATATCAAACATTAAAAGAAAATAAGCATATAGTAACACAGTTTGTGTGTGCAAGTGCTGTAGGAATTTATAAAGATTCTTTATTCAATTGTTATGAAGAAAATTCAAAAGAGTTATCTGAAGGTTTTTTAGGGGAAGTAGTGCAAAAATGGGAGCAATCTGTAACTGTTTTTTCTAAATTAAATATAAGGGTCACTAAAATTCGTGTTGGAGTTGTTTTAGCTAAAAATGGAGGGGCATTACAACAGATGAAACAACCAATTATTTATGGTTTTGGAGCCCCATTTGCTTCAGGAAAGCAATATGTGAGTTGGATTCATATTCATGATTTAGTTAAATTATTTAGTTTTCTAGTTGAGAAAGATGAAGCAGGAGTTTATAATGCTGTATCACCAGATCCAGTCACAAATTCAGAACTAACATCCTCTATTGCTCAACAATTGAAAAGGCCTTTGTTTTTACCTAATATTCCAAAATTTGTCTTAAAATTGATGTTAGGAGAAATGCATCAAATTGTATGCGATAGTCAAAAAGTATCTTCTCAAAAAATTAAAAAATTAGGATTTAATTTTCAATACAAAAATATTGAATCTGCTTTATCGAATCTTCTCAAGTAAATTTCTTTAAAATAAATTGTGACAAATTGGCATTTCGTTAGAATTGGCAATACTTTTGCAAACATTAAAATTGTAACAAGAAAAATTTATTCATTAGAAATGAGTACAGAAGATATACAAAAAGAAGAGCTTAAAGATCAGGTTGAAACACAAAACACTGAAACTACTGAGGTAGAAGAGCAAAAAGAAGATGTAGTTGAGTTGTCTGTTGAGGAGCAATTAACTGTTGACTTAGCAAGTGAAAAGGATAAGTTTTTGCGTTTATTTGCTGAATTCGAAAATTATAAAAGAAGAACTTCAAAGGAACGTGTAGAGTTATTTAAAACAGCAAGTTCTAGCGTAATGCAAGCAATGTTGCCAGTTTTAGATGATTTAGATAGAGCTTGGGTTGAAATAGAGAAAAGTAAGGACGGAAACCTTATCAAAGGAATAGAACTTATTAGTACAAAACTTAAAGTTACCTTAAAGGATAAAGGGCTTGAGATTTTAGATGTTAGAAAAGGAGATGCTTTTAATGCAGATTTCCATGAAGCAATTACTCAAATTCCTGCACCAACTGACGACTTAAAAGGAAAAATCATTGACGTGATTGAGAAAGGATACAAACTTGGAGAAAAAATAATACGTTTTCCTAAAGTTGTAATCGGACAATAAGCGAAAATGTCATTTCTGTGAAAACAGGAATCTAAAAAGAATACCCCAATAATTTGGGATTACAAAAAGTATAAAATGGCTAAGAAAGATTATTACGACGTACTTGGAGTTTCTAAAGGAGCTACTGCGCAAGAAATAAAAAAAGGTTATAGAAAAATGGCCGTTAAGTATCATCCAGATAAAAACCCTGGTGATACTGCTTCTGAAGAAAGTTTCAAGGAAGCTGCAGAAGCGTACGAAGTACTTAGTGACGATAATAAAAAAGCAAAATACGATCGTTATGGTCACGCTGCATTTGATGGTGCTGGCGGTGGCGGCGGAGGTGGCTTCGGTGGCGGCGGAGGTTCAAGACAACGAAGAGTAAAAGGAAGTAATTTACGTATTAGAGTATCACTTACTCTAGATGAAATTGCTAACGGAGTTGAA
>JAWUYQ010000121.1:0-9563 GCA_034110725.1 Flavobacteriaceae bacterium
TAAAAGATCTCCTTCTTTTCCAAATGAGAACTTTTTTTGTAAATCTAACAAGTCAGTCCTTCCTTTATGCAATATACCATCAATATCAAACATCGTAATGTTTTCATATTTAGCACCTAAACGCACATATAAGTTTGCACAAGATATTGCTGCTGAACCTGCTCCTGATATCACTATTTTAACTTTGGATATTTCTTTTCCTGCAATTTCTAAAGCATTCAATAACGCTGCTGAAGAAATAATTGCAGTACCATGTTGGTCATCATGCATTACCGGAATATCCAATTCCTCTATTAATCTTCTTTCTATTTCAAAAGCTTCTGGAGCTTTAATGTCTTCTAAATTAATCCCACCAAATGTTGGCGCAATGTTTTTGACTGTCTCTACAAAGGCATCAATGTCTTTAGTATCAACTTCAATATCAAAAACATCTATATCGGCAAATATTTTAAACAACAATCCTTTCCCTTCCATTACAGGTTTTGAGGCTAGGGGACCAATATCCCCTAAACCTAAAACAGCTGTTCCGTTTGTAATTACCGCAACAAGATTTCCTTTTGCAGTATACCGATATGCGTCTTCTGGGTTTTTTTCAATTTCTAAACAAGGCTCGGCTACACCTGGTGAATAGGCCAATGCCAAATCACGCTGAGTAGCGTATTTTTTTGTTGGTACTACTTTAATTTTTCCGGGTACAGGCTTTGCGTGATAAATTAATGCTTCATGCCTCATTCTTTTTTTACTCATAACTCAATATTAGTATAATTACACAAAGTTATACCTATGTTTCAATTATGAAAGTTTTACTGAATTTATTTTTTAAGAAAAGAAATATTACGTTGTAATCCTGCAAATTTTGTTCGCTTTACAGCTGACTTTTGAAATACCTTACCAAACACATCTTCGGTAATTTCTTCCCAATCTTTTTTTGTCAAATTTAGCAATTCAGGTTTAGGAGTAAACAACGGCTCATTGTGTGGTTTTGAAAAACGATTCCACGGGCAAACATCTTGACAAATATCACATCCGAACATCCAATCGTCAAACTGACCTTTAAATTCATTTGGGATATTTTCTTTTAACTCAATTGTAAAATAAGAAATACATTTACTACCATCAACTGTATTATTAGGAAGAATAGCTTCAGTTGGACAAGCGTCAATACACTTGGTACAGGTTCCACAATGATTAGTCATTGGTGTATCGTATTCTAAGTCCAGATCAATAACTAATTCTGATAAAAAAAAGAATGACCCTTGTTGCTTTTGAAGTACTAAAGAATGTTTTCCTTCCCATCCTAGTCCTGATTTTTTTGCCCAAGCACGTTCCATGACCGGAGCAGAATCAACAAAAGCACGACCATGAACATCACCAATTTTCTCTTGGATAAATACTGACAACTCTTTTAATTTCCCTTTTATAACATGATGATAGTCTTGCCCATAAGCATATTTCGCAATCTTATATGAGTCATCTCGCTGTAATTGTTCCGGGTAATAATTATAACTTAACGATATAACAGATTTAGCATCATCAACTAACAAACGAGGATCTAATCGTTTATCAAAATGATTCTCCATGTATTTCATTTCTCCATGAAAATCATTTTTTAACCAATTTTCCAATTTTGGAGCTTCATCTTCTAAAAAATCTGTCTTAGAAATACCACAAGATAAAAAACCGAGGCGTGCTGCTTCGGTTTTTATCATTTGTGTATGCTTTTCTTTTAGACTCATTTAAAGCTTTTATTTTTGACTGGACTTCGTCGAGCACAGTCTGTAATTTATATCTAACCTTTTTGGTGTAGAGACCTAAAACAATCCCCCTTGAACACTTCCTTTTATCCTTCCTAAATGTTTATAGGCAAGTTCAGTTACTTCTCTTCCTCTTGGTGTACGCATCAGAAATCCTTGTTGAATTAAAAAAGGCTCGTATACTTCTTCAATCGTTTCTCCATTTTCCGAAACTGCAGTTGCTAAAGTGGTAATTCCTACTGGACCACCTTTAAACTTATCAATAAGTGTTGTTAAAATTTTATTATCCATTTCATCTAGCCCATGTGCATCTACATTTAAAGCTTTTAACGCGTAACGAGCTATCTCCATATCAATAGTTCCATTCCCTTTTATTTGAGCAAAATCACGTACTCTACGCAATAAAGAGTTTGCAATACGAGGTGTACCTCTACTTCTACCTGCAATTTCTATTGCTGATTCTATATCAATTGGCACATTTAAAATATGTGCACTTCGTTCAACTATTGTAGATAGTAATTCAGTTTTATAATATTGTAAACGAGATTGAATACCAAAACGTGCACGCATAGGAGCAGTTAGTAAGCCCGAACGAGTTGTTGCTCCTATTAATGTAAACGGATTAAGATTTATTTGAACCGTCCTAGCATTTGGCCCTGACTCAATCATGATATCAATTTTATAGTCTTCCATTGCAGAATACAAATATTCCTCCACAATTGGGCTTAATCGATGAATTTCATCAATAAACAAAACATCACGCTCTTCCAAGTTAGTTAATAAACCCGCTAAATCACCTGGTTTATCCAATACTGGTCCTGATGTAACTTTTATACCAACTCCTAATTCATTGGCTAAAATATGCGCCAAGGTTGTTTTACCTAAACCTGGAGGACCATGAAACAAGGTATGATCTAAAGCTTCATCACGTAAGTTAGCAGCTTGAACGAAAATTTTTAAATTGTCTAATACTTGATCTTGTCCTGCAAAATCATCAAAAGATAAAGGCCTTAGTGCTCTATCAGCATCTAATTCCGCTGGATTGTAATTTTCGTTACTTGGGTCTAAGTTTTCGTTCATAGTATTCAAACAGTCAATGACTGGTTAATTATTGTGTAGATGGTAAAAATAACAAAAAACAATTTGATGCTTACCCTCACACAAATTAAACCGAAATATTTTTACTTAAGATTACAAATAATACTGAATTGTTCAATATCAAAGAATTAGAATTACATTGTTGTAAAACGCTTTTTGTTTCACCACAAAATAACGCTATTTTACAACCACAAAACGTATTTAAAAGTGTATTTATGTCTTTTATCGAATATATGCATTGTGAATTATCTAATAAAAATCATGAAATACTTATAAATAATTAAACGCATCCACTCGTAACCTAGATATCTGTCAATTATCTAACATTATTCATTATAATAACATAAAATCGACAAACTACACCGCAAGCTATTGGTTTGCAACAAGATAGCCTATACATTTGTATCATCCGAAATAACTACTTCATTAAAGAAGTATACTAACCCATATTATTATAAAAAATTATGAATATTAAAACTACCCTATTAACTGGAATTTTATTTTTACTGATTAGCAATGTATTTGCAACGGAAAAAAATAATATAGACAAGAAAGCATGTAAATATGTTCAAGAGCGTATTTCAATCATTGAAGAATTTCACAATCTAGAAGAAGGATATAGTTTAGAGTTAACTTCTGCTAGTAATTTTCTTGGGCAAATAACAAATTTAAAATCAAAGTCTGGATATAGTTACGAGACTATTGGGAAAACTAAAATTAGTGACCTAAAAATTTGGAAAAAATGGTTTAATGAAAATAAGCATTTATTACACTGGGATAGCGAATCAAAAACAGTTTTTGTTAGATTATAAAAACATTATATACTATTTAAAAAGGACTTCACTTAGTGAGGTCCTTTTTTTATGGGCGCTATTTAGCTGATTTAAAAAAAGAAGAATATAAATTGTACAGTAACTAAAATACATAAACTAACGTTAACCAATCACACCAACAACCTCATGCTTTCCTCACCAGCGTCCACTGTACCCACACCAAACACCACCACACAACCCATTCAGCCCCTTCCTAACCATCTATACCATACATCAGATGATAGTTGTCATAAAAAGAAAAGACAGCCCGATATGAACTGCCTTTGGTTGTTTCGTTAAGGTTTTATTTACAAAACCTTAATTTACAGTACTTGTTCCAAGATTAGAACTCTTCTCTAGCGGTTTTAACGGTTCCTACCCCCCATTAATTTCTGGCGAAAAATTTGTTTACGATTCAATGTGTGTTTTATGAAAAAATCTATTAAAAAAATATCCTATTAAGGAAATTTGGATACCAGCAGCAACAATGATAATGTTAATTACTAATTGTTGATAGCCCTCCCCATTTATAAAATAACTGCATAATAGAATAACTACTGCCCAGATTATAGAGTTTAAGATTTGAATAGTTCTAGTACTTACTCTTTGTTTTTTTGATTTCATAACTGTATTTAATTACTGTGTTTTCTTGGTTAGTGGCAGAAATCAAAAATTATTACACCTTCAAGATATTTTTATATCAGTCATTCGTGATGCTGTTGGATATTTCTGTTATAAAATTAGTAAGAAGCTTTAGAACCCTACACAACCCTTTCAGCCCCTTCCTAACAGCCTCGTTCACCAATCAGATGATCCAGTTAAATCTTATCCTTAATCATGTGTATGTGTTATTTTTGAGTAAATATAAGTTGAGTATGTATCACCAATGTAACATATCTGATTGTTGGTAGCAACAATAAAAAATCATTATATTTACTCTTTATAAATAAAATAAATAATTATGAGTAACGGAACAGTAAAATTTTTCAACGATGCTAAAGGATTCGGATTTATTACACCAGAAGATGGGAGTAAAGATGTATTTGTCCATGTAAGTGGTTTAAATGATGAAATAAGAGAAGGAGATAAAGTATCCTTTGATGTTGAAGAAGGTCAAAAAGGATTGAGTGCAGTTAATGTTGCAGTTGTATAATTATAGACATTTTAACTTTTTTACATTGGAAAAGCATATCAATTATGATGTGCTTTTTTTATTTGTAGGGTTAATTAAAAATGTATTAACAACGCCAAAACTGTATTAAAACACAGTTTAATAGGAATCTTACCGATTTACCCAACAATTTTTACATTATCACACAACAACTGACTGACAAACGAATACATGTTTTTTAATGCTTCTCTACTTGCCGTATTGTCATGAGTGATATAATTGTCAATTGTTTCTTTAAGTTCTAACGATGTATTTAATCTAATTACTACTGGTGTATGATTTACGAGTTTGGATTCCTTAAATAGCTCAACTACTTGATTACGAATGGTTCTTTTGTTGTCAATGTTATCAGACGCAAGAATATCGAGTATTAGTTTTTGTATTTGAGTTTTGTTATCCATATAGTTGTCTAATAAGAAAAAAGGTAGCCATCTCTGACTACCTTAGATTGGTTGTTTACAAAACATTTTAGTGTGTTCTAACTAATGAGGTATCTTCTATTTCCCCAAACTAAGCATTACTATATACTGAAGCTACCCATTTTTTTATTGCTAGAATACATTTAACTGGCACAAATGGCTTCATTGTTACCAGCACTTAAACATGATGCTAAAGTATCTCAACTAAACTCATACCACAATACCCATGAATCGGTATATTCTATATCATCATATATAGTGACCTAAAAACCTAAGTTACTGAAATACACCACACAACACTTTCAGACCCAACCTAACAGCTTCTCAAACCAATCAAATGATAGTGAAAAGACAGCCCGATATGAGCTGCCTTTGGTGTTGTTTAGAGTGTGAAGGGGAATTCAGTGCTTCAGTAGATAGAAACATTGTATAATACTAGGAGAATATATCTTAGTATAGTCGCTTAACTATTTGCCAACTTTTTTATTACAAGTCCATTCTTGACTTAAGTTTTAATAACTAACAATAAATTTTTTGGATTTTTCCACAAGACCATCATCATTAGTAAATTGCAATATATAAACACCTTCTGATAGTACTGAGATATCAATTGTAATTTCATTATTTACAAATGAGTCAGAGTTCATTTTTTTGTCAATAATTTTTTTACCGCTATAGTCGAATATTTTTATGAATGAACGTTTCTTATTTTTTCCAGTATAATAAACATGAATTGAATCGTGAGTAACAGTAGGATATACATCAAACTTACTGTTATTAAGCGAATTTTCTACTGTGCTTAGCACTGCATCTTCATATACTTGATTTCCTGCTAACCAAGTAAACACAACTTTAGTTGCTCCAATTTGTGTGTTTGGTATTGTAAATATATCTCTATCAACCATGATTAAATCGGCATATTTACCTACTTCTAAACTACCTGTTTTATTTTCCTGACGCATTACATAAGCGCCATTAATTGTAAATGCTTTTACCGCTGCAGCTACATTTGGTAAGTTTTGTGGCGCTCTAGTTAGAGAGTTTTGAATCCCCACAAATGGACTAACACTACTTACATCCCAATCACTACTTAAAGTAACTCTGGCACCTGCATCGTAAATAGATTTTACTGGAACTAAATTATCAGAACGAGTAACTCCAATAAAATCATCATTATCATGCCAATGATTCGGGTTGGTAAAATCTCCAGTAACTTGCATATCTGCAGTAACGTTCAAACTAGAGAATCTTGAAAAATCAGTTGGTTTTACAACCTCCAAGTGCGTAATTCTATGCCTTGCGCCAACATCTCCATTAGCTACTCTTGCCGCAGCGATAGCATCTATACTTTCTGTAATTCCTCTATCACCAATTGCATGAATATGAAAATCAAAACCTTTTTGCTCTAAAGTAGTTATTAGCGATGTCATTCTTGAAACATCTATATAATTTAGTCCTTTAGAAAATGGGAACCCGAGAAAACTCAATATTCCAGCTTCGTAATTTTCGTGCATTGCAGCTGTTGCATTTATTAAAATACCATCAGCATATAATTTTATTTGACGTATTTTTAGCATATCGTCCCCACTATCATACAGTGCTTCAATGGTAGGGATTTGAGTTACATCATTATCTTCTGGGTAAACCCACGGAGCTAAACCTACTCTACATGTCAATAAATTATTTGCTTTAATTTGCTGCCAAGTCTCTATATAGTTCTGCTTCCAATATGTACGACCTTCGCAGATTGAGGTAATACCGTTTTTTGCTAATAATGGTAGCCCATAATTTACTAATCCATCATAATTGTTGTTTTGCATTGTTACATTAGTTGCCAAAGCTACACTTAAAGCATCATCTCCAGCACTATCAAGTAGTATTCCATCTACATCAGAAGCAGTACCCCATGTTGATTTTATAATATGTCCGCCAATTGGGTCTGGAGTTGTAGCAGTAATACCTAAAGCATTTAGGCCAGCCGTATTTACCCAAACTGAATGGGAGGTTTCTTCCATAATTATTGCAGGAGTTATTGGATATACTTCATCTAAAATTAATCGCGGAGCTCTTGTAGCATCTAATAATGTATAAATGGAATGCCCCCAACCTATTACCCAACCATTACTATTTGGAGTACTATTACAAGCATTTAATACAGATATAAAATTTTCAGGATTCGTTTCTTCGCTATTCAAAATACAACTTGCCCCATTAGCAGAGCTGGCCTCAAGAGGATGCATATGCACATCATGCATTCCTGGTAATACCAATCGACCTCCACCGTCTTTAACCTCTGTACCAGTTCCTATATGAGTAGCAACACCTGCGTTAGAGCCTGTATAAATTATTAGCCCGTTTTTAATTGCAATAGCCTGAACATATGTATCTGATGCATCAGCAGTATAAATTTTTGCGTTTTTAATTACTTTATCAGCAATTTGAGCTTTTGTAGATATTAAAGTCATGAATAGCATTATAAGTGTTACTGAGTTTTTCATAATGTGTTTATTAAATTAAGATACTGCTAAAGTATAAGTTACATGAAAATCTGTAAACAATTTTCCACCAATGCTTATTATTTAGGAATAAAAAGATAGATTTTTAACCTAAAGACAAAAAACAATATTTCAATCCCAAAAAAGGTGGTTTGATGCTTATTACCTATCTTTAAAGGATTAAATATGATACTTTTGAATATAATATTATTTTAAATGTTAAAAGTAAAATCAATATACCATGCCTTGTTTTGGATATTTATATTCCTCTTTGTACTAGATTATCACGAGACAGAATATGAGATTATGCAAGCAATCGCTTTTACATTAATTGAATGTGCTATTTATAGTGTTATTGTTTACAGTAATTTATACTTTTTGATTCCTAATTTATTAGAGAAAAAAGGAAGGATAGCTTACGGAGTAGGGCTTTTCTCTTTTCTAGTTCTCATCTCAATCCTTATCTATTATTCGGGATTAGGTTATTATTTAATTAGCGAAAGTGATATTAGAAACCTCCTTTCCTTTTCGTTAAACTATATTCTTTTTATAGTTATATCATATCTATACTGGTATTTCACTTTATTCCAACAAGAACAGAAAAACAGATTAGCTTTACAAAATGAAAAACTTACAGCTGAATTACAATTATTAAAATCACAAGTGAGCCCTCATTTTTTATTCAATTCACTAAACAACATCTATTCATTAAGCATTGCAAAACATGATAATGCACCTCTAATGATTGAAAAATTATCAGATATTTTACGATATATTATTTATGATGGGAAAAAGAAATTTGTCCCTTTAGAAAGGGAAATTACACTTTTAAATAATTATGTTGAGTTACAATTAATGAAAAAAATCAAAGCAGAGAAAAATGTTTTAGTTTCTATAAACGGGGTATCGTCAACTCATAAAATTGCACCTTTAATTTTAATAAATTACATAGAGAATTGTTTCAAACATAGTGATGTCGTTTACAATCCAAATGGACAATTGTCTATTGATGTTTCAGTTAAAGAGGAAGTTTTACATTTTAAAACTACAAACTCTCACCAAAAAAAAAGTAATGAAACTGGTATTGGGCTAGAAAACACTAAAAAACAATTACAACATTACTATCCAAATATGCATCAATTTAAAATTGATGATAATAATGGTATCTTTAAACTAACACTAACAATTAATTTATAATAATTGAAAACTTACAATTGTATTATAGTTGACGATGAAACACTTGCGCAAGAATTAATAGAAGTGCATTTAGCAAAAATATCGAGCATTCATATTATAGCTAAATGCCATACTGCTATTGAGGCTATGGATGTTATAAACAACTATCATGTTGATATTATGTTTTTAGATATTCAAATGCCTGACATCACAGGTGTTGAATTCTTAAAATCATTAGATACTGCCCCACTTACAATTTTAACTACAGCTTATTCTGAATATGCTATAGAAGGATATGAGTTAAACGTTATTGATTATTTATTAAAGCCTATTAGATTTGACAGGTTTTTCAAAGCAATTGTGAAAGTATTATCTATTTTAAAAGAAGCTAATGACACAATAGCAATTGAAAATATGACTTTAGTAAAGGATGATTATATTTTTGTAAAATCTGACTACAAAGCAATAAAAGTGTCTTTCAATGAACTTGTTTATGTTGAAAGTATGCAGAAATATGTAAAATTTTATTTAAAAGATAAAATGGTCATGTCACTAATGAGCTTAACATCATTAGAAGAGATACTTCCTTCTTCTAGCTTTTTTAGATGTCAAAAATCGTTTATTGTAAATTTAACAAA
>JAWUYQ010000122.1:0-9235 GCA_034110725.1 Flavobacteriaceae bacterium
TTCATTAGATATTAAATGAATACTAAAACCAATAGGTTTGATAAAAATTAAAGACCAAAGTATAAATGTTCCTTGAATAATTGCTGAAATTTTAGCTAAGTATGTATGAAAAGCTGTAGTTTTTCCGTATTTTGAATATGCAATTATCATTTGAATAACATAAGGAATAAAAGCAATTAGTATTAATATTAAATTTTGAATAATAAACTCTTTTTCAAAAATGAACAATGCTATTAATCCAATACTAAAAGTTACTTGATCTCCAAAAGAATCTAATTGGGATCCTCTAGCACTAGAAATTTTAAATTTTCTAGCTAAAAAACCATCAATCATATCTGTAAAATAACTAATAAGTAAAAACCAAGTAAAGACTTCTCTTTTGTCTAACCACAGTAAGCTCAACAGTAAAGGCGCTGCTAGTATGCGATAGAATGATATCCAGTCGACAAAATTAAATTTTTTAAAGTCTAACATAAAGCTATTTTAAGTTACAATAGTATTGCTTAATACTGAAGCTTGTTTTTTAGATTTTTTAAATAGTTAATTGGTTTTCAGTTTCTTTGTTTTTACTCCAACAATCAATATTATAAAATGTAGTTTCTGCTATATTTGTTAGAGCTTCTTCAGTTAAAAATGCATGATGAGAGCATAGTAGTACATTTGGCATGGAAATTAGTTTTTTAAGGATTTCATCATTAGGTATATTATCCGAAAGATCTTTAAAGAATACTCCATCTTCATTTTCATAAACGTCCATACCTAAAGCTGCTATTTGATTATTCTCTAATGCTTTTATAACATCCTTAGTATTAATTACAGCTCCTCTTGCAGTATTAATTATAATAATATTACTTTTCATTTTATTGAGTAATTTTTCATCAATTAGATGTTTCGTACTTTGATTTAAAGGCACATGAAGAGAAATGACATCAGATTTCTCACAAAGCTCTTTAATTGATACATATTCCATGTTGAAGTTATCAATAAGGTGTTGATTAATGTTTACATCATACCCTAAAATATTGCATCCAAAACCATTCATTATTTTTGTCATAACAGCTCCAATTTTTCCAGTACCTATGATACCAATTGTTTTGTTGTTTAAATCAAAACCAGTAAGCTTGTCAATATTAAAATTATATTGGTTTATTCTTTCATTAGAGATTATCAGTTTCCTATTTATTGCAAGAAGAAGGCTAGTTGCAAATTCTGCAATAGCATAAGGAGAGTAGGCTGGTACATTAGCAACTTGTATACCTGATATTGATGCTAAACTAATATTTACATTATCATATCCTGTGCATCGCAAACTAATGTAGTTAATTCCGTATTCCTTTAATTTCTCTATAGTTAATTCAGAAGCATCATCTGATGGGGTTAGTGAGATGACATCATATCCTTTAGCTTTATCTACTGTTTCTGGAGACAATGATTCCTTTATAAAAGTAATAGAGTGTTTACTCTTATTTGCTTTAATTAAATAGTGCTTTTCGAAATTACGGGTGCTATAAACAAGTATGTTCATGATGCTAATTTTATAGGTAACTTATTACAACTAAAGGTAGTGAGATTTTTATAGAATATTACTGACTTTAATCAGCTAAATATAAAAGGGGAGTACTTATTTTGTTTTTATGAAATTCTACACCTTTGTTGCATTTATATACCCCCATAAACAGGCACTATAAAACTACCATTTAAAAATGGTATACAGTCAATTTCACTTTGTAGGGTAACTCCAGTTGCATTTGTTTCTAGCAGCCATTTCATTGCTTGTATTATTGGTACGGCAGTTGTGGTTTGTATTGCTCTTAATTGATGCTTTCCTACTTGTAATGGAGCTATTTTTTTAGCTATTTCTCGTCTTCTAAGAATCCCTAAGTGATCTTTTCCTTCCACTGCAGCATAAATTATAATATGATCATTTTCTATATGTGGTATTTCTGCGAGCATTACTTCTTGTAGTTGTGAAATATAGTCGCGTTTTTTTTTGAAATTATTTATTTGTTGCTGTACCCATGCATAATGACCTGAATGACGTAAAGTTTTATAATCTAAAGTTTTTACTTTTCCTGATAATGCATCAGGCAAATCTGCAGCACCACCAGAGGTTAAATCCTCTTCATAAGTAATGCCATTAATAATTATTTTAGCTCTTTCAGATAAGGAAGGAAGCGTTGATTTTTTATACTTTCTAAGAACAATAGCTTCTTTTATATATTCTGTAGCTACACCAATAGGACTCCATGTAAAACCATAATAATGTGGAGCTACAGCATGATCAGTAAGCGCACCTACTTTAAATACTAAGGAATTAACTTTGCTAACATTATAATCTTTGCAAAACTGTTGAAACAAGTAATTTGCTAAAATATTAATATAACCAGGAGCAAGACCAGTTTGTAAAACGAATCCTGTTTTAGCCTTTTTTGCTAACTCAATTATTTGGTTAGTTTCTGCAACATATTCAGTCAAGTTTGCATAATGTAACTGGTAATCTTTTGCAAATTGTGCTATTATTGGAGCAAAACTCCCTGGTAGGCAATCAAATATAGCATCTGCTTTTTTAAAAACAGATTTTACGTCGCTAGAAATAGTTGTAGTATTTAAGTGAAATGGAATTACATTACATAGTTTTGTAGTTCCATTTTTAATCCATTCAGCTACTTTTTCTGCTTTACTTAAATTCTTGTCTCCAATATAAATAGTAGGGGGTATAGTACTCCATTGGGAAAGAATAAGCCCAACTGCTTCTGCAATTCCTCCAGCGCCTGCAATTATAATGTTATAATGAGTCTCCATACTAGAAAGTTAACATTTTTATGGGACATTATTTATAATAATATACATTTTTTAGTTCTAAAATTTTACGAGAACTAAGTATTTGGTGCTTTTAATTTTTAGAAACCTGTTAAACTATAAAACACTGACAAACATCATGTTACATCGTTCTTATTTGTCGTAACTTGTAGTAGGAATAATTTAATTAACCAAAACCAAATGTTATGACACTAGTAAAATTTAATAAAAGGAATCGTCTTTTTCCTTTAAGTACATCTGTACTAAATATTTTTAACAAAGACAGTTTTTTTGAGGAAGATATTTTTTCTGATGATTTTTTCAGTGAAAATAGTTTAATGCCTGCTATGAATGTAAAAGATAATGAAAACAACTATGAAATAGAATTAGCAGTTCCAGGATTTTCAAAAGATGATTTTGAAATTTCGCTAGAGGATGGTGTATTGCATGTTAATGGTCAAAAAAAAGAAGAAAAAGAAGAAAGTGATGAAGGGTATACTCGTAAGGAGTTTAGCTACAATTCATTTAGAAGATCGTTAAAATTACCTAATTCAATAAATCAAAATGAAGAAATGAAAGCAACCTATAAGGAGGGGATTTTGAAATTGAATTTAAATAAGAAAAAAGATAATGGGGTTGAATCTAAAAAAATAATCAAGATAAAATAATATGAATAAAGAAATTAGAAATAGTTGAATGTTTTGAACATTCAACTATTTTTGTGTGAAGTTATTTAATTATTCTTCCATCCTCCATAGTAATTATTCTATCTGTTTTTTTAGCAAAATCTTCATCATGAGTTACTACCAATAGTGATAAATCATAATCGTCACATAAGTTTTTGAAGATATTAAACACGTTTTCTGAATTGTAACTATCTAAATTACCAGTAGGTTCATCCCCCATAATTATAGATGGATTATTAATTAAGGCTCTAGCAATGGCAACACGTTGTTTTTCACCTCCCGAAATTTGAGAGGCACGTTTTTGAGCTAATTGATCGATATTTAACATTTTCAATTTATTTATAGCATCGTGTTCTATTTCCTCAAATGATTTCTCCCCTAATTTCTTTGCGGGAAGCATTACATTTTCCAATACAGAAAATTCAGATAATAAATAATGAAACTGAAATACAAAACCAATATGTTTATTTCTAATGTAAGATAATTGCGGACTGCTTTGTCCTGTGACCAATTCATTATTTAAAAATAACTTACCCTCATAATCTGTATCCATTGTAGAAAGGATGTATAATAAAGTTGATTTTCCACATCCGGATTTCCCCATAATAGATGCAAACTCACCTTTATTTACTTTAAAGTTGATATCTTTAAGTACATGGAATAATACAGGGTTTTTAAAGTACTTGTTTATATGTTTAGCTTCTAGTATCGTTTCCATATTACTGCCCTCTTATAATTTTAACAGCGTCAATTTTCTTGGCTTTTTTTGAAGGTAAATAACCAGCTAAAAAAGTTGAACACATAGCAAAAGTGAAACCTATAACAAAAAATAAAGGATTAAAGTTTACAGGATAGGTTTCAACGGTAGGTAGCGCTTCAGTTGCAAAAGGTATCTTATCTATAATACTTGCTAAAGCAAAGCCTAGTATTAGCCCTAAAACACCGCCAACAAGGCCAATAATCATAGCTTGACTCATAAAAATTAGTTGTACATCTTTCCCCGAAAACCCTGTGGCTTTTAAAATTGCTATATCATTGATTTTTTCATAAATAAGCATATTTAAAATGTTATATATTCCAAAACCAGCCACAATTAATAAGGTAATTGAAACGGCATAGGTAATAAGATTTCTAATAGTTGTTCCTGTTTCAAATTGTGCATTAGCCGTTATAATATCTACTGCTTTGAGTTGAAATTGTTGTTCAATTTTTTTTGATAAAGGCATAGCTAAATCAATATCGGTAAGTTTTACATTAATATCGGTTATATAATTATCGGCTTTCCCTAAAATACGTTGTACAGTTTTTAAATTCGAAAAACTCTGTATCGCATCCAAATCGGCAATTCCACTTTGATATAAACCAACTATTTTCAGCGGAAATACGTCTCCTGTTATGGTACTAATTTGTACACGATCACCAACATTTAATGACATTTTTTTTGCTATTCCAATACCTAATAAAATACCATTGTTAGTATTGTGCAGAGCTTCTGGTGATCCTTTTACAATATAATCTTGAAAATTGAATAGTTTAGCTTCATCTAATGGGTTTATCCCTGTTAAATATCCTCCGATTTCTATACTACCAGTAATATAAAATACACTTGTTTTTATCTGTGGAATAGCACCACGTACATTTTCGTTGTTATTTAAATATTTGATAATAGGTAAGGCATTATGAATTTTTTTCTGACTTAATTTTGGTTTGATAGAATGTACCACATTAAAACTATTCTTAAAATTGTCATACAAAGCAATGGGTTGTTTTTTTGAAGGTTCAATTTCATTATAAATATGCACATGAGGTGTTTGGTTTAGAATTAGGTCATCTAACATATTATTTAATCCAGTCATAAAACACACCAAAGTGATGTAAGCACTAATACCAAATGTTACTCCTAAAGCGGCTATTGCAGTTTGCTTTATTTTAGTAAGCAAATGCGTTTTAGCAATGTTTAATATGACTTTCCAGTTAGTCATTATTCGGGTTTATAAATAAAGGTGTCTTTTGTAATACCGGTTAAAATTTCAACAGACTCCAAATTTTGTAAACCTGTAGTAATATTAATAATTCCTTTTTCTGTTTTTACTTTATTATTACCTATTAAATATTCTTTAGGTATGGTTAAGGTATTCACTTTTTTAGCAATAATTATATTAGCTTCACCTGATAATCCTGGGTATAATTTCTCAGGAGCTTTGTCAAATATTGCTTCTACTGTAAAGGTTTGGTTTCGTTCATCTTTTTTAGGGTAAATTTTAGCCACTTTAGCAGTAAACATTTTGCCATGATAGGCATCCAGACTTATTATAATTCGTTGTTTTTCTATAATGTTTACAATATCAACTTCATCAACTAACATTTTAATAATAAACCTATTTTTACTACCGATAACCGCTAAGGGTTGAAGCGTAGTAACAATTTCACCAGGTTCTTTATACAAGGCATATACTTTACCTTTTATTTTACTTTTTATAGTAAAATCTTTTGTAGTTATTAATGTAGCTTGATAGTTGTTTTGAGCTTGTTTTACAGCAGTTGATAATTCATTTTTAGTACGGTGATATTTGCTATGCAATAATTTTAAGTTATTTGAAGATAATTCGTAATTCAATTTTTTTGTATCATAAGTAACTTTAGAACCTATTTTTTGTTCCCATAAGTTCTTTTGTCTAAAATAATTGATAGAATCATTTTTGAATTTGAGTGTAGCAGCGTAAATTTCATCTTCAATAGTTCCTAAAATAGTAGCCTTACCATTGTAGTTTTCTTTTGTTAACTCTAGAGCAAGTTTTGCGTTTTGTGTATTTAATTTTGGAGAACTATTTATAATTTGAATAATAGCTTGATTTTTAACAATAGTATCTCCTTCTTCAACAAGATTTTTATCTAAAATACCAGCTACAATTGCATATGCTTGATATAAACTATCTGGTTGAATAGTAATAGATGCGTACACTGATTCTGTTAAACTTTTTTGTATAGGAAGTATTTTATCTTTTGTTTTAGAGCAAGAGAATAGGAGTATACTGATACCAATAAATAGTTCTTTTTTCAAAATACGGATGAATTATACCAATTAAAATTATTTGATTTTTTGAATAATCCATTTTTTATTTTCCTTAATAGCAATGAGATTGTTTGAAATTATCTTAGTAGTTATTTGAGGAGGTTTTTTAAGATGGTCTTTTCTAAGTAATACATTTTTAGGTTTTGTTAAGCTATGTAAACTTTTTCCATCAATATCAATGATAACTTCAACAGTTCTATTTTTAATAATAGGCTTATTTAGGTATTGATTATCCCCTAACTCATCTTTCAATAATTTTATAACTAAGGCCCTATTATTATCAAAATTTAAAGCATTTAAAAACTGTGTTTCAATTACTGTTTTTCCTGATTTATCAATGTATCCAAAATAGGCTATCCCTTGTTTATGTTTAGATATTAAACATCTGTTATTACTGAAAATGGGGAAGGAGTCATTTCCTGTTTTAGTTGTTATAATATCACTTCTAAAATCTATAATCAACTTCCCTTGATTATTAATAAAAGCCCATTGATTTCCTTTTTTTATAGCAATAACACCTTCTATTTCAGGTGATATATAATCTACATTGTCTATGGTTTGTGTAAATACGATTGTTGGGAGTAGTATACATATAAACACTAATATGGTCACTCTTTTCATAATGTAACTATTTTAAAATTAACGCTTTACTAAAGGTAATGAAAATTAAAACATTAAAATATGATATCACTCATAAAGCTTCTAACCATTCTTTAGAATGTGAAAATTGAAAAGTATTTACTAATATTTTTTTATTAAATAAACTGTAAAAATAATTTTGACTTTATGTGTTACTTATAAAGATAAAGTACTTAGTGTTAGTTATGGTTTCTGAGATAGTTTACATAATTGGAAGAGTTGAAATAGAATTATATTCATTAATGTTCTGTGTGGAGTTTATCCTAAGCTTTTTGTAGATTGATAGCTTTGTTTTGATAATGAAGGGCTTTGTATTAAGAAAATAATGAGTACATTTTTTATACAATGAATGATAAAATGCCTTAAAAACATAAGTTTATTGAAAAATATTTATTCTAAAAGTATCTTCTTCAGTGTTAATAGTAATTTTTTTTATGAAGCAATTATAGGAGTCTATTGGAATATGTTGTCTATGATAAAAGTTGACAGTAATTTAATATGTAATACTAGCGTAAAACCCAAAAAAGTATGCTTTTAACAAAAAAAAAGCTGCCCATTATAGACAGCCTTTTTCATGTTATAACTCAAATTATTTTAAACTTTCTAATAATTTTTCTGCAACTAACTCAGAGGAAGCCGGATTTTGACCAGTAATTAAATTACCATCTTGGATAGCATATGCTGCCCAATCTTCTTTTTTAGAGTAGATCCCTCCATTTTCATTCAACATATTTTCCACTAAAAAAGGAACAATGTCTGTTAATTGTACAGCAGCTTCTT
This sequence comes from Flavobacteriaceae bacterium, assembly GCA_034110725.1. GTDB lineage: Bacteria > Bacteroidota > Bacteroidia > Flavobacteriales > Flavobacteriaceae. The sequence goes on from JAWUYQ010000122.1 coordinate 7,978, forward strand.
CTGTGTTTGTAAACCCTGTAACTTTTTTACCTTTTACCAATGGGTTTCCGTTGGCATCTTTAACACTTTTTAAAGCAGCTGGAGCGTGACAAACAAAAGCAATTGGTTTTCCTTGACTATTAAACTTTTCTATTAAAGCGATTGAAATTTTATCGTTTGCTAAATCCCATAAAGGACCATGTCCTCCAGGATAAAATACGGCATCAAAATCATCTGGATTCATATCTACTAATACTTTTGTATTAGCAATTTTGGCTTTAGCGTCAGCATCTTTATTAAAACGATCTGTATCTTCAGTTGCAGCATCTGGGGAGTCGCTACTTGGGTCTTTAGGGGCAGCTCCTCCTTTTGGCGTTGCAATGGTAATATCGGCTCCCTTGTCTAATAATGCATAATATGGATTTGCGAATTCTTCAATCCAAAACCCTGTTTTCTTTCCTGTATCACCTAGTTTATCGTGAGATGTTAATACAAATAATATTTTCATTTGCTTTTCATTTTTTAAGACTATTTTTTCTTCTGAAGCTTTTTCAGAAACTGTTTCCTTTTTTGTCTCTTTACAACTAGATGTTATAATGATTATTAGCGCTAAGGCTAATGATTGTAGTATTTTCATATTTATTACTTAATAAGCCATTTTTACTATTTTTTCAACTTTATCTGGAGATAACGACTGATGTTCGCCTATTCCTAACCAACCACGATTTGTAAATCGTTCTGCTATTTTTTCGGCTGTTCCTTCATAATCTTTAGTATAATCAGATAATTTAGTATCGATTCCTAATTCATGGAAAAACGCTTCTGTTTTTTCAATTGCTGCATAAGCTTTATCATCTACACTACCTTCAGTTATATTCCAAACACGTTCACCATATTGTGTTAATTTTTCTTTTTTAGCTTCAAAATTAAACTTGTAATGACTTGGAGTAATCACTGCTAAAGTACGTGCATGATCAATACCAAATAAGGCAGTTAATTCGTGTCCCATTGCATGTACAGCCCAATCACTTGGCACCCCTTTTTGTATTAATCCGTTTAAAGCCATAGTACAACTCCACATAAAATTAGAAGCTGCTTTATAGTCAAACTCATCCTTCAACATAGTTGGTGCAATTTCAATCAAAGTTTGCAAAATGCTTTCAGCAAAACGATCTTGTAATTTAGCATCTACCGAATAGGTCATATATTGCTCTAAAACGTGGGTAAATGAATCTGCCAAGCCATTTGCTATTTGACGTTTAGGTATCGATTTAATGAC
>JAWUYQ010000123.1:0-22571 GCA_034110725.1 Flavobacteriaceae bacterium
AATTGAGCGACTAATAAACGTAAGAAATCTTTATTTTCTTCAGATACTTCAGTAATTGATTCACTATCAACACCTGACTTATCCAAGGTAACTTTCCCTTCAACTACTGTTTCAATAGTTTTATAAATACCGTATAATCGCTGTGCGACTTCTTTTTGAGCTGATGCTTTAACATCATACCCTCTATTACTCTCTGCAATTTCAGATAAATAACGAACTCTACTTGGCGGTATTACAAATATCTTTTCAGACATCTGTTTAGTAACTTCAAACTTCGAATTTAAATCTGCTCCAGATTGCGCTACCAACTTATCCATGATAGATTTGTATAGCGAGTTCATTCCAGGATCATTAAACTGGGATGCGATAGTACCAAATACAGGCATATCATCCATATGCGTATCCCATAAATTGTTATTACGCATGTATTGCTTCTTCACATCTCTCAATGCATCTAAAGCTCCACGTTTATCAAATTTATTAATCGCCACTAAATCGGCGAAATCTAACATGTCAATTTTCTCTAACTGTGTCGCTGCTCCAAACTCTGGAGTCATTACATATAGCGAAGTATCTGAATGCTCAATAATTTCTGTATCTGATTGTCCAATACCAGAAGTTTCTAAGATGATTAAATCAAACTTCGCTGCTTTTAATACTTCAATTGCTTGACCAACATACTTAGATAATGCTAAATTCGATTGACGAGTTGCCAATGAACGCATATATACTCTATTATTATTGATGGCATTCATACGAATACGATCTCCTAATAAAGCTCCTCCTGTTTTACGTTTAGATGGATCTACAGAAATTAATCCGATTGTCTTTTCTGGAAAGTCAATTAAAAAACGACGAACAAGTTCATCTACTAAAGAAGATTTACCAGCTCCACCAGTACCAGTAATTCCTAATACAGGTGTTTTACTGTCTTTATTTATTTCTTTAATTTTATCTAAAGTGTCTTTTGCTACTTCAGGAAAGTTTTCAGCAGAAGAAATCACACGAGCAATAGCTCCTATTTCTTTATCTGCTAAATGATTTATTTCATCATATAATACATCACCGATTGCATAATCTGATTTTTCAACCAAATCGTTAATCATACCCTGTAATCCCATTTCACGCCCATCATCAGGTGCATAAATACGAGTCACACCATAATCCATCAAATCTTTGATTTCTGAAGGAAGGATTACTCCTCCTCCTCCTCCGAAAATTCTAATATGCCCAGCTCCACGCTCAACCAACAAGTCACGCATATACTTAAAGTACTCGTTATGACCTCCTTGGTATGATGTAATAGCAATAGCATTGGCATCTTCTTGGATAGCACAATTTACTACCTCATCAACACTTCTATCATGCCCCAAATGAATTACCTCAACTCCTGTTGTTTGAATAATTCTACGCATGATATTAATAGCTGCATCATGCCCATCAAATAAGGCTGCTGCAGTTACAATACGAATTTTATATTTAGGTTTGTATGGTGTTGCTTGTATCATCTGTAATAAATCTTGTGTTTATGGCTCGCAATTTACGGAATTATTAAAAAAATTCAAGTACAATTATCAAGTATATAATTAGTGTGTAAAATCGACTGCTTTTTTTATCTTTACGAGTACTTAAAGAAACACTTATGAAGGCCATCGATATTGTAATACTTACGGAAGATAGCTATGTAAATCCGGCTGTTATTAATGAATATAATAAAAATGTTTTATTAGAAGATCAACTTGTTTTTGATGCCATAAAAAAAGAAGGCTTACAAGTTGAACGAAAGAGCTGGAGTGATCCAAATTTCGATTGGGGTACAACAAAATACATAATATTTAGAACAACATGGGATTATTTTGATCGTTATGAAGAGTTCAGTAAATGGTTGGAAATGGTTAGTACAAAAACAAAATTGCTTAATTCAGCTACTATTATCAATTGGAATATTGACAAACACTATTTGATTGATTTAAAAGAAAAAGGAATACATATTTGCGAGTCCTATTTTATTGAAAAAGGAACTTCAACAACTTTATCAGAATTACATAAACAACTAGGCTGGGAAAAAACCGTTTTAAAACCATGTATTTCTGGAGCTGCTAGACATACCTACAAATTAGAGTTGTCTACTCTTGAAAAACATGAAACTATTTTTCAAAAATTAATCACTAATGAAGCAATGATGTTACAACCTTTTCAGGAAAACATAGTGACCAAAGGTGAGTTTTCATTTGTTTTAATTAATGGTAAATATACACATGCAGTACTAAAAATAGCCAAACCTGGTGATTTTAGAGTACAAGATGATTTTGGCGGAACAGTACACCAACATAATGCTTCCGTGGAGGAAATTTCTTTCGCAGAAAATGCAGTAAAAGCTTGCATAGAAAAACCGATGTATGCAAGAGTTGATGTTATAGTCGACAACTATAACAAGTTAGCTATCTCGGAAATAGAATTAATTGAGCCTGAGTTATGGTTTAGAAAGCATCATGATGCAGCTACATTATTAGCTAGAGCGATTAAAAAACTAATATCTACCTAATAGCCTATATGCTTTGAAATTAGTAACTTTGCTTCTTGCTTAAATTTTAGATTAGCAATTAATAAGTATGTCAAAGACACAAGAATATATAGAGGTTCAAGGAGCAAGAGCTCATAACCTTAAAAACATCGATATAAAAATCCCACGTGAGCAACTAGTCGTTATTACTGGTTTATCTGGATCTGGTAAATCCAGTTTAGCTTTTGATACTATTTATGCTGAAGGGCAACGACGATATATTGAAACGTTTTCTGCGTATGCACGTCAGTTTTTAGGTGGATTGGAACGTCCAGATGTTGATAAAATTGATGGTCTTTCTCCAGTTATTGCTATTGAACAGAAAACAACTAGTAAAAGTCCTCGATCAACAGTAGGTACCATTACAGAAATATATGATTTCTTACGTTTGCTTTATGCTCGTGCATCAGACGCTCATAGTTATGTAACTGGTAAAAAAATGGTTAGCTATTCAGATGAGCAAATTAAAAACCTCATCCTTACAGATTATTTAAACAAGAAAATTGTAGTATTATCTCCTGTTATAAAATCGAGAAAAGGACACTATCGTGAGCTTTTTGAAAACATTGCTAAGCAAGGGTTTACTAAAGTAAGAGTTGATGGAGAAATTCTTGACATTACTAAGGGAATGAAATTAGATAGATATAAAACTCATGACATTGAAATAGTTATCGATCGACTTAAAATTTCTGATGATGTAGATAATGACAAACGTTTAACAGAAACTATCAATACAGCCATGTATCATGGTGAAAATGTATTGATGATTATAGAACATAATACAACGGAAGCAAGATACTTTTCAAGAGATTTAATGTGCCCTGAATCTGGTATTTCGTACCCTAATCCTGAGCCAAATTCATTCTCTTTTAACTCCCCAAAAGGAGCTTGTAATAACTGTAATGGTATTGGTAAATTATATGAAGTTGCCGTAGATAAAATAATTCCAGATGATAAAAAATCTATTGCTAATGGAGGTATTGCTCCAGTAGGAGAAGAAAAAAACTCATGGATGTTCAAGCAATTAGAAACTATTGCGGAACGTTATAATTTTAAATTAACTAATTCAATTAAAAAAATTCCTAAAGAAGCTTTAGAAATTATTCTTCATGGTGGAAATGAACAATTTGAAGTACAGTCAAAAAACTTAGGTGTTACTAGAAATTATAAAATCGATTTTGAAGGTATTGTTGCCTTTATAAACTCTCAATATAATGATAGTAGCTCTACCTCTATAAAAAGGTGGGCGAAAGAATATATGAATCATAATGACTGTTCCGTTTGTAATGGAAGTCGTTTAAAGAAGGAATCGTTGCATTTTAAAGTTAATGAAAAAAATATTTCTGAATTAGCAAAAATGGATGTTGTAGATTTAATAACATGGACAAAGGATTTAGACAATCATTTATCTGAAAAACAACAAAAAATAGCTTCTGAAGTTATTAAAGAAATTAGTACACGTTTGCAATTTTTATTAGATGTAGGGTTAGATTATTTAGCTTTGGACAGAAGTTCAAAAACCTTATCTGGTGGAGAAGCACAACGTATTCGTTTAGCTACACAAATTGGATCGCAATTAGTAGGTGTATTATATATACTTGATGAACCAAGTATTGGTTTACATCAACGAGACAACGAAAAATTAATCAATTCATTAACACAGTTAAGGGATATTGGTAATTCAGTATTGGTTGTTGAACATGATAAAGACATGATTGAACAAGCCGATTATGTAATTGATATTGGTCCATTTGCTGGAAAAAATGGAGGAGAAATAATTTCTCAAGGAACACCAAAAGAATTATTAAGCGGAAGTACATTAACTGCTGAATACTTAAATGGTAAAAAAGAAATAGCAGTACCAGAAAAACGTAGAAAAGGTAATGGTGAAAAATTAACTTTATCTGGTGCCACTGGTAATAATTTAAAAAATGTAACTATAGATATCCCATTAGGGAAACTAGTTTGTGTTACTGGTGTTTCTGGTAGTGGGAAATCTACATTAATAAATGAAACATTATACCCCATTTTAAATGCTCATTTTTTCAATGCCGTTAAAAAACCGATGCCTTATAAGAAAATAAAAGGTTTAGAGCACATTGATAAGGTTATCGATATTAATCAGAGCCCTATTGGGAGAACTCCACGTTCAAATCCAGCTACTTATACAGGTGTATTTAGTGAAATACGAAGTTTATTTACTAAAACTAGGGAAGCAGCTATTCGTGGTTACAAACCAGGGCGCTTTAGTTTTAATGTAAAAGGTGGTCGTTGTGAAACCTGTCAAGGTGGTGGTTTACGTGTGATAGAAATGAATTTTCTGCCAGATGTTTATGTGGAGTGTGAAACATGCCAAGGCAAACGATTTAATAGAGAAACACTAGAAATACGATATAAAGGAAAAACAATTTCTGATGTACTGAATATGACTATCAACGAAAGTGTTGATTTCTTCGAAAACATTCCGAAAATATACCGAAAACTAAAAACCCTTAAAGATGTTGGCTTAGGGTACATTACGCTAGGACAACAAAGTACAACATTATCTGGTGGAGAAGCACAACGTGTTAAATTAGCTACTGAACTTTCTAAAAGAGATACCGGAAAAACATTTTATATTCTAGATGAACCCACAACAGGATTACACTTTGAAGATATTAGAGTATTGACGGGTGTAATTAACAAATTGGTTGACAAAGGAAACTCTGTCATAATTATTGAACACAATTTAGACGTTGTAAAACTAGCTGATTATATTATTGATGTAGGACCTGAAGGAGGAAAAAATGGAGGGGAAATATTAGCAAAAGGAACCCCTGAAGAGATTATAAAAATTAAAAATAGTTATACTGCTAAATACTTAAAAAAAGAACTGCAGTAGTTTTTTACACTACAAAATTAGCACAACTCATAAAAAAGAGTAATTTTGGTAGGTTTGAATAATTAATCAGTAAAAGATACTTTATATGGGAAAAGCACAATTAAATAGGACCTGGAACGAAATAAGAACTAATGATTCATGGGCTATTTTTAAAATAATGAGTGAGTTCGTAAATGGATTCGAAAAAATGAGTAAAATTGGTCCTTCAGTATCTATTTTTGGGTCTGCACGGACAAAACATGGAGATAAATATTATGAGCTTGCTGTTGCAGTAGCTAATAAAATAGTAGAACATGGTTACGGGGTGATTACTGGTGGTGGACCAGGTATTATGGAAGCAGGTAACAAGGGGGCTCATTTAGGAGGAGGTACTTCTGTAGGACTTAATATTGAACTACCTTTTGAACAACATGATAATCCGTATATCGATGCAGATAAATGTATTGATCATGATTACTTTTTTGTTAGAAAAGTAATGTTTGTAAAATATTCACAAGGTTTTGTCGTAATGCCTGGAGGTTTTGGAACTTTAGATGAATTATTCGAAGCAATCACATTAATACAAACTAAAAAAATTGAAAAGTTCCCTATTATACTTGTAGGAACTGAATACTGGTCAGGATTAATGGACTGGGTTAAAGCTACTATGGTTGAAACTTATAAAACAGTTAGTCCTGAAGATTTAGATTTAATTGACATTGTTGATACAGAAGATGAAGTTATAAATATCTTAGATAATTTCTACAGAAAGTACGCGCTAAGTCCGAATTTCTAAGCCGATTACAAACCAGAAAAATTTTATCAAAAAAAACATCCTAGTTTATAGCAACCTTTAATAAGACCGCTATAAACTAGGATGTTCTTTTGTAGGTTTTTAATGACATTTCCTCTAAAAAATAGTGTTTCATGATAGCTCAGAAAAATATTTCGTATATTATTGCATCTTGATTTTTTTCCCTCTCAAAAAGATTATTGTATTATTAACTTTATCCCCTAAGATCATGTTAAAAAACCTTTGTTACTTTTTAGTACTCTTTTCCTGTTTGTCATTTTCTCAAACTATTACAGTTGACGATACAAATTACTCCGAAACACAGTTAGCAAACCTACTATTAAATGGCTCATGTGTTGACCCTACTAATGTTTCTTATTCAGATGCGTTGTCGGTAGCTCAATTTGATGGAAATGGTTCAGCTTTTCCGTTAACTGAAGGAATTATTATACGTACTGGTATAGCAAAACATACAGAAGGAATTTACACTGGTTTAAACATGAGTAGTCAAGTAAACAATAATAGTGATCCTGACTTACAAACTATTAGTAATAGTACAGGACAAACCGATCCTGTTACAGATACCGCTTTTTTACAATTTGATTTCGTGCCAATTTCAAGTGATTTCAGCTTTAATTTCGTTTTTGCTTCTAACGAATACGGACAATGGCAATGTGGATTTTCTGATGTATTTGCTTTCTTATTAACTGATAGTTCAGGAACAACTACAAATCTTGCAATTATTCCTGGAACTACCGATCCCATAACAGTTTCAACCATTAGAGATAATACATACAATGGCGGATGTACTTCTGAAAACGCTAGCTTATTTAGTACGTACAATGTTGATGCCCCGGCAAGTTCTACTTTAAACATGCGTGGTCATACATCCGTATTAAACGCTTCCTCAACACTAACACCTGGAGAAACCTATACAATACGTTTAGTTATTGCTGACTATAAAAATGCTACTTTTGATTCTGCAGTTTTTATTGATACAGGATCATTTACTACAGAAATTGATTTAGGAGAAGATACCTCAATATGTACAGGAAATAGTATTGATATAACTACTAGTTTAGATGTAGCTGATTATGATCATTCTTGGACATTAAACGGAAACATAATTGTAGGCGCTGCCGATAATACGCTAACAATTACCCAAGCAGGAACTTATAGTGTTATTGCTATGAAAAACGGTACTGCGTGTCAAATACCAGGGACAATTACAATTACTGATTTAGTTATTGGAACACCAAATAATTTAACTGTTTGCAACGATGGTTCAGCTACATTTAATTATGACCTAAGTAGCAACGACGAATCGGTACTAGGGCTTAATCCTGCAATATATGATGTCATCTATTTCGCAACACCCACTGATATAACTAATGATACACCAATAACAGGAAGTGATATTACTCAATACTCAGTAGATGCAGTAGACACTCCGGATACAATCTATATTAAAATACTTAACATAGCCACAAATACATATTGTACTGCTCAATTAGAATTTCAATTAACACTAAGTGATACAGTTACTGCTACTGAGCCTAATGATATTGTTGTCTGTGAAAGTTCTACAACTACAACTGTAGATTTAACTATACAAAATAGCACTATTTTAAATGGTTCAAACGCTACTGATTTCAATATTACTTATTATGCTTCACAAGCAGATTTGGATAATCAAAACCCAATAGGAAATAGTATTGATATTCCAGCAGGGAGTGCTACTCAAGAAATTTTTGTATTGATGACAAGTAGCAGTAATTCAAATTGTTTTGACACTACCTCTTTCAATATTACTATAAACCCATTACCAGAAGTTGCTACTTTAAATGATGTATTGGAATGTACAAATTACACCCTTCCCCCTATTGATGATGTTAATGGCGATGGAACACCAGATGGAGTATATTACGACGCTCCTGATGGGCCAAACGGAATAGGAACACAATTATCAGTTGGTGATTTGATTGAGGATGGTGGAATATTATATATTCATGTTGGACCAGATGCTAATGGATGTTATAATGAATCAAGTTTCACACTTACTTTTATTGATGAGTATGAACCTGATTTATACAATTGTGATGAGTTTGTAATACCATCATTTCCTCCTGGGGATTTCTTCAGTGCTTCTGGTGGCAATGGCACTTTGTTAGCCACTGGAACCACATATAATTCTACTACAATCCCTAGTTCTATATATTATTATGCTGAACTTACAGACCCCGTAACAGGAGTAACTTCTGTATGTCTGGATCAGGAGTATAATATTACAGTTTACGATTTACCACCAGTTGACACATTAACAGATGTTGTTACTTGTGATAGTTATACATTAGAACCTCTAACTAATGGCGCATACTACAACAGTCCTAATGGTGTAGCCCCAATAATAAACTTAACTTTAACGAGTTCACAAACTGTATATATTTTTAATACGGAAACTCATAATTCAGGAACTCCAGAAGAAATTACTTGCTCAAGCCCAAATAGTTCATTTGAAGTAACTATAATAAATGATCCTGCTGATGTTCAGGCATGTGACACATACAATTTACCTACATTAAATCAAGGAGGGTATTTTGAAGGGCCAAATGGAACTGGAAACCCTATTGCTGCAGGAACACTTTATACTTATGATCCTGCTTCACCTGTAAATAACATGTATGATATTTATGTTTATACTGTAACAACACCAACAGATCCACCAACAGCAAATTGTTCAGACAACTATATGTTTACGCTAACTGTAAATGTTACACCTGAGGTAGATAGTTTAGGGGATGAGAATAATGAGATAAAAAACTGTATTAATGCCCCATATATACTACCTACACCCACAAATGGAGCTTATTTTGACGGACCAGGTGGCCCAACTATAGCTAATTCAATTGCTCCTTTAACAGCCATTAACACAGTAGGTTTTCATACTATATACATTTATAACGAAGTAAACGGATGTCCTGCAGAAAGTAGTTTCACCGTTGAAATTAGAGACCTACCATTAACAGATAATTTTACTGATGTATACGAATGTGATCCATATATACTACCCTCATTAGCTAATGGTAATTATTTTAATTCCACTGGAGGTATAAACGACCCTAATTTCTCTACTTATGAAGCTGGAAATATGGTTGGTAGTGAAATATTACCTGGTACTATTGCCAATGAAGCTATATCGGTTTACATTTATAATGAATGGGATGATATAACTGGTTGTGCAGCTGAAACTGTTTTTACTGTATATGTATTAGGAATTAATCTTGGTATATTTGATGATGAAAATCATTGTGATAGTTATACTTTACCTCCACTTGCTGTTGGAAACTATTTTACCGAACAGCAATTAGGAGTACCTCCAAGTACTACTATTCAACAATTAAATGCAGGAGATATCATTACTAGTACGCAAACAATATTCGTTTACGCCGAAAATGGTATTCCAGAACGTGATCCTGCTTTATGTAAAGCAGAAGAATCATTTTTAGTAACAATTTCTAACACTCCTATACTCACTTCTTTTACAAATGAAGTAGTTTGTGGTGAATTCCAACTACCAGCAACAAGTACTATCAGTACTACATATGATGTAAATTATTATACAGCTTCTGGTGGAAACGCTGCTGATATAATTAATCCTGTTACTCCAATAACTATTCCTGAAGGAGAGAGTTCACCATATACTACAACTGTATATATTCACGCAACCGCTACTGGAAATACAGCTTGTTTTGATTTCGATTCATTTACAATAACAATTTACGAGAGACCTAATTTTACTGTAAGTGACACCGTAATATGTGTTGATCCTGAAACTGGAATTGTAGCTCCAGAAAACTATGTTCTTTTAGAATCAGTGATAAACCCTTCTCAATTTACTGTAAACTGGTATTTGAATGAGGGTTTAGTTCATACAGGCGCTAATTATTATGCAGAACAACCAGGTGAATATACTGTTGAAACTGTAATGATCGCTGCTGAAACTCCACCAAACTGTAATTATAATTCAACTACTGTTACGGTGTTAGAATCTAGTACAGCTATTGCAACTTACAGCGTTACAGAAGATTTTGAAGATACAGCAACCATTACAGTTGCAATTACGAATGGTAGTGGTACGTATCAATATCAATTGGATGATGGCCCTTTTCAAAACAGTAATGTATTTCATAATGTTTTATCAGGAGATCATATAGTAACTATTTTGGATATTTATGGAAATTGCGGAACATTTAAACTTCCAGTTTTTATTTTAAAATACCCTAAATTCTTCACACCAAATGGAGATGGTATAAATGATACTTGGAACATTAGAAACCTATTCAATCAACCTGATTCAAAAATTAATATTTTTGATCGTTTTGGTAAATTTATAGTGCAAATTACTCCTTCTGGAAAAGGATGGAATGGAACCTATAACAACAGTCAATTACCATCCACTGATTATTGGTTTGTGGTTTTCTATAAAGGCAGAAATGGTGAAGACAAGGAATTTAAGGCTCATTTTTCTCTAAAAAGATAATACTTGCATTATAGCATGTTAATTTAAATAACCATTAGATTAAATTCTAATGGTTATTTGCTATCTTCGAATTATAAGTTTCACTTAACAAATACGTAAACATTGAAGCAAATAATATTCTTACTTATAGCTTTTATTTTTTGCATTACACAAACAATAAATGCACAAAATGATTTAACTATTTCAGCAGAATTTCTGCCGGAACTGAATAAAGTTAATGTAAAACAAAACATTACTATAATCAATACTACCAATAAACCTTTAGATAGTATTTATTTATACGATTGGAACAACTCCTATTCTTCAAGAGAAACCGAATTAGCAAAACGTTTTGCAGAAGAATATGATAGCAAATTACATTTTTCTAATGAAGATGAAAAAGGTTTTACCAACATCAAAACAATTAAAAGTAATACTACAGTATTAAAATACACTAGAGTAAAGACTGACGTTCTAGCTATTGTTTTAGAATATGTATTACTTCCAAATGAAAGTGTAACAATTGATTTAGAGTACTCACTACAACTCCCCTCAGATAAGTTTACTCGTTTTGGTGTAGATTCAAAACAAAACATGAAACTGAAAGAATGGTTTTTAATACCTGCTAAATTGACTAATGAATGGGTGTATTATAGCAACAAAGATTTAGACGATTTGTACTTCCCTAATAGTAATATTGATTTAAAAATAACCACTCCAAAGGAGTATACTATCATCAGTGATTTTGATGAGGTTAGTAATAAACAAAATGACAGTCTTAAAATCATAGAACTAAAAGGATATAACAGAATTAATTCTGAAATACACATCACTAAAGACTCCAATTTCTCTGAAGTTATTACTGATAAAATCACGATCACATCCAATATTGATGATGAAGGAATTGGTTCTAGCTTAAAGGCTATTATTCATGATAAAGTTGCTTTTTTCTTAAACGAAAAACTCGGAGACTACCCACATAACAAAATATTAATATCAAACACATCGTATAAAAGGAACCCTGTGTACGGATTAAATCAATTACCCGATTTTATTCGTCCTTTCCCTGATGGATTTCAATATGAAGTAAAAATCTTAAAAGCAACAATAGCTAAATATGTTAAAAATACGTTTAATACAAATCCAAGAACAGACTTTTGGCTGAATGACGCCATTGAGAGTTATTTAATGGCTATGTATATTAAAGATAATTACCCTAATACGAAACTATTAGGTACATTATCAAGGATATGGGGTATTCGCTCATTTGAAGTAGCAAAAAAAGGGTTTAATGATCAGTATTATTATTTTAGTCAATATACTGCACGAAAAAACTTAGACCAAAAACTAAGTAGCCCAAAAGATTCTTTACTCAAATACAATGCAAACATCTCAAATAAAAACAGAGCTGGAGTAGGTCTTTTATATTTAAACGACTATTTAGGAGGCGATATAATCAATAATTCTATAAAGGAATTTTATATAGATAAAAAAACAAAAACAATTGAATCAAAATCATTTATTGATTTAGTACAATCAAAAACTAGCAAAGATGTTAGCTGGTTTATTGATGATTACATTAATTCAAATAAAAAAATTGATTACTCAATTAAGAATGTTACGGAAGATAATCATGAACTAATAATTGACCTTAAAAATAAAGAAAGAACAAAAACACCTATTTCAATTTATCAAATAAAAAATAATAAAATAATTAGTAAACAGTACATTGAAGGCTTTAAAGGTGAAAGATTAATTAGAATCCAAAACAATAAGCCAGATAGGGTAATATTAAATTATGAAGGGATTGTTCCTGAATTTAACCTAAGGAACAATACTCAAAAAGTTAAACCACACTTATTTAATAAACCTCTAAAATTAGGCTTTATTAAAGATTCTGAGGCCCCTAATCATAATCAACTATTTTATGTTCCTGAACTAGGCTATAATTTATATGATGGTTTTTCTCCAGGTATAACGTTTACAAATAAAACCTTACTTAGGAAAAATTTTACCTATAAAATAAAGCCTATATACGGATTAAAAAGTAAATCATTAGTAGGAAGTGTTTCAACCAACTACACAAAATACTACAAACAGAAAGATCTTTTTAGTGTTACATACGGTCTTTCCTATAATCAATATCATTACGCAGAAAATTTAATGTACCAAAAATTTAATCCGTATATAATATTCAACTTTTGGAATAAAAAAGATTTAAGAGACAATGCAGGAAAATACATCATTATTAGGAACATCACAGTACAGCGTGAGAAAAATTTAGTTACAACTGATGATAATCCAAATTACAATGTATTTAATCTGAAAACTGGTTTATCTAACGCTAATTTACTCATTTATAAATCCTTGAATACCGATATTCAATTTTCTAAAGATTTTGGTAAAATATCTACCAACTATGAATACCGAAAAACATTTTCAAATAACCGACAAGTTAACTTTAGAGCTTTTGCTGGTGGATTTATATATAACAATACTAATTCTGATTTTTTTAGCTTTTCTTTAGATAGACCACAGGATTATCTTTTTGACTATAATTATTATGGTAGATCTGAAAGTACAGGTATTTATAGTCAGCAAATAATTATTGCTGAAGGTGGATTCAAGTCAAAATTGAAGACCCCATTAGCTAATGAATGGATGACTACCGTTAGTGCAAGCACTACAATATGGAAATATATTTTTGCATATGGCGATGCAGGTTTTGTTGGTAATAGTGGTAATACAAATTTTGCTTATGATTCAGGTATCCATGTAAATCTAGTACCTGATTATTTTGAGCTATACTTTCCTGTATACTCGAGTTTAGGTTGGGAAATTGGACAACCCCGTTATTCTGACAGAATTAGATTTAAAATAACGCTAACTCCAAAAGTATTAATTAAGTTATTTACAAGAAAATGGCTTTAATTTAATTAGATAATTAATAGTCAAAAACTGTAGTTTTATTGTTTTTTTGAGGTTTTATTAAAACAAAGAGGTTTTTAATGAGAATAATTCAATATTTTCACTATTACTACTCTTGCATAAAATTTTAGTTTTTTGTAATTTTGCAATTCACGAAAATCGATATACACTTATGAATAATACAAGTAAAAGTACCAAAGACATCACTTTTGACGATTTTAAAAAAGAAGTACTTAGTGATTATACTATTGCTGTAACAAGTCGTGAGTGTAGTTTATTAGGTAGACGTGAGGTGTTAACAGGTAAAGCAAAGTTTGGAATTTTTGGCGATGGTAAAGAAGTACCTCAGTTGGCAATGGCAAAAGCTTTCAAAAATGGTGATTTCCGTTCAGGATATTACCGTGATCAAACATTTATGATGGCTATTGGAGCTTTAAATATCCAACAATTTTTCGCTGGGCTATATGGTCACACTGATATTGCTGAAGAGCCAATGTCTGCAGGAAGACAAATGGGTGGACATTTCGCTACACATAGTTTAAATGAAGATGGAACGTGGAAAAACTTAACACAACAAAAAAACTCTAGTGCTGACATCTCTCCTACTGCTGGTCAAATGCCACGTTTATTAGGATTAGCACAAGCATCTAAAATATATAGAGAAGTAAAAGGTATTGATACTGAAAAATTCTCAGTAAATGGTGATGAAATTGCCTGGGGAACTATTGGTAATGCAAGTACTAGTGAAGGATTATTTTTTGAAACAATTAATGCTGCTGGAGTATTACAAGTACCAATGGTAATGAATGTATGGGACGATGAATATGGAATTTCAGTTCATGCAAAGCACCAAACAACAAAAGAAAACATCTCTGAAGTTTTAAAAGGGTTTCAAAGAGAAGAAGGAACAAACGGTTACGAAATATTTAGAGTAAAAGGTTGGGATTACCCTAACTTAATTGATGTTTACCAAAGAGCTGCTGTAGTTGCTCGTAAGGAGCATTGTCCGGTATTGATTCACGTAAATGAATTAACACAGCCACAAGGGCACTCTACTTCTGGATCTCATGAACGTTATAAATCTAAAGAAAGATTAGCTTGGGAAGTTGAATTTGATTGCATGACAAAAATGCGTCAATGGATGATAGAAAATAACATCTTTACCGACGAAGAAGCAAAAATAATTGAAAAAGATATACAAAAGCAAGTCCGTAAAGGAAAACAAGCTGCGTGGACTGCCTTTGTAACACCGCAAAAAGAAGAACAAACAGAAGCTGTTGCAGTATTAAAAGCTGCCGCAATAAATTCAAGCAACAAAGCGTTTATTGAAAAATTAGCGAATGAATTAGAGGTTATTAACGAACCTATTCGTAAAGAAATATTAATCGCTACACGAAAAGCATTACGTTATTTAACTACTGAAAAGTCAGAAGCTAAAACAGCTTTAATAAATTGGATTGCTAGTTACAAAGCTAAAATTCAACCAAAATACAGTGCCAACTTATATTCTGAAAGTAATTTAAGAGCTGATAACATTAATGCTGAAGCTCCAAAATATAATGATGATTCAGAAATGGTTGACGCACGTTTAATCATGCGTGATAATTTTGATGCTATTTTTACTAAATATCCAGAATCATTAATTTTCGGAGAAGATGCTGGTCATATTGGTGATGTAAATCAAGGATTGGAAGGAATGCAAGAAAAATATGGTGAATTAAGAGTTTCTGATACAGGAATTCGTGAAGCTACTATATTAGGTCAAGGAATTGGAATGGCTATGAGAGGCTTACGTCCTATTGCTGAAATTCAGTATTTAGACTATATTTTATATGCCTTACAAATCATGTCTGATGATTTGGCTACTTTACAATACAGAACTAACGGAAAACAAAAAGCTCCATTAATTATACGTACTCGTGGGCATCGTTTAGAAGGTATTTGGCATTCAGGTTCTCAAATGGGTGGATTGATTCACTTATTAAGAGGAATACACCTTTTAGTACCAAGAAACATGATGAAAGCCGCAGGATTCTATAACACCTTATTAGAAGGTGATGAACCAGCTGTAGTTGTTGAATGCTTAAATGGATACCGTTTAAAAGAGAAAATGCCATCTAATTTAGGTGAGTTTAAAACTCCTATTGGAGTTGTAGAAACTATTAAAGAAGGAGCTGATATTACTTTAGTTTCTTATGGTTCTACTTTACGTATTGTTGAAGAAACTGCTAAGGAATTAGCTCAAGTTGGTATTGATGCTGAGGTTATTGATATCCAATCATTATTACCGTTTGATATCAATCATGATATTGTAAAGTCTGTTCAAAAAACAAACAGATTATTAGTTATTGATGAAGATGTACCTGGCGGAGCTTCTGCTTATATTTTACAAGAAATTGTAGAAAAACAAGATGCATATAGATTTTTAGATAGTAAACCACAAACTTTAGCGGCTAAAGAACACAGACCAGCATATGGAACTGATGGAGATTACTTTTCTAAACCTTCTGCTGAAGATATTTTTGAAAAAGTATATGATATGATGAATGAAGCTAATCCTAATAAATTCCCTTCTTTATTTTAAATCATATATCCTTATAAAATTTAAAAGCTCCAATGAATTAAATTCATTGGAGCTTTTTTTGTGACATATCTAAGATACATAACTCTTCATAGTTATATTTTAAACAATTATATTTTCAAGAAAAATGATTTTTTAAATCTTGTAAAAGTGCGTGATATATTGGGTTGCAAAAATCGGCTACCCCACTCTCTTTAGCTGAATCCCATTTGGAAGTCCATAACACAAAAGAAGTATTATTTTCTGAAACAGGGAATACAGTAACCTCTCCAATATATCCAGAAACATTATCTTTAGATACTACCGATGGTCCATCATCAATACTATAAGTAAACCTTCTCCCTACATTATCTACCGTTAAAAGTGTTTCATGAAAAGCATCATTCAATATTCGCTTTGAGCCAATATTATTTGACGACAAATCTCCTACTATCTCTACATTCGTTATTACATTTTTACTCCATGATAAGTCGTGAAAGTTTTTTAAAACATCCCAAACTTTATCAGCATCATTATTAATTACAATTGAATTATAACATCCCATATTTAAAATTTTAAATTGTTTACTTATATGAATAACACAGGTTTTATTCGCAAATTCAATGAAGGCACTTAAAGATACTTGATTTTCATGAGAAAATCAAGTAAAAATACTAACCAAATTACTGCTCAAATAGTGACCTTTTTTTTGTATCTTTAAGTAATCTCTTACTGCTAACTTATGCTCACAAAACAAGAAAAATCAGAATTTAGAAGCACTCTCTTTTGTCATTTAGATGGGCTTGCAACTGCTACCACGGCATATGCATTACACAAAAAAGGAGTTTTAGCTTATCTCTTAAAAAATGATAGTGTTACATTAAATAAACTTTCTAAAACGTTTAATGCTAATGAAGGTTACTTGAATGTTGCATTGAGAATTTTATGTTCTCAAGGATGGCTAACTCAAATACATAAAGATGAAAATATATATTTTAATACTAATATCAATAGTAAAAAAGCATTTGAATTAATCCCATTGTTTGAAGATGCCGTAAATCTATTAAAATACAGTGTTAAATTCCCTGAAGAAGGTATTGGCGCTGATGCTTTTAATAATTTAAAGCAGATTTTTAAAAAGTTAGCAAGTAATTATGGACTAGCCGAAATAAACACCATTGAAAGACAAGTTTTAAATCACATTGAAGGAGTAGTTACTGCTCCAATAATTGTTTTATTAGGTGTAAATGGTATGTTTCACAAATACTTTATGGAAGCTTCTTTTAGAGCACAAGAATATCATAAAGACCCAGAAAGCTTTAAAAAAATATTATACTTTTTTGTACACCTAGACTGGTTTACAAAAAAAAACGACACCTATCAATTCACTAATAAAGGTTTGTTTTTTGCAAAAAGAGCGAGTGCGTATGGAGTTACAGTTTCTTACCTGCCAACTTTTACACAACTGGATGAGTTGTTATTTGGTAATCCGCTTATACTAAACTCTACTATAAACGAAACTGAAAAACACGTGCACAGAGAAATGAACGTCTGGGGAAGTGGAGGTGCTCATAGCACCTACTTTAAAGTTGTAGATGAAATAATTATTAACATTTTTAATAAACCAATAGAAAAACAACCTAAAGGAATATTAGACATGGGTTGTGGTAATGGCGCATTTATTCAACATATATTTGAAGTAATAGAACACCAAACTTTGCGAGGAAAACTATTAGAAGATTACCCGTTATTATTAGTAGGAGCCGACTTTAATCAAGCCGCGTTAAAAGTAACTAGAGCCAACTTAATAAAAGCAGATATCTGGGCAAAAGTTATTTGGGGCGATATTGGAAGACCCGATTTATTAGCAAATGATTTAAAAGAAAATTACAACATAGCACTTAAAGATTTATTAAATGTTAGAACTTTTTTAGATCACAATAGAATTTGGGAAATGCCTTTAAATACAACAGGAAGAATAAGTACTTCAACTGGTGCATATACTCATAAAGGGAAGTATATTAAAAATAGCTTAGTTGAAGATTCGCTTTTAGAACACTTATTAAAATGGAAACCATATACCGAAAAATTTGGTTTATTAGTAATTGAACTTCATACTGTAGCTCCAGAATTGGTAGCGAAAAACATTGGAAAAACAGCAGCTACAGCTTATGATGCTACGCATGGATATTCCGACCAGTTTATTTTAGAAATAGATGTTTTTCATAAAATAGCGATTGAAGCTGGATTACACCCCGTTCCAAAATACGCATCAAAATTTCCTAATAATGAATTAGCAACTGTAAGCGTTAATTTACTCCGAGGTAATAAGTAGTTTTATCTTATTCAAAAAACAATTGTGATTTGTTTAAATGAAAATAAATTAAAAAAATGCTTCATTAATTAAACCTTTTTAAAAAGTATTGGTCTTAAAGCAAACTTAAAACCAATTCATATGAAAAAGCTCCTTGTATTTTGCTCAATTACTTTAGTGTTTTTTGCTTCTTGTAATGATGATAATTCAAATCAAATAGCGACTTCAACACTAGTTAATTTTGATTTTTCTGATTATTTAAGTATCGATTTTAATAATCTATCAAATTATGCATTTCAAACTACACCTGTATACATTACCAAGGACAATACTGTAGCTAACCCAATTACTAATGAAGGTGCTACACTTGGAAGGATTCTTTTTTATGATAAAAATTTATCTTCAGATAATACTGTTTCATGCAATACATGTCATCAACAAGTAAATGCGTTTAGCGATATAGATATTGCAAGTAACGGAGTAAACGGAGTAACTGGTAGACATTCTATGCGTTTAATAAATACTCGTTTTTCTAGTGAAGCAAAGTTTTTTTGGGATGAACGAGCTAATACTTTAGAAGAACAAACTACAATGCCAATTCAAGACCATAATGAAATGGGATTCAGTGGTACAAACGGAGATGGGAACTTTAATGATTTAATTATTAAGCTTAATGATGTTGAATATTATCCTGAATTATTTGGCTTTGCATTTGGTGATAATACCATTACTGAACAACGCATACAAAATGCATTAGCACAATTTATAAGAAGTATACAATCATTTGATTCTAAATATGATGTAGGAAGAACGCTAGCCCCAAATGATCAATCTCAATTTGCAAATTTTACAGCTGAAGAAAATGCTGGTAAACAATTATTTTTAGCTCCGCCTACTTTTGATGGATTTGGAGTTAGAACGGGAGGTGGTGTTGGTTGCTCGGGTTGTCATTCAGCTCCAGAATTTGACATTGACCCTAATACTTTAAACAATGGTATTATTGGAGTATTAAATACCATTGGAACAGATTTAACAGTAACAAGAGCTCCTTCTTTAAGAGATTTGTTCAAAGTTGATGGCACATTAAACGGAGGATTAATGCATACTAGTATATCAAATATCAATTCAGTTATTGAGCATTACAACCAAATACCTACAGGATCAGACAATGCACAATTAGATCAAAGATTAAAGCCAGGTGGTAATTTACAAAACTTAAATATGACTAATAATGAAAAAAATAATCTGGTTAGCTTCTTAAAAACTTTATCTGGAACAGATGTATATACCAATGAAAAATGGGCTGACCCGTTCGTAAATTAACACCTTCCAAAATTGAAAAAGTTATTTGTTAATATATTTTTTTGAAAATATTGAAGGGGAAACCCCACATTTACTTTTAAACAGTCTTGAAAAATATGATGCATCATCATATCCCAATTCAAAAGCAATTTCTTGTACTGTTAACTCTCCATGAGTTAACAGTCTTTTTGCTTCTAATAAAATACGTTGATGAATTAAATCCGTTGTTGATTTCCCAACTGTATTAATTACAACTTTATTTAAATGCTTGGTACTTACATTTAATTCAAATGCGTAGTCACTGGCTTTTTTCATAGTAAGAAAATTTTGATCAATTAACTGCTCTAATTTCCTAAACCAAATAACTCCTTTTTCAACTTTATGAACATCATTTTGTTCTGTTTTAATATACAAACGGGTAGTTTCAATATATAATAAATCAACTATAAGTGCTAATTTTTGATACCTCATAAATTCATTTAATTCAAATTCTTCAAGAATCATTTTGAAATAATGACTAAATAAATCTAACTCTTTTTCTTTTAACATTAAAAAAGGGAAATTATATGACGTATAAAAAAAAGGGTAGTCGTCAATATTTTTATTTGGAAATGATAAGTTATAAAAATCTTTCGAATGAAAAAAAATGAACCCTTTTGCAACTTCAGTGAATTCCCAATGATGGGTTTGACCTGGATTCATTAAAAAAAGCGCTCCTCGCTCAATGGGATAAGAATCAAAATCAACTTCATGCACTCCTTTTCCTTCAGTAAATAGTACAATTAAGTAAAAATCATGTTTGTGAGGTTTTGTTATTGACGAATGATATTTTTCTAAATGTGTTGAAAAATTATTCGCATAGAATTCACCCTCGTCAACTTTAAATTCAAATTGTTTTATATTCAATATCGGTAAAAAATCCATATATCAAAGCTACACATAAAGCGTGATTTGTCCTAGTAAAAACGTGTTTCTATCAATTTGTAAATTCAAACATCACTTAACTTTGCAAAAAAAACATCATGTTATTGAAATCTCTCATTAAACACAAATGTCCTAAATGCAAAAAAGGAAATATTTTTACTAATAAAAGTGTTTTCAGTTTTGGAAAAATGAATTCTAGTTGCCCTACATGTTCATTAAAATATCATGTTGAACCTGGTTTTTTTTATGGAGCTATGTATGTTAGCTATGTGTTAACTGTTGCTGAAGGCATAATCACCTATTTAATAGGCCAACTATTTTTTGAAAAAGGATTTGACTTGAGAATTATTCCATATATAATTGGGGTAATAATACTATTGTCAACCACTAACTTTAAATTATCTAGAGTATTATGGATTTATTTATTTTTAAGCCCAAAAACAGAAAAGAAACAGAATACTAGCAACACTCCTATTTAAGGTCATAAATTGAATTCATACTTTTATAACAACGTAAATTTTAGTAACTTTAGTAATAGAAGATACTTAACTTGTTGGAAATAGATGACAATTACTGAATTTACCATACGGCTATTATCTGCTGCTTTCGCAGGGATGCTCATTGGATTTGAACGACAATGGAACCATAAATCGGCAGGAATCAGAACCAATACCTTGGTTGCAATAGGCGCAGCACATTATGTTCTACTCTCTATTAATATTAATAAAGAAAGTGAAGGCATTACAAGAATTATTGGTCAAGTTGTAACAGGTATAGGTTTTTTAGGGGCTGGAATAATCTTTAAAGAAGGATTAAATGTACACGGACTTACTACTGCTGCAACTGTTTGGTGTAGTGCTGCCATCGGATGCCTTTCAGCTGCTGGTTATTTTATGGAGGCGCTAATTGGGACTGTAATAATCTTACTTGTCAATTTAGTACTAAAACCTATACACGAATGGTTGTCTAACAGAAATAAACCTTAATTCATCATTTTAAACAATAACTCTTTTAATAAATCACTTTGTGGTAAATTACTAGCTCCAACTCCTTTACTCTTTAAATCAGCTTCCCTTAGTAAAGCAACTAACTGACTTACTTTTCTCATTGGATAGTTTTTCCCTGCAGCTTGATATTCTTTAACAAAAAACGGATTTATTTTTAATGCTTTTGCAACGCTAAACTGTGATTTATCGGTTAAAGCATGATATTGCAATAATTGTGAAAAGAAGTTAAATAATAATGACACTGTAACAACGGTAGGGTTATCTTTTGGATTTTGAGCAAAATAATTAATAATTCTATTTGCTTTAAGAATATCGCGCTCACCAACAGCTTTACGCAATTCAAAATTGTTATAATCCTTACTGATACCTATGTTTTCTTCAATATGTATCGGAGTTATTTCTGAACCGGAAGGCAATACCAATTGTAATTTATCCAGTTCATTATTTATTTTTCCCAAATCAGTACCCAGAAACTCAACTAGCATTTGAGCCGCTTTTGGGTTAATTGTATACTTTTTTCCTGATAAAACTCTACGTATCCAATCAGGCACCTGATTATCATATAACTTTTTACTTTCGAACAGTACACCAGACTTTTCTATAGTTTTATAAAGCTTCTTTCGTTTGTCTAGTTTTTTATATTTGTAACAAATTACTAGAATTGTAGTTGGTTGCGGATTAGCTGCATAAGCTTCCAATTTATCAATTGTTCTGCTCAAATCTTGAGCCTCTTTAACCAATACCACTTGCTTATCTGCCATCATTGGGTATCGTTTGGCGTTTGAAACAATATCATCAATT